>NZ_JBIUYD010000008.1:222093-301398 GCF_044744345.1 Kitasatospora sp. NPDC087315 | reverse complement strand
GCCCTCTACGCCCAGCGCTGGGAGATCGAGACCACACTGGACGAGATCAAGACCCACCAGCGCGGGCCCAAACTCGTCCTGCGCTCGAAGTACCCGTGGGGTGTGGAGCAGGAGATCTACGGGCTCCTCCTGGTCCACCACGCCATCCGGCAGCTGATGCACCAGGCCGCCCTGCAAGAAGGCCTGGACCCCGACCGTCTGTCTTTCACCCGCAGCCTGCGGGTCGTACGCCGCCAGGTCCCCGCCCAGGCGGCGCTTTCCCCCCGGCAGACTCATCCGTGCACTGACCCGCACCCTCGCTGAGATCAGCGAACGCCTCCTACCCGAACGGCGTCAACGATCCTGCCCCCGCGTCATCAAACGCAAAATGTCCAACTGGCCCCTCAAACGCGCCCAACACCGCAACTGGCCACCACCCCAACCAGCCACCGTCACGATCACCAAGCGAGACACGAATTAAGTCACCGGCATTGGGCCTAGGCCCGAACGGGCCAAGTAGGCTCGTCACATGATCCGCACCGCCCTAGTCACCGACGTCCCGGTCATCCACGCCATGATCCGCGAACTCGCGGAGTACGAGAAGGCCCCGCACGAGGCGGTGGCCACCGAGGCACAGCTGCGGGACGCGCTGTTCGGCGCCGCCCCGGCGCTGTTCGGCCTGATCGCCGAGGACGACACCACCGGCGAGCCGGTCGGCTTCGCGGTCTGGTTCCTCAACTTCTCGACCTGGCGCGGGACGCACGGCATCTACCTGGAGGACCTGTACGTCCGCCCGGCGGCCCGCGGCGGCGGCCACGGCAAGGCCCTGCTGCTGGAGCTGGCGCGGATCGCCGTCGAACGCGGCTACTCGCGGATGGAGTGGTCGGTGCTCGACTGGAACGAGCCCTCGATCAACTTCTACAAGTCGCTCGGCGCGGTGCCGATGGACGGCTGGAGCGTCTACCGGCTCACCGGAGAGGCGCTCACCGCCGTCGGCGCGCGCTGAACACAGCGTGCCGACGGGGCCGCGCCCACCGGTACGCCGCCGAACAGACGGGCCCCGCCCGGCCGTACGAACGGGTTCCGTCCGGCCACTGACACCCTGTGTCGCGGCGCCCTACCATGAGTGACTCCCGCGCCGGGGCCAAAAGCGGTAACGTCTCGGGCGGATGCGCGGCGTCCGGCCACCCCTCGCGGGGTATGACCGGTACACGTACCGCACCACCCCTCTGGACAGTTGGGGCGAAGCAGTTGAGCCAAGCAACAGACAGTGCCGCGGCCACCGGCCCGGAAGCACAGCGCGTCACCCAGGAGGTGAGGGTGTCCCAGATCGACGGCGAGCCCGGGGTCCAGGACTTCGTGGAGGTCCGGCTGCCCGCGGCCGGGGCCTACCTCTCGGTACTGCGAACAGCGACGGCGGGGCTGGCGGCCCGGCTGGACTTCACGCTGGACGAGATCGAGGACCTACGGATCGCGGTGGACGAGGCCTGCGCCATCCTGCTCCAGCAGGCGGTACCCGGGTCGGTCCTGTCCTGCGAGTTCCGGCTGGTCGGCGACTCGCTCAAGGTCACCGTCTCCGCCCCGACCACGGACGGCCGGGCCCCCGAGCGGGACACCTTCGCCTGGACGGTGCTCTCCGCGCTGGCCGGCGAGGTGGACTCCTCGGTCGGCGAGGACAACACCGTGACGATCAGCCTGCACAAGAAGCGCGGCGGTTCCGCCACCCACTAGGGCCGCCGCAGCAGCAGCACCGAACAAGGGCCGTCCGGCCGGTACCCCCCACCCGGGCCCGGCGGACGGCTCCCGGTACCGCCCACCACGCGGTACGACCAATAAGACGAATCGGGGCCGCCCCACGGTCCCGGTGCTCCCGGAACGGAACGGGGGAATGGCCGTGAGTGATCTGGACCGTACCGGCCTCGCGACGGCGGGCCCTGCCGTACCGACCCAGGCGAGCGTTCCCGGCCTCGCCGCCAACGACGAAGCGCACCCGAAGGACGCCCACCGGATGAGCCAGCCGACCGAGCCGACGTCTGATCCGTCGCCCGTCCCCGTGCCCCCGCCGGCCGCGGCCGACCCGGCGGACCCCGCAGCCGAGGCGCTGCGCGGTGCGGTGCCCGCCCAGACCCCGCACCGCACCGGGGCGCCGGACCGCGAGGCGGCCCGGGCGCTGTTCGTCCGTCTGTCCGCGCTGCCCGACGGCTCCCCGGAGCGCGTCGAGCTGCGCAACCAGCTGGTGCGGATGCACATCCCGCTGGTGGAGCACCTGGCCCGGCGGTTCCGCAACCGGGGCGAGCCGCTGGACGACCTGACCCAGGTCGCCACCATCGGGCTGATCAAGTCGGTGGACCGCTTCGACCACGAGCGCGGGGTCGAGTTCTCCACCTACGCCACGCCGACCATCGTCGGCGAGATCAAGCGGCACTTCCGGGACAAGGGCTGGGCGGTCCGGGTACCGCGCCGGCTCCAGGAGCTGCGGCTGTCGCTGACCACGGCGACCAGCGAGCTCTCCCAGCGGCACGGCCGCTCCCCCACGGTGCACGAGCTGGCCGAGCACCTGGGGATCTCCGAGGAGGACGTGCTGGAGGGCCTGGAGTCCGCCAACGCGTACTCCACGCTGTCGCTGGACGTGCCGGACAGCGACGACGAGTCGCCGGCCGTCGCGGACACCCTGGGCGCCACCGACGAGGCGCTGGAGGGCGTCGAGTACCGGGAGTCGCTCAAGCCGCTGCTGGCGCAGCTGCCGCCCCGGGAGCAGAAGATCCTGGTGCTGCGGTTCTTCCGGAACATGACCCAGTCGCAGATCGCCGCCGAGGTGGGCATCTCACAGATGCACGTCTCCCGGCTGCTGGCCCGGACACTGGCCCAGCTCCGGGAGAAGCTCCTGGTGGAGGAGTAGAACTGACGACCGCCCAGCGGCGCCGGAACGGCCCTCTGCGCTCAGCCCTCGTGCGGAGCGTAGAGGGCCGCCGTCGATTTCGGGCCGAGCAGGGCGCCGATGCCGACCAGCCCGAGCAGGCCGACGGCCACCCCGACGGCCACCATCGCGCCGCCGCTCTGGCACATGTAGTAGCCCACCGGCAGGCAGACCGAGTTGGTCAGCACGGCCGGGCTGCGGCCCCAGCGCCGCCCCTTGAACAGCGCCCGGGCGGCCAGCACCGGCAACACGCCGAGCAGCACGATCACCGCGCCGCCGAACTCGTTCAGCGCCAGCTGCTTGGACTCACCGGACAGCGCGGACACCATGTCCCAGACGCCGACGACGGCCAGGGCGGCGCCCTCCAGCGCGGTGAGGGCGGCGCCCACGGCCAGGGACACCGGCCGGACGGAGCCGGCCGCGGGTACGGGTGCGGGGGATTCTGCGGTCACTCCAGCAGGGTAGCCGCCGGTCGGTCCGTACCGACCCGTAGGCTTTGCTCATGCGCGCTCTCCTGGTCGTGAACCCGAAGGCGACCACCACCAGTGGCCGCACCCGGGACGTGCTGATCCATGCCCTGCGCAGCGACCTCAAGCTGGAGGTGGCCCACACCGAATACCGGGGGCACGCGCGCGACCTGGCCCGCGAGGCGGCCGAGGACGGCACGGTCGACCTGGTGGTGGCGCTGGGCGGTGACGGCACCGTCAACGAGGTGGTCAACGGACTGCTGGCGCACGGCCCGGGCGAGAAGCTCCCCCGGCTGGCCGTGGTGCCCGGTGGCTCGACCAATGTGTTCGCCCGCGCGCTGGGCCTGCCCAACGACCCGGTGGAGGCCACCGGCGCCCTGCTGGACGCCCTGGAGCACCGCCGCGAGCGCCCGATCGGCCTGGGCAAGGCGATGACCGACGGACTGCCGGACCGCTGGTTCACCTTCACGGCCGGCCTCGGCTTCGACGCCGGCGTGGTCGGCCGGGTCGAGGAGCAGCGACGGGCGGGGCGCAGGTCCACCCACGCGCTCTATGTCGGCCAGGCCCTGCGGCACTTCGTCACCCAGCGTGAGCAGCGCAGATCAGGCCCGATCACCCTGCAACTCCCCGGCCGCGCGCCGGTGCCGGAGCTGGTGCTGTCGATAGTCAGCAACACCTCGCCGTGGACGTTCCTGGGGAACCGCCCGGTCTATCCCTCACCCCTCGCCTCCTTCGACACGGACCTCGACGTCTTCGGCATCACCCGGATGACCGCGTTCGGCACTGCTCGAACGGTCCGTCAGATCCTGCGGTCGTACGGGCCTTCGAGCGGCGACGGCACCTCTTCCGGTCCGTCCGGAAAGCATGTCGTCTCCTATCACGACGTCAGGCACTTCACCTTGGTTTCAGAGGAACCGGCTCCGTTCCAGGTCGACGGGGACCACCTTGGAGACAGGAGTCGCGTCAGTTTCACAGGCGTACGGCGGGCACTGCGTGTGATTGTGTGACTAGAAGGGGGCTTTACCCTTCTTCTCGAACGCACAAGCCCCCTTCACTCCATAGAAGTACCGGCTGTGAGCTAGGCGACACCGAAGAATCAAAAATTCCTCCCTGAAGGGGGTTGTATCCGGGCCTGAGGTTTGCGAACCTCTACATGGCGATCGGGACGCATCGCAGCGACGGCAACCTCAGATTCTGACGGGGGCCGACCGCGGGGTGTCCCTCGAATCGCCGAATCCCTCCCAGCACAGACCACCCGGGCCCGATGGGCCTTTGGTCTCTTTTGCTGTTGCGGGATTCGTGAAAGCGTTCACATTCACAAGCCATCGATTATGCCGACCGGGTCGCCCCGCCGGCAGGAGGAGTTGGACGACCATGGACTGGCGCCACCGCGCTGTCTGCCGCGAAGAGGACCCGGAGCTGTTCTTCCCGATCGGGAACACCGGTCCTGCTCTGCTGCAGATCGAGGAAGCCAAGGCCGTGTGCCGCCGCTGTCCGGTCATGGAACAGTGCCTGCAGTGGGCTCTTGAGACCGGCCAGGACGCCGGCGTCTGGGGTGGCATGAGCGAGGACGAGCGTCGCGCGATGAAGCGCCGCGCAGCCCGCAACCGCGCCCGCACCGCCTGATCACACGCCGCATTACCAGCAGTGACCGCAGTATCGATCAACACATGATCAAGGGCTTCCCTGCACCTCCTGGCGAAGCCTTCCGTACGACGGACCGCGTTCGGCGCGGTCTCGCGACACCGGGCCGCCCAGCCACTTGATACTGTTCACTTAGAGCAATATTGTGGAGCTGAGGCGCTCACCGTGTGCAACGCACCGGTGCGGTGCCGCACCACCCAGAGCCCCCGTTCCGGCCGACTCCCCCCGACGGCCGGAACGGGTCGAGAGGCCCTGCCGACCCACCCCCCCGGTCGGCAGGGCCTCGTTTCTCTGTCCGCGTCCGGGTACGGCTCCCCGGACGGCCCATCCCACCCGGGGATCGTGGAGCACGCGCCCCGGCGCCCTCGCCGGACGCGCGCCCCCACCGCGCTTCTCGGCGCACCGGTTTCAGCGCACCGGGATCTCCAGGATCACCTTGGTGCCGCCGTTCGGTCCGGCCACCATGTCGAAGGTGCCGCCCAGCTCACCGGTGGCCAGGGTGCGCACGATCTGCAGCCCGAGATTGCCCGCCTGCTGCGGGTCGAAGCCCTCCGGCATGCCCTTGCCGTCGTCCTGCACGGTGATCAGCAGGTACTCCTCCGGCCTGGTGCCGCCGTTCCAGCTGTCCGACCAGCCCATCCCGGTGGCCGGCGCCCGCCCGCGCAGCGCGCTGACCTCCAGGTTGCCGGAGGCGGACGGGCCGAACGCGTGTTCCAGCGCGTTCTGCAGCAGCTCGGTCAGCACCATCGACAGCGGGGTGGCCACCTCGGCGGAGAGGATGCCGAAGCTGCCGGAGCGCCGGGTCGCCACCCGGCCGTCCTGGGACAGCTCCATCACCATCGCCAGCACCCGGTCGGCGATCTCGTCGAAGGCCACCTGCTCGTCCAGCGCCTGGGAGAGCGTCTCGTGCACGATCGCGATCGAGCCCACCCGGCGGACCGCCTCGTCCAGCGCGGCCCGGCCGGCGTCCGAGTCCATCCGGCGGGACTGCAGCCGCAGCAGCGCGGCCACGGTCTGGAGGTTGTTCTTCACCCGGTGGTGGATCTCCCGGATGGTGGCGTCCTTGGTCATCAGCTCGCGGTCGCGGCGGCGCAGCTCGGTGACGTCCCGGCAGAGCACCAGCGAACCGGTCTGCGTGCCCTTGGGCCGGAGCGGGATGGCCCGCAGGGTCACCACACCGCCCTGCACCTCCACCTCGGCCTGCCGGGGCGCCCAGCCGCTCGCCAGTTTCACCAGCGCCTCGTGCACGGCCGCCCGCGACGGCGGGGCCAGTTCGGCGGTGGCGCGGCCCAGGTGGCTGCCGACCAGGTCGGTGGTGAGGCCGAGGCGGTGGTAGGCGGAGAGCGCGTTGGGACTGGCGTAGGTGACGATGCCGTCGGCGTCCAGCCTGATCAGGCCGTCGCCGACGCGGGGGGCGGCGTCCATGTCGGCCTGCTCGACACCGTGGTACGGGAAGGTTCCGGCGGCGATCATCTGGGCCAGGTCGGAGGCGCTCTGCAGATAGGTGAGCTCGAGCCGGCTGGGGGTGCGGACGGTCAGCAGGTTGGTGTTCCGGGCGATCACGCCGAGCACCTTGCCCTCGCGGCGGACCGGGATGGACTCGACCCGGACCGGCACCTCCTCGCGCCACTCCGGGTCGCCCTCGCGCACGATCCGCCCCTCGTCGAAGGCGGCGTCCAGCAGCGGCCGGCGGCCGCGCGGGACGAGGTGGCCGACCATGTCGTCCTGGTAGGAGGTGGGGCCGGTGTTGGGCCGCATCTGGGCCACCGAGACGTAGCGGATGCCGTCCCAGGTCGGGATCCACAGGACCAGGTCGGCGAAGGAGAGGTCGGAGAGCAGCTGCCACTCCGAGACCAGCATGTGGAGCCACTCCACATCGGCACCGGTCAGGGTGGTGTGGCGGCGGACGAGTTCGTTCAGCGAGGGCACATGGCGAGGGTAGCTCCAGCCCGGGCGGGTGGGCGCGCCAGCACCGGGCGACGGGCCGGCGGCGGGCGGGGACCGGCCCGCCGGAGGAGTTGTCCAGACCAATTTTCGGCGAGGCCTGGACAAGCCAGATTGGTCTAGTCCACAATGAAAGGGCACCAAGGAGAGGCCCACCGCGCAACTGCCCTGACCGCGCGAGGCCGCTCCTCGGTCGGACGCCGCCGAGCGAGGACCCCGCACAGTTCTCGATCGTCACCGGCGCCCGACGACAGCTCCGGGCTGCGGTGCCGCATGGGTTGAGGGTCCCGTGTCGGCGCCGTGGCCCGTAGTGCTTCTCGCCTCCGGCGGGGAGCTGCGCGGCGGGACCACCCGACGACAGCTCCGGCTGCGGTGCCATGGGCCCCTCCTTCCCGCTGGCGGGCAAGGAGGGAGGGTTGAGGGTCCCGTGTCGGCGCCGTGGCCCGTAGTGCTTTCCGGTGGTGCTCCCGCGGGTCCGCCCGCTCCTTCGAACCATGTTCCGCCGCTCAGAGCCGAACCCCCGTCCACAGCCTGTGGACGGGGGTTCGGCGTCTTCCGGCGCGGGCGCCGGCCCGGCGTCAGTGGGTCTCGGTGACCTTGGCCAGGGCGCGCGGGGCGTCCGGGTCCTGGCCGCGGGCGATGGTGACCTCGTAGGCCAGCTGCTGGAGCGGCAGGATCTCCAGGATCGTCTGGACCTCCTCGGGCACACCGGCCGGCAGCGCGAAGCCCGCCGAGGCGGCGTCCACCTGCGACTGCTGGCCGATGACCACCAGGTCCGCACCGCGGCCGCGCAGGCGGTCCAGCACCGGCTGCAGGGCCTCGCCGCCCTTGCCGTCCGGAACGATCGCGATGACCGGGGAGACGTTGTCGACCATGGCCAGCGGGCCGTGCAGCAGGTCGGCGCCGGAGAACGGGGAGGCCGGGATGTAGGTGGTCTCCATCAGCTTCAGCGCCGCCTCACGGGCGGTCGGGTAGCCGTAGCCGCGCGAGGTGATGACCAGGCGCTGGGCGAAGCGGTAGCGCTCGGCCAGGGCCTTCACCTCGGGCTGGCGGGCCAGGATGCCGGCGGCCAGGGCCGGCAGCTCCTTGGCGGCCGCGCCGTCGCCACCGCGCAGGCCCTCCACCAGCAGGTAGAGCGCCAGCAGCTCGGCGGTGTAGGTCTTGGTGGCGGGCAGGGCCTTCTCCGGGCCGGCCAGCACGTCGATGTGGAACTCGGAGACCTCGGCCAGCGGCGAGTCGGCGTTGTTGGTGACCGCCAGGGTGATGGCACCGGCCTCGCGGGCCGCCTTGGTGGAGGCCACCAGGTCCGGCGAACCGCCGGACTGGCTGACGGTGATGACCAGCACGTCGGTGAGGTCCGGCTTGGCGCCGTACGCGGTGGTGGTCGACATCGAGGTCAGACCGGCCGGCTTGCCGAGCAGGATCTCGATCAGGTACTTGGCGTAGAGCGCCGCGTTGTCGGACGTGCCGCGCGCGGTGAGCAGGACGAAGCGCGGGTTGCGGGCGGAGATCTGGGCCGCGATCTCGCGGATCTTCGGGGCGCCCTCGTCGAGGATGCGCTGGAGGACGGCCGGCTGCTCGGCCATCTCCGCCGCCATGATCCGGCCGGGGACGGAAACAGTCTGCGTGTCGGACATCTGGATGTGCCTCCGATGAGATGGTTCGACCCCACCCGGACGGGGATGCCCGGTGGGGACCTCTACGGCGGCGAGTCCGCACACTCGCTGCGGTGATTCCTGTGGCAATCCTACGGGGGCCACCCCCGTGGAGCACATTCGAGAGCCCCTCCCGCCCGCGCGGCAGGGGCCCCCGGACGTACGACCGCCGGTCAGGACGGCTTGTTGATCAGCTGGTCGATCGCGGCGTCGGCCTCCTTGGTGGCCTGGTCCACCGACTTGCCCTTGATGATCGCGTTCAGCATCTCCGGCAGGATCTTCTGCTTCTCGACCGCGCCCCAGCCCGGGGCCAGCGGGGTGAACCAGGCGTCCGGCACCGCGTTGGCCGCGGCGGCGGTGGCCGGCTTGCTCTTCAGCTGGTTCAGCTGGGTCAGGTTGTTCGGCAGGATGTCCTTGTCCGCCAGCGCCTGCTCCGACTTGGTGCTGGTGAACATCCGGATCCAGTCGGTGGCCAGCTCGGCCGACGGCGACTTGGCGGTGACGGCGAGGTCCGAGCCGCCGATGAAGGTCGGCAGCGGCTTGCCGTCCGGGCCCGGCATGGTCGCCACCTTGACCGCGTCCTTGAGGCTCGGGTCGCCGGTGACCGGCGCGGTCACGCTGGCCGCCTCGTAGCCGTTGCCGTAGAAGGACGCGGCGTGCCCGCGGGCCATCGACTCGAACTGGTTCTGCTCGTTCACCGACAGGTCGCCCTTGTTGTACTTGCGCACCAGGTCGACGAAGTGGCTGATGCCCTGCTGGGACTTGGCGTCGTGCAGGGTGCCGTGCCAGTTGCCGGAGCTGTCGAACTTGGCGATGGTGCCGCCGTACGCGGAGACGTAGCTCATCGCGGCGTACCAGTACTGGCCGGGGAGGTAGAGCGGGGAGAAGGTCCGGTCGGCCTTGTTCTTGTCCGCGATCTTGTCCAGCGCCGCCCGCAGCTCGTCCTCGGTCTTGGGGAAGTCCGCGCTGCCGGTCGCCGACTGGAAGGCGGCGGAGTTGTAGATGGCGACCCGGGCGCCCGCGTAGTACGGCACGCACCAGAGCTTGTCCTGGTACGTACAGGTGTTGGCCAGCGCCTTGATCCAGCTGTCCGAGTTGTCGAACGTGGTCCGGTCGACCGGGGCCAGCGCGCCGGAGAGGACGTACTTCATGGTCTCG
This sequence comes from Kitasatospora sp. NPDC087315, assembly GCF_044744345.1. Lineage (NCBI taxonomy): Bacteria > Bacillati > Actinomycetota > Actinomycetes > Kitasatosporales > Streptomycetaceae > Kitasatospora > Kitasatospora sp. NPDC087315. The sequence continues at coordinate 291,634 of NZ_JBIUYD010000008.1, read as the reverse complement.
GTGTTGCCGAGCTCCACCACGTCGGGGGCGTTGCCGGCCGCCAGCGCGGCGTCCAGCTTGCCGACCTTGTCGGCCCAGCCCTGGTACGAGAGCTTCAGCGTGACGTTCGGGTACTTGGCCGCGAACTCGTCGTTGACCCGCTGCACGAGGTCCGGCCAGTTCTTCTGGGCATCGTCCATCAGCCAGACGGTGACCGTGCCGGTGGCGGCCTTCGGGTCCGCCGAGGCGCCGTCCTTGGTGTCCCCTGACGACGACCCCCCAGACGAACAGGCCGTCAGCCCGGCCGCCAGTGCGAGGGTCCCGAATGTCGCCATGAGCTGACGCGTCTTCACGCCATCCTCCGAGGGTGCTAGTGCCTGTTGCCCGCCGGCAGCGTGATGGCGCCCGCCGGGAGAGACCGGGGTGGGGCGGCGAAGAGCTTCGGGTGGGGCTGATACCACATCCGGTGAGGTTGAAGTTCGAACCGGATGGAGTGGAGCCTGGCCTAGACCACAAGCGGTGTCAACGCCAAATGGCCAGACCGCAAAGGACGTTGCAGAGCTGTTGTACCGCGTGGCGATCAGTTGTCGCCGTGTCACCCTAAGTAGAACTTAAGGCTGGCTTAAGGCAGATTTGAGGGAACACCGACAGGGGGCGACTTCGCAGGTCAACGCGGGGTTAACGAAACGGGCCCGCCATGCGACATGCGCATGACGGGCCCGCTCGAAAAGGTCTGCCGGCACTCTGGGTGACCGGCCCGACCAGGACTCAGCCGATCGCTCCCGACTGTCCGGTGAGCACCTCGACGGCCGCCAGACCACAGACCCGGGCGGCACCGTGGGTGGCGATGTACAGCGCGCCGACCGGCTCGGACTGCGGCAGGCCCATCTCGACCACCGCGGCGTCCGGCCGGGCCGCCACCAGACGGGACAGCGCGGCGGACATCCACGCGTACCGGTGGGCGTCCCGGACCGCCAGCACCAGCCGGCGGCCCTCGGCCTCCGCCACCAGCTCGGCGGCCAGCGCGTCCAGCTGCTCCGGGGCGGCGTCCGCCGGGCCGACCTCACGGGTCCGGGTGCCGGGGAAGCGGTCGGTCAGCATGTCGGCCACGCCCCACGGGGTCACGGCGCCGACGGCGATGTTGGGCTCGTCGGAGAACGAGACCACATACGGGCGCTCGGTCACCGGCAGGGCCTCCTGGCCCGGCGCCCGGACGACCCGCAGCGCCCGGCGGGCGGCCCGCAGACCGACCGCCAGGTCGGGCTCCAGCCGCTCGCCCTGGGCCTGGATCCGGCCCCAGCTGCCGAGCGCGCGCACCCGGGAGGCCGCGTCCGCCAGCCGCTCCTCGGAGAGCCGGCCGGCCCGCACGCCCGCCACGATGGCGTCGCGCAGCATCAGCACGGTCTCCTCGTCGGCCAGACCGCCGCCGACGCAGATCGCGTCCGCGCCGGCCGCCAGGGCCAGCACGGTGCCCTCACCCATGCCGAAGGTGTCGGCGATGGCGCCCATCTCGATCGCGTCGCTGACGATCAGGCCCTGGTAGCCCAGGCCGCCGTCGGCCGGGGCGGCGCGCAGCAGGTCGCGCAGCACGGCGGGGCTGAGCGTGGCCGGCAGCGCCGGGTCCAGCGCCGGGATCATGATGTGGGCCGTCATCACGGCCTTGGTCCCGGCGGCGATCGCGGCCTGGAACGGGATCAGGTCGCGGCTGCGCAGCACGTCCAGGTCGACGTCGATCACGGGCAGGCCGTGGTGCGAGTCGACCGCGGTGTCGCCGTGCCCGGGGAAGTGCTTGGAGCAGGCGGCGACGCCGGCCGACTGCAGGCCCTCGACCCAGGCGGCGGTGTGCCGGGCGCAGAGCTCGGGGTCGGCGCCGAAGGAGCGGACGCCGATCACCGGGTTGCGCGGGTTGGAGTTGACGTCCGCGGTGGGCGCCCAGTTGTAGTTGACGCCGGCCGCGGCCAGCGCCCGGCCCAGCTCACGGGCGACGTCCCGGGTCAGCGCCGGGTCGTCGATCACGCCGAGGGCGAGGTTGCCCGGCCAGGACGAACCGGAGCCCGCCTCCAGGCGGGTGACGTCGCCGCTCTCCTCGTCGATCGCGATCAGGAGGTCCGGGTTCTCCTCGCGCAGCGCCTTGGTGAGCGCGGAGAGCTGCTGGAGGTCGACGACGTTGCGGTCGAACAGCGCGACCGAGCCGAGGCCGGCCGCCAGGTGGCGGCGGATCCACTCCGGCGGTTCGGTGCCGACGAAGCCGGGCTGGAGAACCGTCAGCGCGTCGCGGTGCAGCTGGTCGCTGCCCGGCAGGGTGGGGACAAGGATGCTCACGTCGCGTCAGCCCTTCACTGCACCGTCGGTCAAGCCGCCGACGGCCTTGCGCTGGAGGAATACGAAGAGGATCAGCACCGGGAGGGCGAACAGCGTCGAGGCCGCCATGGTCGCGCCCCAGTCGGTGCCGAAGTTGGTCTGGAACGAGGAGAGCCAGAGCGGCAGGGTCTGCCCGTCGGTCTTGTTGAGGATCAGGACCAGGGGGAACTCGTTCCACGCGGTGATGAAGCCGAACAGCGAGGTCGACATCAGGCCCGGGGCCAGCAGCGGGAAGATCACCTTCATGAAGGCCTGGGTGCGGGTGCAGCCGTCCACCATCGCGGACTCCTCCAGCTCCTTCGGGACGGCGGCGATGAAGCTGCGCAGCGTCCAGATGGTGAAGGGCAGGACCATCATCATGTAGAAGGCGGTCAGCGGGATGAGGCTGTTCAGCATCTCGTTGTCACGGGAGATCAGGTAGACCGCGATGGTCATGACCTCCCACGGCGCCATCTGCGCCGCCATCACGACCAGGACGAAGGTCTTGCGGCCGCGGAACTTCATCCGGGCGATGGCGAAGGACGCCAGGGTGGCGATCACCAGCGAGATCAGCACCGCGACGACCGTGACGGTGAAGCTGTTGGTGACGTACTCCCAGAACTTGGGCGCGTTGACCGCCGTCTTGAAGTGGTCGAGGGTCGCGTCCAGCGGCAGGAAGACAGGCGTCCGGCTGACGATGTCCTTCTGCTGCTTGAAGGCCGTGATGACCATCCAGTAGACGGGGAAGATGAAGAAGACGAAGAGGACGACCGCGATCACGTTCGGCCAGGTACGTCCGATGAGCGAGCGCCTCACAGCTCGTCCTCCTGCTTGAGAATGATGCGGAAGTAGTACGCCATCAGGACACCCAGCATCAGGATGGTGAGCACCGCGATCGCGGCACCGGTGCCGTAGTGCTGGGCGCCGGTGCCTTCCAGGAAGGCGTGGACGGGCAGGGTCCGGGTGGACGAGTCGGGGCCGCCCGCCTTGATGGCGTAGACCTGGGTGAAGGCCTTGAAGACCCAGATGACCTCAAGGAAGGTCGTGGCCAGGAAGAACGGCTTCAGGCTGGGGAAGATCACCGAGGTGAAGATCTTGCCGGCGCCGGCGCCGTCCATCCGGGCGGCCTCGTAGAGCTCCTTCGGGATGGTGGTCAGACCTGCGTACATGTTGAACGCCACGAAGGGGATCGAGCCCCAGACGATCAGCAGGATGATCACGAAGAAGGTGGAGTACTGGGTGCCGGTCCAGTTGTAGTCGGCCATCGAGTGCCAGCCCAGCCGGTCCAGGAACCAGTTGACGACACCGAACCGGATGTCGAACAGCCAGGTGTAGACCGTGGTCGCGGCGACCACCGGCATGGCCCAGGCGAGGAGCAGGCCGATCGAGAGCAGCAGCCGCATCTTCTTGCCGAGCCGGTTGAGCAGCAGGCCGACCAGCGAGCCGCCGACCATGATCAGCAGAACGTTGATCAGGGTGAAGGCGACCGTCCGGCCGGTGACCGCCCAGAACTCGGCGTTGGTCAGCTGCTCGGTGTAGTTCTCGAAGCCGTTCCACTCGGTCAGGTGCTGGACCAGCTGGCGCGCGTTCAGGTTCTGGAACGACACCAGGACGGTCTTCAGCAGGGGCCAGCCCAGCAGGCCCAGGGTGACCACGGTGGCCGGCAACAGCAGCAGGTACGGCGCGAGCCGCGTGCCCAGGCCCGGGCCGCCCGCCGATCTGGTGCTCTTCTTCGGGGTGCCCTTGACGCCGCCGCCGGCGGCGCTCGTCTCAATACTGGCCACAGCAGCCTTCCCTGTGTCCGGGGACTGTGTCTGCACCCGCTCCGAATGCACAGCCATCGTTCTCTCTTCCTGACAACCTGACCACGACGGACAGGCGCCGCCCACCGGCTCCCCGCCGGGAGCCGGTGAGCGACGCCGCTCGACTACTACTGCTTGGCGTTCAGACGCTTGGCGATCTCGTCGTCGGCCTTCTTGGCGGCGGCGGCGTAGTCACCGGTCAGGGCGCCGGTCAGGAACTCCTTGATCGGGTTCGGGTTGTTCTCGACGCTCGCCCAGTTCGGCGTGGTCGGGGTGATCCCACCGGAGGAGGCGGCGACCTTGGCGGCGGCGGCGAAGTCGCCGACCACCTTGTCGTCCAGCGACTTCTTGTTCGGGATGTTGCCCGAGGCCGCGACGGTGCCCTCGTTCTTGTCGTTCAGGGCGATCTTCAGGAAGTCCTTCGCCATGTCGCTGTTCTTGCTCGCCTGGGCGATGGCCAGGTTCGAGCCGCCGAGGAACACGCCGGAGGCCTTGTCGGCCGTCTTGCCCGGGAGCGGGAAGAAGCCGATCTTCTCCTTCGGCATCTCCTTCTCGGTCGGGACCTCCCAGCCGAGACCGATGATCGCGCCGATGTCGCCCTTGGCGAAGACGTCCTTCTGCTGCGGCTTGGCCTCGTCACCGTCCTTGGGGCCGGTGACCGAGTAGCTCTGCAGCTTCTTGTAGGTCTCGAAGGCCTTCTGCGCCTCGGGGGACGACAGGCCGCCGGCCCACTTGTCGCCGTCCTTCTTCGCCAGCTTGCCGCCCTCGCTGGTGAGGAGGCCGAAGTAGGTGTACCACTCCTGGCCCGGCATGTAGATCGGGTCGGTGACGCCGGCCGTCGCCTTCAGCTTCTCCAGGTCGGTGTAGAACTCGTCCAGGGTCTTCGGGGTGTCGGTCAGGCCGGCCTTCGCCCACAGGTCCTTGTTGTAGGCGACGACACGGTTGGTGACGAACCACGGGGCGGCGTACTGCTTGCCGTCCAGGATCGCGGACTCGCTCTGGTTGGCGTTCCAGTCGGCGCCGCCCAGGGCGTCCTTGTCCTTGGTGATGTCCAGGAGACCACCGGTGGCGGCGTAGCCCGCGGTCTGGGTGTTGCCGACCTCGAGCACGTCGACGGAGCCCTCGGAGAGCGCGGCGGTGACCTTGGGGCCAATGCCGGTCCACTCCTGGATCTGGTACTCGACCTTGGAGCCCGGGTAGGTGGTCTCGAACTCGGTCTTCACGGCCTCGTCCCAGCCCTTGGGGGCCGAGCCGGACATCAGCCACACCTTGAGCGTCTTGCCACTGTAGTTCTTGCCGCCGGCCGCAGCGGAAGAGGAGCCGCTGTTGCCGCCCTCCTCCTTCTTGCCGTCCGAGCTGCAGGCCGCCAGGCCGACAACCATAGCTGCGACGCCGACTGCCGCGATGAGCTGACGCTTCACGCCATCCTCCTGAGGGATGCCTGAGTTACCCCCGTCGGGTGGCAGCGGCAAGCCCACGTAAAGCGGGAGGAAAGGTGCCGCGGACCCCAGCGAACGGGTGGGGGGATTCATAGTTACCGGCCTAGTGGTGTAGACCAGATGCCTGGAGCTTGGCCTAGACCAATGGGCCTGTCAACGGCTGTTGGACCAATCCGGACCACCCGTTATCAAGCCGACACCGCACATCGTTCATCGCGTGATGAGGTATTCGTTCCGTAGCCATACATGCAACGATGTGAGCCGTTAACGATATGGCTGCGCCGCCAAAGGCCGCGCGAGAAGCGGGAGACAGGTCCGATGAGCAGCGACGGGGGCAGCACGGCCCAGGTCAACGACCCCCAGGCGAAGAGCCTCCCGACGCTGGCCGGCACCGACCCGACCGCGCGGGTGCCGAAGTACTACGGACTCAAGCGCCATCTGCTCCAGCTCACCGAGACCCAGCCCGCCGGTACCCCCGTTCCGCCCGAACGGGCGCTGGCGGCGCAGTTCGACACCTCGCGCACCACCGTCCGGCAGGCGCTCCAGGAGCTGGTGGTCGAGGGCCGGCTGGAGCGCATCCAGGGCAAGGGCACCTTCGTCGCCAAGCCCAAGGTGGCCCAGGCGCTCCAGCTCACCTCCTACACGGAGGACATGCGGGCCCAGGGCCTGGAGCCGACCTCCCGGCTGATCGAGATCGGCTACATCACCGCCGACGACCGGCTGGCCCCGCTGCTGGACATCAAGCCCGGCGGCCGGGTGCTGCGGATCGAACGGCTGCGGCTGGCCAACGGCGACCCGATGGCCATCGAGGTCGCCCACCTGTCCGCCAAGCGCTTCCCCGCCCTGCGCCGCAACCTGGCCAAGCACAACTCCCTGTACACGGCCCTGCGCGAGGTGTACGGGGTCACCGTGGCCGAGGCCGAGGAGACCATCGAGACCACCCTGGCCACCCCGCGCGAGGCCGGGCTGCTCGGCTCCGACCTCGGCCTGCCGATGCTCCAGCTCTCCCGGCACTCCTTCGACGCGGAAGGGGACCCGGTGGAGTGGGTCCGCTCGATCTACCGCGGCGACCGGTACAAGTTCATCACCCGGCTCAAGCGGCCGGAGTAACCGCGGCACTCCCCCTTCCTGCTCCCGGGCACCGGCGCACACGGCGTGCGTACCGGTGCCCGTTGCGTCGGCCCGGCAGGAAGCACGACAGGAAGCACGGCGGGAGGCCCGAGGTGTGTGGCCGGGGCGCGGGGCTCGTCCGGATGGCGTGAAATTCCGCCATTTCCATGACACGGGTCACACCATGCCCTAGATTGCGCAGCCGTACTGACTGCCGATCACCAGTGGTGCTGCTCGGCGGGCTCGTGGGGGTGTGCGACCCTCCGGGCTGCGGCGCCGACGGGGTGAGCCCTCCGAAGCGGAGCCGAACCATGTCGTCAGACCTCGATGCCACCGAACCTGTCATGCCCGAGCCACCCGAACCCGTCCCGGCGGTGACCCCGGAGCGGGTGCTGGCCGGACTCGCCCTGCTCGTACCGATCGTCGCGATGCTCTGGGTGTCCTCGTACGACAAGACCGACCCCGCGGTCGGCGGGGTGCCCTTCTTCTACTGGTACCAGCTGCTCTGGGTGCCCGTCTCGGCCGTCTTCACCGTGGCCGCCTATCTGCTGGTCGACCGGGACGAGAAGGCCAGGAAGGCCGCCCGGAAGGCGGGTGACGCGCGATGAACGGCGTCAACGTACCCGCCCTGACCGTCTTCGTCCTCTTCTTCGTCCTGGTCACCGTGATGGGCTTCCTCGCCTCGCGCTGGCGCCGGGCCGACAACGCCCTGCACCTGGACGAGTGGGGCCTGGGCGGCCGCAGCTTCGGCACCTGGGTCACCTGGTTCCTGCTCGGCGGCGACCTCTACACCGCGTACACCTTCGTCGCCGTCCCGGCCGCGGTGTACGCGACCGGCGCGGCGGGCTTCTTCGCGGTGCCCTACACGATCGTCGCCTACCCGCTGGTCTTCCTCTTCCTGCCCCGGCTCTGGTCGGTCTCCCGGGTGCACGGCTACGTCACCCCGGCGGACTTCGTGCGCGGGCGGTACGGCTCCCGGCCGCTCTCCCTGGTGGTCGCGCTGACCGGCATCCTCGCCACCATGCCGTACATCGCCCTGCAACTGGTCGGCATCCAGGCGGTGCTGGACGTCCTGGGCGTCGGCGGCGGCGAGAACGCCAACTGGTTCGTCAAGGACCTGCCGCTGTTCCTCGCCTTCGGTGTGCTGGCCGCGTACACCTACTCCTCCGGACTGCGGGCGCCGGCGCTGATCGCCTTCGTCAAGGACACCCTGATCTACCTCGTGATCATCGTCGCGGTGATCTACATCCCGCTGCGGCTCGGCGGCTACGGGCACATCTTCGACGCGGCGGGCGAGAAGTTCGCCGCCTCCGGGTCGGCCGGCTCGCTGACGGTGCCCGGGAACAAGCAGTGGACGTACGCCACGCTGGCGCTCGGCTCGGCGATGGCGCTGTTCATGTACCCGCACTCGGTGACCGGCGTGCTCGCCTCCAGGTCCCGCAACACCGTGCGCCGCAACATGGCGATCATGCCCGCGTACTCGCTGATGCTGGGCCTGCTGGCACTGCTGGGCTTCATGGCGATCGCGGCCGGCGTCGGCAAGGGCGTCAAGGGCTACAACGCCCAGCTCTCCGTACCGCAGCTGTTCGAGGACATGTTCCCGGACTGGTTCACCGGCGTCGCCTTCGCGGCGATCGGCATCGGCGCGCTGGTGCCGGCCGCCATCATGTCGATCGCGGCGGCCAACCTGTTCACCCGCAACGTCTACAAGGAGTACCTGAGGCCCGCCGCCACCCCCGCCGACGAGACCAGGGTCGCCAAGACCGCCTCGCTGCTGGTGAAGGTCGGCGCGCTGGTCTTCGTGCTCACCATGGACAAGCAGGCGGCGATCAACCTCCAGCTGCTCGGCGGCCTGTGGATCCTGCAGACCTTCGTGTCGATCGTCGGCGGCCTGTTCACCCGCTGGTTCCACCACTGGGCGCTGTTCGCCGGCTGGGCGGCCGGCATGGTCTACGGCACCTGGCAGGCCTACGGCATCGCCGGCCCGGCCGCCAAGCACTTCGGCGGCAACGCGGCCGGGATCCCGGGCATCGGCGAGCTGGGCTACATCGGCCTGACCGCCTTCGTGCTCAACCTGCTGGTCTCGGTGGTGCTCACGCTGGCGCTGCGGGCGCTCAAGGCGCCCGAGGGCCCCGACGAGACCCACCCGGCCGACTACGGCGCCGAAACCGGCGACGAAGAGCTGAAGAAGGCGCCGGAGCCCGTGGCAGCGCACTGATACGCCCCACGCGCGCCCTGTGATCGCGCCGTCTTCTCCGTGAACACTGGAGAAGGCGGCGCGATCATATGTATGAACGGCCGTGCAGACCGGGCACCACCAGACCGGACCGGCGACCGGCCGGCAACTGATCGACCCACGGGGAGCAGCGGCGATGGCAGAACTCGGCACCACCCTCAACGGTCAGCACCAGTCCACCTACCCTCCCGGTACACCGCACGGTGTCCACGGCACCTACCCCGCCCACGGCGCACCGGGCACCGCACCGGCCGCGGTCACCCGGCTGCCGTCCGTGCTGATCGCCACCCGGCACGGCGAGTCCACCGCCAACGTGGAGTTCCAGCTGGCCGAGGCGGTGGGCGCGTTGAGCGTGCCGATCAGCTGCCGGGACGCGGACATCCCGCTCTCGATGCAGGGCCAGCAGCAGGCCCAGGCGCTCGGCCGCTGGTGGGCCGGGCTGCCCAGCGCCGACCGCCCGCGCAGCGTCTGGTGTTCCCCGTACGTGCGCACCGCCGAGACCGCCCGGATCGCGCTCGCCCAGGCCGCCGGGCTCGGCGCGGTGCCGGTCTCGCTCGCCGTCCGCTACGACGAGCGGCTGCGCGACCGCGAGCTGGGCGTGCTGGAGATGCTGCCCAAGACGGCGATCGAGACCACGTACCCGGCGGAGGCGGCCAGACGCCGCAAGATGGGCGAGCTGTACTACCGCCCGCCCGGCGGCGAGTCCTGGGCGGACGTGGCGCTGCGGATGCGCAGTCTGCTGCGCGACCTGTGCGAGGAGGAGGCCGGACGGCCGGTCCTGGTGGTCGCGCACGACTGCCCGGTGCTGATGCTCCGCTTCGCGCTGGACCGGCTGACGGAGGCGCAGTTGACCGCGCTGGAGCCGGTGCGCAACTGCTCCACCAGCCTCTGGCGCGCCGAGGGCGGACGGCTGCGGCCGGCGCACTGGAACGACACCGGGCACCTGGGCGGTGAGGGGTGACGGCCGGTCAGCGTCCGACCGGTTCGGCGAAACAGCGGCGGTAGGCCAGCGGGGTCGTCCCCAGCCGGCGCCCGAAGTGGTGCCGCAGGGTGGCCGCGTTGCCGAAGCCGCAGCGGGCCGCGATCGCGTCGACCGGCTCGGCGGTGGACTCCAGCAGCCGCTGGGCGAGCAGCAGCCGCTGCCCGACCAGCCAGCGGTGCGGGGTGGTCCCGGTCTCCTGCTGGAAGCGACGGGCGAAGGTGCGCGGCGACATGTGCGCCCGGGCGGCCAGCTGCTCCACGGTGGACTCCTGGTCCAGGTGGTGGCGCATCCAGTCGAGCAGCGGGGCCAGCGAGTCGCCGTCGCCCCCGGGCAGCGGCCGGGACACGAACTGCGCCTGCCCGCCCTCCCGGTGCGGCGCCACCACCATCCGGCGGGCGATCCCCCGGGCCACCTCGGCGCCCTGGAGCCGGCGGACCAGGTGCAGGCAGGCGTCGATGCCGGCCGCCGTCCCGGCCGAGGTGATCACCGGGTCGTCGTCCACGTAGAGCACGTCCGGCTCGACCCGGGTACGCGGGAAGCGCCGGGCCAGCTCCTCGGTGTGCCGCCAGTGCGTGGTGGAGCGGCGGCCGTCCAGCAGCCCGGCGGCGCCGAGCACGAAGGCGCCGCTGCAGATGGAGAGCGTCCGGGCGCCGCCCTCGACGGCCGCCCGGACGGCGTCCACCAGCGGCTCCGGGTACCGCGGCCGCACCCCGGTCGCGGTGACGATCACCAGGTCGGCCCCGGCGAGGCGCTCCGGACCGTGCGGCACGTCGACCGAGAAGCCGGCGTGCGTGCGGTGCGGACCGGGGCGGGCGCCCGCGATGGCGAAGTCGTACGCCGGCAGACCGTCGTCGCTGCGGTCCAGGCCGAAGACCTCGCAGGCCACCCCGAGCTCGAACGGGTGCAGCTCCTCCAGCACCACGGCGACCACGTTCTTCAGCATGCCGCCCAGAATGCCCCCGCGAGGGGGCCGCGGGGAAGGGCCTGGGTGGCAGGATTTCGACGGGATGGGGCGTTCCTGCCACTCGCGGCCACCTGGGGACGCGGCGAGAGTGGAGCCATGGACTCCGACACGCTCGCGAGCGCCCTCGCCCTGGTCGGTGCCGTCGGCGGGTTCGGCCTGCTCGGCACCCTGATCGGGCGGGACCTCACCCGCAACGGCACCGGCCGCGACAACTGGCACCGCCCCGGCGGCTACCCCGCCGACCCGGCAGGGCCCGACCGGCTGTACGGCACCATGCCGGCCGCCTCCCTGCGCCCCTCCGCCGACCCCGCCACCGGTCCCGCCACCGACCTCTCCCCCGGCGCCGCCGGCCTCCCCGGCGGCCCGCCGACCCCGCACCGCTCCGCTCCGGCGGGCTCCGGCACACTGGCCGGATGGACATCGTCATCCGCCCGGCCCGCGAAGAGGACCTCGAAGACGCCGGCCGCATCACCGTCGAGGCCTTCGTCGGCGACGGCTACACCTCGCCCGAAAGCCGGTACGTCGACCTCCTGCGCGACACCGCCCGTCGGGCCCGGGAGGCCGAGCTCCTCGTCGCGGTCGACGCGGCCGAGGGACGGGTCCTCGGCTCCGTGACCTTCGCGGTCGGCGGCACCGAGTGGGCCGACATAGCCGCCCCGCACGAGGGCGAGATCCGGATGCTCGCGACCGCCGCCGCGGCCCGCGGCCGGGGCGTCGGCGAGAGCCTGGTCCGGGCCGCCATCGCCCGCAGCCGCGAGCTGGGCCTGGCCGGCATGGCCTTCTCCACCCGCCCCGAGATGAAGGCCGCCCACCGGATCTACGAACGCGTCGGCTTCCACCGCACCCCGGGCCGCGACTGGTCCCCGTACCCGGGCATGGACCTGATGGTGTACAGCCTGGCGTTCTGAGCGGCCCCGGGACGCTCCTCAGCCCCTGGCGCGCTCCAGCAGCAGCACCCGCAGGTTGGGCACGTCCGCGGTCCGGACCGTCCGGAACTGTTTGAGCTCCTTCGCCACCTTGTCCGACACGGCGCCGTACGGCCGCTGGTCCGTGCCGGCCACGAGCAGCCAGACCCGCTGCACGCCGGCCAGACAGCGGGCCGGCTCCTCGCACTCCAGCGCGCCGAAGCTGCCGGTCTGCTGCGCGGTCCTCCGGACCAGGGTGTCCTCGGGCGCGGGCCGGTCGCGCAGTTCGTACGCCAGCGCCCGGCGCAACGAGCTGCCGGGCTCGTACACCACGCCGTCCCCGGGACGCAGCCCCTCGCTGATCACGCGCGCCGCGGCCCGGGCGTCCATCTCGCCGCCCAGGTCGTCCCTGACCGCGGCCTGGGCCGGCCAGGCGAGCACCGCCGCCAGGGCGAAGGCCACCACCGTCGGGGCCGGCCCCACCACCCAGCGCGGTGGCGTCCGGGAGGCGGTGAGCTGGGCGACCAGCCCGGGCAGCCGGCCGATCGCGGCCGCCGTGAGCAGTGCCCAGGCGGGGACGGTGAAGAGCAGATAGCGGGCCAGGAAGAGGTGCAGCCAGTGTGCGGTGGCCACGGTGGCCAGCACGGGCAGCACCGCCCAGCAGATCAGCGGCCCGACCTGCTGGCGCAGCACCAGCTGACTCACCCCGCCGAGCACGCCGAGCAGCAGCAGGGTCCAGCCGAGCGGGGACGATCCGGCCAGGTCCTTGACGAGTCCGCCGAGGTCGCTCCAGTCCCGCCCGTTCCAGGCGATCTGCCCGCTCTGCCCGGCCCCGAGCAGCAGCAGCGGGCTCAGCAGCAGGACGGCGCCGGCGGCGGCCACCGCCCACCGTCCGAACAGCACCCAGCGCGCCGCGCCGGCCTCCGGGGTGCGGCGGAACTCCCGGGCGACCAGCAGCAGATGGCCGGGCAGCACCATGAGTGTCACCAGATGGGTCAGGCCCATGGCCAGCACGGTCATGGCGTAGCCGGTCCAGGCGAGCGCCAGAGCACGCCGCATGGGCTCGGCCGGACCCCGGCCCTGGATGATCCGGGTGAGCAGCAGGGTGCTGCCGGAGGCCGCCAGGACGGCGAAGGCGTACGGCCGGACGTCCTGGCCGTACCAGGTGATGCTGGGGCAGACCGCGAACAGCAGCCCCGCGAGGAGGCCGAGGCGGGGGGAGAGCAGCCGTCGCCCGAGCAGCGCCACAGAGCCGGCGGCGGCGGCCATCGCCAGCGCCGAGGGAATGCGCAGGGCGGCCTCGGACTGGCCGAAGACCGCGGCCCACAGGTGCAGCAGCACGTAGTAGGGGGCCAGCACGAGGTCCATGTTGGAGGTGAGGGCGCCCAGGTCGGACCAGGACAGGGTGGCCGCCCACCAGGAGGCGTGCTCGTCCCGCCAGAGCTGGCGCTGCTGGATGCCGTAGAGGCAGAGCGCCAGGGTGAGCAGCGCCGGTGGCAGGCCGACGGCGAGCGCGGACCGCCACGGCGGTGCCGGCTCCCCCGGGTCAGGCCCGACGGGGGCAGGGGCCACGGGGGCAGGGGCCGCGGCCGCGGCCGGGGCCGGTGGGAAGGGCGGCGCCGACGGGTGGGGCGGGTGGGGCGGGTGGGGCGGGAGCGGCGGGTGGCCCGGGGCCGGCGGCCAGGCCTCCGGCGAACCCGCCACGCTGGTCGAAGTGGTCATCGCTACTGTTTGACCCAGATCCGGTAGTAGCCGGTTCCACCGACGTGGGTGAAGGGAACGCGCCCCAGCAGCCGGTAGTACGGGCTCTGGGCGATGGCGTCCGCCACCACCCGGTCGGTGTCCGGGGTGGCCACACCGTCCAGCACGATCAGGTCGAACCAGCCGTCCGCGATGGCCGTGCGGTAACCGTCGTCGCCGGAGTGCAGCCGGCCGGCCTTGTCGACGTATCCGATCCCGTAGGTGGAGGTCCACTGGCTCTGCAGGGTCAGGTCGCGCGTGTAGTAGACCGGGACGTTGTCGGCCGAGGCCAGGTAGCGGCCGGTGCTGTCGACGTGCTGGCGCACCACCTCCGTCATCCGGGTCGAGTCGGGCCAGGTCTCGAACCGCCAGGTCGACTGGGTCAGACCCAGGGCCAGTGTCACCACCCACAGCAGGATGCCCAGTTGCGGGTGCCGGAAGTGCGGTCCGACCAGCCGGGCGAGGCCGATGCCGGCCATCGGGGCAGCGAACAGCAGGCCGAACCCGAGGTGCTTGTAGAGCGCCACCGAGGTGTTGAGGTGCATCTGGTAGGCGGGCGCGAGCAGCGCGGTGCCGGTCAGCAGCAGGCCCAGCAGGACGCGCCGGCGCCGGCCGGGCCCGGTCATCGTCCGGACCAGCGGGGACTCGTTCATCCGGCCGCGGAGCGCGTACGCGATCGCGCCCCCGGCCGCGGTGACGAACATCAGCCCGCCGAACTCCACCGACTGGCGGGCGAGTTCGCTCCACGGCTCGGTTCCGTGGGCCCGCTGGGTCGTGGTGGCCTGGACGCCCTTGAGGACGTCGGTGAAGGCCATCCCCAGCCAGAGCAGCCCACCCGCGGCAAGCGCCAGCAGCACTCCGCGCAGCAGCGGTTGGCGGGCCCTGTTCCGCCGGCCCGTCAGCACGGCCAGCAGCACCAGGCTGGGCAGGTAGAGCGCCGAGGCGTACTTCAGTCCGACCGCCAGCACCGCGACCGGCGCGGCCGCCAGCACGACGGCGGCGGGCGCCCGGTCGCTGCGGACGACGATCCAGATCGCCAGCGCGAGCAGCAGCACCGCCGGAGCGTCGTAGGTGGCGAAGAAACCGAGGACGACGGTGGACTGCGTCACCGCGAACATCGCCGCCGCACCGAGGGCCACCCGCTCGTTGAACAGCCGCCGGCTGAAGCCGTAGAGCAGCGAGGTGGCGCCCAGCATGCAGAGCAGGCTGAACACCCTTACGCCGACCATGCCGACGTGGTTCTCGATCACCGCGGCGACGATCGGGTAGAGCATCGGCGAGCCGGAGAAGTAGGTGTTGTAGTCCTTCGGCATCGGGGTGTCGTACAGCAGGTGCGACAGCTGCGCGTGCCCCGCGTACATGTACAGCGCCTCGTCCTGGAAGGCGGTGTTCGAGAGCCGGACCGACATCGCGGTCTGGATCAGCAGGATGCCCAGCAGCAGCGCGCGGCTGACCCAGGAGCGACGGCGGCCGGGGTCGAGCGTCCAGCTGGCCTCGGGCACCGGCGGGAGCGTGTAGCCCGGGCCCTCGGCGTCGCGCTCCTCGCTCCCGTCACCGTCCTCGTGGCCGCCGTCCCCGTCGTCGCCGTGGCCGTCGTCCGCGTGGCCGTCGTCCGCGGTGCGCTGGGGCGGCAGCGGACGGGCGCTCTCGAACCAGGAGCCGCCGGCGTCGGGCGGTCGGGGCCGGGACTCGTCGCCGGGCAGGCCCTCGTCGGCCTCCGGCGTCGGGCCGGAGTCCCGGCGGCGGGTGCGGTGGGGCGGGGAGGAGGTCATCAGGGACTCTTCACATCGAAGCCGTAGCGGCCGTCGGAGACCGCCTGCTTGAAGGCGTTGAGGGACTGCGGGTCGCTCTCGATCCGCCAGTCGGTCTCCTTGTTGAGGTTGAACCAGATGAAGCCCAGGCAGTCGGGGCGCTTCATCACGTTGGCGGCGAGGTTGTAGATGTCGGCCGGCTTGCGCGAGCCGGGCTCGGAGCCGGTCTCGGCGATGATCCACGGCTTGTTGGTGAAGGTGCGCACCTGGGTGAGGGTGGGCGCGTAGAGGGTGTCGAAGGTGCCCGCTTCGAGGTGCGTGTAGTACGCGACGATGCCCACCCAGTCGACGTAGGTGTCGCCGGGGTAGTACGGCTTGAGCGCCACGGTGGGCACCGGGTTGATGCTGTTCGGGCTCCACACCCAGATCACCTGGCCGGCCCCGAGCTGGGTGAAGACGTCGTGCAGGTGCTGGTAGGCGGCGACGAAGTCGGCCGCGGTGGTGGTCTTGGTGCCCCAGTCGTACCAGGTGCCGTTGAACTCGTGGGCGAAGCTGATCGCCACCGGGACGTTGGTGTTGCGGATGGCGGCCGCGTACCGCTTGACGTAGTCGTCGTGCTTGCCGGCCGCGATGTCCGCCAGCGGCGTCTTGTACGGCTCCCAGGCGATGAACGGCAGCGCGCCGGCCTCCCAGGCGTTGCGCACGCCCTTGACGTCGTACTCGTCGCCCCAGCCGGAGTAGTACTCGACGATGTTCGGCCGCTTGCCGGCCCTGGTCGCGAAGTCGTCCACCCCGGCCATCGACTGCGGCGCCCCGTCGGAGGCCACCCCGAGGTACTTCTTCGCCGGCTTGAGCAGCGGGCGGACGTCGTAGGGCAGCCCGGCGGCGGGCGACGCGGTCGGTGTCCGTCCGGGAGCCGTGGAGCCGGCGGTGGCCTCGGCCGGGCCGGCGGCGGCCGCGGTGGTGGCGGCCGGGGCCGGGCCGAGCGGCTTCTCGCCGAGCAGGTCGCAGGCCGCCAGCGGGAGCACCAGCAGGGCGGCCGCGAGGACCCGGACCAGAGCGGCGCCGGTCCGGCGGCCCGGACCGGCGGTGGTACGGAAGGTCATGCCGTTACGTCCTGGGATCGGGGCTGAATGAGGATCCGGCCGACGGTCACCGCGTAGAACAGACCCGAGGAGAGCACCAGGGCGAAGTCGAGCGGGTACAGGGTGAACATCCGGTAGACCGCCGCGACCACCCAGACCAGCGCGGAGCCCGCGCCCCAGACGATGACGCCCACCCAGAAGCGGCGCTGGCGGTTCTTCTTGGCGCCGTTGGAGCCGGTCGGCTGCCAGCCGAGCTGACGGCCGCGCAGCAGGTCCCAGATGGCGAAGAAGTGCGCCCAGCCGTACATCATCCGGCCCGCCCAGGCCTCCAGGCGGTACGGCGCCCGGTGCCAGAGCGGGAAGATCACGGTGGCGTACACCAGGCTCGGGATGACCAGTGTGAGGTGTTCGACCTCCAGCAGGTCCGGCCGCCAGAGCAGCAGCATGATCGGCAGCATCGGCAGCGCAAAGGTCAGCAGCGCGGTATGGATGTAGTACAGGAATCCGGACACGTAGCAGAGCCGGGTGGTGAAGTCGAGCTTGGTGCGCCAGAACTTACGGCTGGTCAGCAGCGACATCGAACCCATGCACCAGCGGTACTGCTGGTTCTGGAAGGCGCCCGCGGTATCCGGGCAGACCCCGGTGGAGAGCGCCACCGGGATGTACTGCAGGTCCCAGCCGAGGGCCCGCAGGTCGAAGCCGGTGTGGACGTCCTCGGAGTGGGCGATCAGCGTGGTGCCGCCGTTGTCGTCCAGCGCCGCCCGCCGGTAGACCGCGCAGCTGCCGACGCAGATCGCGCCGTCGTTGCGCTGCCGGGCGACCTGGACCGAGCGGTAGAAGAGCTCCTGAATCGCGCCGGCCCCGCGCTCGATCCAGTTCTGCGAGTCGAGCACCCGGAAGAACTGGGGCGACTGCACGATGCCCAGGCTCGGGTTCCGCTCCAGATAGGGCAGGACCTCGTGCAGCAGGTCGTGGCGGGGAGCGAAGTCGGCGTCGAGGATCAGGATGTACCGGCCGTCCGAACGCCCGAAGCCGTAGTGCAGGTTGCCGGCCTTCTTGAACCAGCCGCGGTTCTCCCGGACGCCGTAGCGGAAGCCGAAGTCGGCGGCCATCGCCTCGACCTCGGGGCTCGCCGCATCGTCCATGACGAACGGCATGACCAGGCCCGGGTAGTGCTCGGCCAGCTTCCGGACGTAGGTCCAGGTGTTGTGCAGCACCTCGATCGGCTCGCCGCAGACCGGCAGGAAGACGTCCACCGCCGGGTACTCGTCGGGCTTCCACTGCCGGACCAGCCGGCGGTGCTCCTTGAGGTCGAAGTTGGGGGTGAAGCTGTTCACCCGGAGCGACACCAGGTAGTAGACGACCGTGAAGAACAGGAACGGCACACAGAGCCAGAACCAGGACCCGACGGAGTACAACTCGGTCTGGCTGACGACCAGACAGCCGAAGCTGACCACCGAACAGAGCGTCAGCAGCCACTGATGCCTGATGGTGTAGCCGTACTTCTCCTGCGAAGTGGGCGGAGCCGGCAGCAGCATCGACGGAACGGACTCCCGCTCCCCCGCGCTCCGCCGTCTTCCCCCCGCCTTGCGCCGTCTGCTGGTAGCACTGACGGCAGCGCTCACCGCGCGGCACCTCCTGCTCGCCGATTCCCCGTCGGGGCCGCCAGGGCCGGCCCTCCGCCGCCCCGGGGCGGCATCCTACCCGACACCTCAAGTCCGTTCGCACGACGACTACCGGCCTCCAACGAGCCGTTCCCGGCCCGGGCCTGGCGGTCAGCCGGCGTGTTCGGCCCGACCCAGCAGGACCTGCTTGGTGCGGTCCGCCAGCGAGGTCGCGGCCGCAGTCGCGACCTGGTCGCTCTGGTCCGGGACCTGCTTGAGCGAGCCCGCCACCGTGAAGTAGCCGAACCGACCGATGGCGGCGTGCGTCTCGGTACAGCCGGACTTGTCGGTCACACAGAACGTGTTGACGCCGGTGCCGGACAGACCCTGGATCAGACCCGCGTGGCGGCCGAACGCACGGTCCGCACCCGCCTTGTTGTCGAAGACCGCGACGCCGACGGTCACCGCGCTGTCGCCGTTGACGTACGTCGCCCGGACCAGCGAGCGGCAGGTGTCGTCACCGAGCGCGAGGCCGAGGCCGCCGGTGGTCGCCTTGGAGCACGGCGCCGTCGCACCGGTCACCATGCGGGTCCACACCTTGCCGTCGACGGTCCGGGTCTGGTCCGGGAACAGCGTCGCGGCGTCGACCGGCAGCCTGTCCGTGTCGGCGTCGGAGATGACCGCGAGCGCCCGCTCGGTGGGTATGCCGGTGGGGGACGCACTGGCGGTGGGGCCGCCACCGCCGCGATCGCCCTTGTCACCGTGGCCGTTGATCCACACCCCGGCCGCGACCACACCGCCGACCAGGACCGCGGCCACCGCGGCCGCGCCGATCCACAGCCGCTTGCGCTTGCGGGACTCGTTCTCGTGCCGGGTGGCCATCGCGTTCCAGTCCGGCTCGGCGACGGCCGGCTGGGCGCTCTGCGGCCACTGCTGGTACGGCGCCGGGCCGACGGCGTTCTGCGGCTGCTGCGGCAACGGCTGGGGCTGGGGCTGGGGCTGGGGCTGGGGCGGCGGGTAGGCCGCCGGGCCGGACGGCCCGTACGGCGGCACGCCCGGCTGCGCGTACGGCGTGGCGGGAGGCCCGAAGCCGCCGGGCGGAGGAGGGACCGACCCGCCGGCTTGCGGCGGCCGGGGTGCGGTCGGGCCCGGCTGCACCGGCCCGGTCGACTGCTGGCCCTGCTGCGACACCTGTCCCGATGCCCCGGGCTGCGATCCCTGCCCCGGTTGTCCGGGCTGCTGTCCGGGCTGACGCGTCCACTCCGCCGGTACGCCCGTTCCCTCGCTCATGTGCCGAGATCGTAGGGCATCGCCCTGACCGCGAGCCCGGACGGTAATCAATCCGTTCCCAAATCCCACCGCCCCCGAACGGCTCCCGGCCATCGCGCCCGTACCACTGGTCACCGGCCCGACACGCGGTGCTGCACAACATGTGGTGTCGCATCGGGCGGACACCACTAGATGTATGCTCACTCCTGCTGTCGACGCAGGGGAACCCGGTGCGAGTCCGGGACTGCCCCGCAGCGGTGTGCGGGCCTCTGGAAGCAGGGCCCGCGAGTCCGAGTACCTGCCGGCGGCGTGCCACCGGCCTCCCCGCAGAGGCCCCGAAGCACTGCACCACGTCCGGGCCTCGCGGGCGGGCCGGGGATGACACTGTCGCGCGACGCCACCGGGCGTTCGCGCCGTGCTCCCCTGCCCCGAACGGTCCGGCACCCCGATGCACCGACGCCGATCGCCGCCAGGAGAGAGCGCCTTGACCACCGCTGCCTCAGCCACCCTGCCCGCCCAGGGTTCCAGCTTCGCCCCCGTCGACCCGACGGTCTCCGACCCCGGCGGTGCGCTGCTCCGGCTGCTGACCGACCGCAGCGCCGATCTCCCCCAGGTGGACCCCGGCCATGTCGCCGCCGCCGCGCTGCGCGGCCGCCACGCCGGCTCGGACTTCGCCGAGCTGCGCGGGCTGGCCGTGGACGCCGCCGCGTCGATGATCGCCGAGGACCCGCAGTACTCGAAGCTGGCCGCGCGCCTGCTCGCGCTGGAGATCGTCGACGAGGCGGTCAGCCAGGGCTCGGTCTCCTTCTCCGCCTCGGTCGCGGTCGGCCACGCCGAGGGCCTGATCGGCGACACCACCGCCGCCTTCGTCGCCAAGCACGCCGCGACCCTGGACGCGCTCGTCGACCCGCGGGGCGACGACCGCTTCGAGTACTTCGGCCTGCGCACCGTGCAGTCCCGCTACCTGCTGCGCCACCCGATCACCCGCAAGGTGGTCGAGACCCCGCAGCACTTCCTGCTCCGCGTCGCCAGCGGCCTGGCGGTCGGCGACAACGAGCAGTCGGTGCGCGAGGTGGCCGAGCTGTACGGCCTGATGAGCCGGCTGGAGTACCTGACCTCCTCCCCGACCCTGTTCAACTCCGGCACCCGGCACCCGCAGATGTCGAGCTGCTACCTGCTCGACTCCCCGCTGGACAACCTGGACTCGATCTACTCCCGGTACGCCCAGATCGCCCGTCTCTCCAAGCACGCCGGCGGCATCGGCCTGTCCTACTCGCGGATCCGCTCGCGCGGCAGCCTGATCCGCGGCACCAACGGCAAGTCCAACGGCATCGTCCCGTTCCTGCGCACCCTCGACTCCTCGGTCGCCGCCGTCAACCAGGGCGGCCGCCGCAAGGGCGCGGCCTGCGTCT
The DNA here is from genome assembly GCF_044744345.1 of Kitasatospora sp. NPDC087315. Classification (NCBI taxonomy): domain Bacteria; kingdom Bacillati; phylum Actinomycetota; class Actinomycetes; order Kitasatosporales; family Streptomycetaceae; genus Kitasatospora; species Kitasatospora sp. NPDC087315. The sequence goes on along the minus strand of NZ_JBIUYD010000008.1, from coordinate 271,016 downwards.
ACCTGGAGACCTGGCACGCGGACATCGAGGAGTTCCTGGAGCTGCGCGACAACACCGGTGAGGAGGCGCGCCGCACGCACAACCTCAACCTGGCGCACTGGATCCCGGACGAGTTCATGCGCCGGGTCAACGCCAACGCCGACTGGTCGCTGTTCTCCCCCGCCGACGTGCCCGAGCTGGTCGACCTCTGGGGCGCCGAGTTCGACGAGGCGTACCTGAAGGCCGAGCAGTCCGGCAAGGCCGTCCGCACCATCCCCGCGCAGACCCTGTACGCCCGGATGATGCGCACCCTGGCGCAGACCGGCAACGGCTGGATGACCTTCAAGGACGCCTCCAACCGCGCCGCCAACCAGACCGCGCTGCCCGGCCGCACGGTGCACAGCTCCAACCTCTGCACCGAGATCCTGGAGGTCACGGACGACTCCGAGACCGCCGTCTGCAACCTCGGCTCGGTCAACCTCGGCGCCCACGTCGCCGCCGGCGCCACCGCCGACGACCTGCTGAACGCGCTGGACTGGGACCGCCTGGACGCCACCGTCCGCACCGCCGTCACCTTCCTCGACCGCGTGGTGGACATCAACTTCTACCCGACCCCCGAGGCCGGTGCCTCCAACTCCCGCTGGCGCCCGGTGGGCCTCGGCGTGATGGGCCTGCAGGACGTCTTCTTCCAGCTGCGGATCGACTTCGACTCCGCCGAGGCGAAGCGGCTCTCCACCCTCATCGCCGAGCGCATCATGCTCACCGCGTACGAGCGCTCCAGCGAGCTGGCCGAGCAGCTGGGCCGCCACGAGGCGTACGGCGAGACCCGGGCCGCCCGCGGCGAGCTGCACATCGACCACTTCCCGAGCGCCGCTCCGGAGTGGGCCGACCGCTGGGCCGCCCTGCGGACCAGGCTCGCCGAGACCGGCCTGCGCAACTCGCTGCTGCTGGCCATCGCGCCGACCGCGACCATCGCCTCGATCGCCGGCGTCTACGAGTGCATCGAGCCGCAGGTCTCCAACCTGTTCAAGCGCGAGACCCTCTCCGGCGAGTTCCTCCAGGTCAACCCGTACCTGGTGCGCGAGCTGAAGGAGCTCGGCGTCTGGGACCAGCAGACCCGGGACGCGCTGCGCGACGCCAACGGCTCCGTCCAGGACCTCAACTGGCTGCCCGCCGAGGTCCGCTCGCTCTACCGCACGGCCTGGGAGCTGCCCCAGCGCGCGCTGATCGACCTGGCCGCCGCCCGGATGCCGTACATCGACCAGAGCCAGTCGCTGAACCTCTTCATGGCCGCGCCCACCATCGGCAAGCTCAGCTCGATGTACGCGTACGCCTGGAAGGTCGGTCTGAAGACCACCTACTACCTGCGCTCGCGCCCGGCGACCCGGATCGCCCAGGCCGCCTCGGGCGCCGCCCGCGCCGCCGCCCCCGTCCCGGTGGCGTCCCCGACCCTCACGCCGGAGGAGGAGGCCGCCCTGGCCTGCTCCCTGGAGAACCCCGAGTCCTGCGAGGCCTGCCAGTAATGTCCGACGATCGCCAGAAGATGCTGCTCGACCCCGGCTTCGAGCTGACCCTGCGCCCGATGCGCTACCCGTCGTTCTACGACCGGTACCGCGACGCGATCAAGAACACCTGGACCGTCGAGGAGGTGGACCTGCACTCCGACGTCGCCGACCTGGCCAAGCTGAGCGAGGGCGAGCGCCACCTGATCGGCCGGCTGGTGGCGTTCTTCGCCACCGGTGACTCGATCGTCTCCAACAACGTGGTGCTGAGCCTCTACAAGCACATCAACTCGCCCGAGGCCCGGCTCTACCTGTCCCGGCAGCTGTTCGAGGAGGCCGTGCACGTCCAGTTCTATCTGACGCTGCTCGACACCTACCTGCCCGACCCCGAGGACCGCGCGGCGGCCTTCGACGCGGTGGAGAACATCCCCTCCATCCGCCAGAAGGCGCAGTTCTGCTTCAAGTACATGAACGCGGTCGACCACATCGACTCGCTGCAGACGAAGGAGGACAGGCGGGCGTTCCTGCTCAACCTGATCTGCTTCGCGGCGTGTGTGGAGGGGCTGTTCTTCTACGGCGCGTTCGCGTACGTGTACTGGTTCCGGTCGCGTGGTCTGCTGCACGGCCTGGCCACCGGTACGAACTGGGTGTTCCGCGACGAGTCCATGCACATGGACTTCGCGATGTCGGTCGTGGACACCGTTCGCGAGGAGGAGCCCGACCTCTTCGACGACGAGATGGCCAAGCAGGTGACGGAGATGCTGGAGGAGGCCGTCGAGGCCGAGCTCCAGTTCGCCCAGGACCTGTGCGGCGACGGCCTGGCCGGCATGAACACCGAGTCGATGCGGCAGTACCTGGAGGCCGTGGCGGACCAGCGCCTCGCGCGGCTCGGTCTGCCGATCCGGTACGGGTCGACCAACCCGTTCGGCTTCATGGAGCTCCAGAACGTGCAGGAGCTGACCAACTTCTTCGAGCGCCGGGTGTCGGCGTACCAGGTGGCGGTCGAGGGCTCGGTCGCCTTCGACGACGACTTCTAAAAGCAGAAGACGACCAGAGGTGCCCCGCACGGCCACAGCCCGTGCGGGGCACCTCTGTTATGTCAGTTGGTCGGAAACTCCCCACCCTTGACCCCGGCGAGGAACGACGACCACGCCTCGGCCGCGAACAACAGCGCGGGCCCGTCCGGATCCTTGGAGTCACGTACGGGCACAGCGCCGATCAGACCACTGGCCACCTCGATGCAATCGCTCTGTGCGCCGGAGTAGGAGGACTTGCACCACTCAAGTCCGGCAGCGGAAACAGACGGCAGGAACATACTCACCATTTCTAGACCTTGTCCTTTGCACGCTCGATGAGTGCGACCGATTCGGTGCGCGGCAGCGACTCCGCCAGAGCACGGCGAAACAGGTTGGTGTACTTGAACACTTCCTCCGGCTCCTCGATGTAGAGCGTGCTGAGGAGGCTGTCGACGTACACCACATCCGTCTCTGTCGCCTCGGGGAAGCTCAGGATGGCAACAGGGCCGAAGAGTGCAGCGTGAACGTCAGATTCCTCCGGCAGGACCTGGACGTTGATGTTCGGCTGTTCGGCACTCGCCATCAGGAAGTCGAGTTGCTCCCGCATGACCGACCGGCCACCAATCCGATGCTTCAGCACGGATTCCGAGAGAACGACCCACATGCGAAGTGGCGCCTCCCGCGTCAGCACTGCCCGCCGTTCCTGACGAACCTTCGTGAGCCGCTCGACCTGCTCCGCGGTCGCATCCTCTATCTGGGCACGGACCACCGCACGCGTGTAGTCCTCCGTCTGCAGCAGTCCCGGCACCAGGAACGTCTGGATGCTGTACATGTCCGACGCGTCGGATTCCAGCGCGATGTAGTCGGCATAGAGCGGCGACAGCGTGTCCGAGTAGCGGTCCCACCATCCACGCAAACGACCTTCGCGCGACAGTGCCTCCAGCCTGCTGCGGGTCGCCGACTCCACCACCCCGTACAGGTCGAGCAGCAGCCGAAGATCCACCAACCGAATCCCTGACTGCGCGGCCTCGATTCGACTGATCTTGCTCTCGGCGCAGGCAAGCTGCCGAGCCGACTGGGCAATCGTCAGATCCGCTTCCGCCCGCAGCTCCTTGAGCGTTCGAGCCAGCCGTCGCTGCCGAACTGTCGGATTCCGGTTCACGGGCACCGTCGCGACCTCCCCACTTCTGTGATCTGCCAGTCTGCCCTCCCCTGCCACCCGACAACAATCTTTGACCGGTTCCAAAGTGGGGACTTGCACTTTGGAAGCCCCCAGGAGCATGCTACTCAACGTAGCTCACCATTCGACACAGCGTGATGATTGTGGGCTCATCACCCGGGCATCCCCATGCCTTCTTCAGTCGTCTTCACCCCTCACCCCTCAGAGGTGGCGCCGCCATGCCTGAAACCGTCTCCCCCGCCCCCACCGAACACGCCTGCTGGCTCCCCCGGCACCGAAAGTCCGCCGGCGCGGCCCGCCAGGAGCTGCACCACTTCCTCGCCCGCCACCAGGGCGTCGAATACCTGCTCTACACCGGCGAGTTGCTGCTTTCCGAGCTGGTCGCCAACGCCGTGCAGCACGCCCGTACGCCCCAGGGCCGCCTGATCCAGATCCGTTTCGAACTCTCCGAAAACCTCCTGCGCATCGAAGTCCACGACGCCGACAGCGAGAAGCCCGCGCTCCGAACCACCTCCACCTCCGACGAATCCGGCCGAGGGCTGTTCCTCGTCAAGGAGTTGGCCGCCCAGTGGGGCTGCTGCCCGCGTGCGGGCGGCATCGGCAAGTTCATCTGGTGCCACATCTCCGCCCCCGCCGAGGCCGCCGCGTGAACGCCGTGCGGGCCGAGATCACCGGCATCATGCTCCCGACCGTCTTCCCGAGCCTCGACCACGCGCTCCCCGTCCTCTGGGAGCACGTCCGAACGCGCCCGATCCGCGCGGCCCACCGCGACTTCATCCGCCTCTGCATCGGCCCCGGCGGCGGCGACGGTGTCGCCCGCTGCCTCACCCGCGGCGGCCTCTGGAGCATGACCCTCTGCATCGGCGAGCTCACCGACTGGACCGCCCACCCGATCACCATCACCACCCACCACCCCTGAACTCCCCCGCCCCCGCCCGGCGTTCACACCGGGCGGGGGCGGCCAAGGCCACGTGGGACGAGTCAGAGGCCGGCGAGTCTATGCAGGGACGCGAATAGCAGCGTGGCTGCGCTTGTCCCGTCGCGGCCACGGTCCGTAGCTTGTCATGCACCACCTACAGAGGGGGCGTTGTGGAACTGACCATGATCGCGGGCGGCCGATGCGGCACGTCCGAAAGTGGGGACGGCAGCGGCGACTGCGACAACGGGGACTGCCCGACGGTCTACGTGACCGACCGGGGCACGATCGCTGTTCAGGGGTACGACATCGACCATGCCACCCCGACAGGGGAGTCCGTGGTGGAGATCCCCGAGGCCGTGCTGAGGGAGGCCGTTCGTGTTCTTGGATGGTGAGGAGTGGCAGAGCTACTTCCGAAACTTCCAGCGATCCGCCTGGCGCCTCGAAGTGCAGCCCAAGTACACGATGCCCAGCGAAGCGGAAAGCCTGGCGCGTTTCCTTCATGGCGAACCGAAACCCGTTGACCACAATGCTGCTTGGCACGTCACCGTCAGGGATGCCTTGGCTTCGGGAAAGAGCTTCGGTCGCGTCCGAGTCGTCCGCGAACCTCTCACGGACTACATCCGCTACCAGTCCACATGGGGAATCCCCGGAAATATCGCAGCCGGGGAGGATATTCGCGTCCTCAACCTTACGGACCGCGATCTCGACCTCCCGGAACAAGACTTCTGGCTGTTCGATGACGAGACCGTGGTCCACCTGAACTACCGGGCCGACGGAACGCAGATCAACCGTGAGCTGATCGAGAACCCGGACCTTTCCACGTACCACCGGTGGCGCGATCTCGCTCTCGCGAAATCGGTCGACTTCGCAGAGTGGAACAGTGCTCGACCCTGAATATCAAGGACGGCAGCGAAAAGACCTTGCGGAGGCTTTGAGAGGCCTCCGCAAGGCTTCCGGCCTTTCCGGGGAGCGCCTGGCCAAGCGTTGCAACATGAGCCAGTCGAAGATCAGCCGGATAGAGACCGGAAAGACACTTCCCACTGTGGTCGACGTAGAACTGATCCTCTCGGCTTTCGATGGTGTTCCGCCGGAAGTGACGAGAGAGCTTCTCGACCTCGCCCGAGCGGCGAATGTCGACTACGTCGCCTGGCGTACATATGCCCGGCTCGGCCTGTATCACAAGCAGGCCGAGCTCAAGGCACTGGAAGCGTCTTCACGCCTGATGCGCCATTTTCTCCCTGCAATCCCAACAGGGCTTCTCCACGTACGCGAGTACGCCATGGAGACGCTGACGCCGCCCGTTGGGAGCAGCCCGGCGAGGGATGTGGCCAGGGTGGTCCAGGCTCGTATGGAACGGCAGTCCATCCTGGACGATCCAGAGCGCCGCTTCGTTTTTCTGATGACTGAACAGGCCATCAGATGGCAGCGGGCAAGCCGGCCGGTCATGGCAGCCCAGGCGCTACACATGGCAGCTATATCAGAGAAGCCCAATGTGGAGATTGCGATCATCCCACAAGGCGTTCCGGTTCGTGGCACACCCATGAACATCTTTGTGATCTATGACGATCGCCTGGTCACTATCGAACTGTTCTCCGGCGAGGTGGTCCTGCGCAATCCCCAGGACATCGATCACCACATAGAATTGTTCGAAATGTTTCTCAGCCGCGCCCTTACGGGTGCGGCTTCTTCGGAGTTTCTCCGGCAGCGCGCAGACGATTTTATGCGGGAGCTCGACTAAACGTGGATTGCGGCATCCAGTGGCCGTAGCGTGATTTCTCGACCAATCCGCGAGTCACGGGAGCCCTCCATGTCCGCTGCGGGGTTCGTACAGCCGGCCAATACAACGCACCGCCGTACACACGCGGAACTCATAGAGCGGATCGACAACAACCCGGTCCGGAAGGACCTGGCAACCGGGCGCCTGGTCGAGGTGGTCGGCGCCCAGGACGGCCGGGCCCTGGTCCGGCCGCTGTTCGAGCCGGACGCCAAGCCGCGTCAGGTGCCAGCCGACCTGCTCACCACCCGCATCAGCCTCTGGCGCTGACGGACCGGCTCTCCCCTCCTCATTCTTCCGCCCAAGTCCTGGGCGGGACGGGGCCGTTCCATGCCCCGAAGTGATACCGGAAGGTGCAGGCGATGACTGAGCGCAACCTGTACGAACTCGACCTCTCGCAGGTCGAGTTCAACCGTGCGCGCGGCGGCAACCAGGGCGGGGGTGACGACGGCGAGTCGTGCGTGACCCTCGGCGTCGTGCCGCAGGCCCCGGGTGTCTTCGCCCTGGGCGACAGCAAGCGTCCCGACCACCAGCCGCTGCTGTTCACCGTCGAGGAGCTGACCGAGGCCGGGATCGACCCGGCGCGGTTCGGTCTGTCCGTCTGAAGTCCCCTGACAGCCCCGGCCGCCCGCAGCCCCGTGCGGCCGGCCGGGGCACCAACGCCACCGAGGAGAAGCGCAGTTGCACTTCCACGGCTACGAATGGGCCGGCGACGGCCGACTCCTCGCCAAGGAGTCGGAGCGCCGACCGATCGAGAGCGGCGGGTTCCGGCTCTCGGAGCTACCGCCGATGATGACGGGCTGGTGGCTGCTGCGGCCGACCTCCCAGCTCCGGGGCACCTGGGAGACGCCGACCGATGCGGCCGACTGGCTCGCGCAACGGTACGGGGAGCACACACCGGGCGGTGATCCCTGGCTGCCGATCGAGGCACGGCGGCTCCGCGCGGTCGAACAACTGGCCAGGGCCGCTGACGTCGTGTGGTCCCGATGGATCTCCGACAGCCGCTGGACGGGCCACTACGCAATCGCCTGCCCCAACCGCACCTGGCCGAATATCCCCTGCCCCACCAAGCACGCCACCCGGCCGCCGGCCTCGGACTGACACAGTGCCCCGCCCCGCCCGGCGCCCACGCCGGGCGGGGCGGCCACATCCGCGCGTGGCCCCATGCACAGGAAGTCGGCCGGTCCGACTCCCTGCGCACATGCTCCCGTCGGCCCCAGTGGCCCGGACACCGCATCGATCGCCACCGCGACCGGGCGCGGCCCCTGCCCGTAGACCGCGGTCACCCCCGGCTCGCCGTACCGGTGCCAGGACGCGCTGTCCTCCCGGCTCCTCGAAACGCCGGCGACCACCCCACCCGGAGCAGCCTCGACCGGCTCGGGGGCCATCCCGAACCGCAACGGCCCGACCCCCACCATCCGGATGAACTCCCGGGCCACACCGGCAGCACACGCGTACGCACGATCCGCCCCCCGCTACGGTCCGGCGCACAGCCGAACGAAAGGGGTACGCCGTGACGACCGGAATCCTGGACTACCGGAGCGACGCGATCGTCCAGCTCATGAACATCCCGGAGGAGGACTGGACCGGGCAGGAGCTCAAGGACGCGCTCCAGCGGGCGATCATGCTGGAGTTGTCGACCATCCCGCCGTACGCCACCGCGCTCTGGTCGATCACCGATCCGGACAACAGCCAGCCGGTCCGCCACACCATCCGTGAGATCGTCTTCGACGAGATGTCGCACTTCGGCCTGGTCTGCAACATGCTCACCAGCATCGGCGGCACCGTCGTCCTCACCGACCCCGCCACGGTGCCGAAGTACCCGGGCGAGCTGCCGGGTGGCGTCAACCCCGGGCTGGAGGTCTTCCTCAGCGGGCTGACCCGCGAGTCGGCGGGCCTCTTCTCCGACATCGAGAAGCCCGAGAACCCGCTCGCCTTCGCCGCCGACGGCAATACGATCGGCGCCTTCTACCAGCGGATCGTCAATGTCTTCCCGAACTTCGCCCACCTCCTCACCGGGCAGCGGCAGGTGAGCTTCCCGCTCGGGTCGAGCCACGGCGCCGGCAACGACATCGTCCCGATGAACACCATCGACGACGTCCTGAAGGCGCTCGACATCATCCGGACCCAGGGCGAGGGCACCGACGCCTCCCCGGACAACCCCTTCCCCGGCGCCCCCGGCGAACTCGCCCACTACTACGCCTTCAAGGAGATCGCCGTCGGCAGGAAGCTGGTCCAGAACCCCACGACGAAGAAGTTCGAGTTCACCGGCCCCGACCTCCCACTGCCGGACGCCCACCCGGTCGCCCGCGTCCCCGCCGGCGGCTGGGCCAACGACCCCGGCAACAAGCCCGACCAGGCCACGGCCGACCTCCTGCACACCTTCGACCAGCAGTACAGCGACATGCTGCGCGCCCTCGAACAGGCCTGGGGCGTTGCCGGGTCGGACTCGCTCTTCCAGGCGATCGGGCTGATGGGCCAGTTGCGCGGCACCGCCCAGCAGATCAACGGCGTGAAGCTCCCCGCCGACCCCCGCTTCACCTACGGCCCGGAGTGGCTCTTCGTCTCCGCCTGACAGAACGCCGCCGCCCCGTACGGAACTCCCGTCCGGGGCGGCGGCGTCCGGCCGCTCAGCCCTTGACCGACCCGGCGGTCAGGCCCTGGGCGAGGCAGCGCCCCCGCCATCCACGATGGGCCACCGAGGGCCGTCCGGATCACGCAGCCACACCCACTGGCGCTCCGGCGTGACAGTGATCCCGTAGTCGTACGGCGTCGGCCGGCCGTGCGCCTCCCACTGTTCCCACGCGGTCAGAAGTTCGTCGCCGATGCGCCGCAGACCGCCCTGGTGCAGCACCGCACTGCCGTCGCCACACGCGGACAGGGCCGCCCACGATGCGTTGCCGTCGTGGATCCAGGCGTTGACGCCGTCCTCGTCCCGGCCAGTGATCACCACGGCGTCCGGAACGGCGACGCGCACCGCGAACCGCAGGTCCCAGTCACCGGCGAGCGGGGCGAGGGCGCGTTCGAGGATCCGCTCGGCGCCGGGATCGCCACTGCCTCGCACCTTCACATACCCGTCGTAACCGGCTGACGCCGGAACCCGGCCGCACCGGTCAGCCATGAACCGCCCGAGACCCTGCACCCAGCCGCTCGCACCGCGCCCGTCGGCGGCCACCGTGAGCGCCACGTGCCCGAGCCGTCCCCACGGGTAGACGATCCGACCGCCCGGCCTGACGGCCTCGATCCACTCGTACGGGACGGTCTCCACCGCGTAGGTCGCGTGGATCCGGTCGAACGGACCCCCGGGCGGCACATTGCTGGTGCCGTTGCCGACGAACACCTCGGCGTCGACCCCACCGGCGGCAAGCCGCTCGCGAGCAGGCACGACGAGGTCCTCGTCGATCTCCGTGGAGACGACCAGGCCGGGCCCGGCCCGCCACGCCGCGAGCGCGCAGCTCCAGCCCTGCCCCGTGCCGATGTCCCACACCGTGTGACCGGGCTCCAGCATCAGGCTGTCCAGCATGTCCGCCACCACGGCGGGCGCCGAGAGGCTGGAGGACGGAAGCCCGTCGGTGACCTGGGTGACCGCCGCCGCGTCCGGGCCGGCGTACAGCTCGTCCGCCCACGCCGCCGGATCGGTCTGCCGGTCGAGCGGCACATGGGCGTGGCCCTCCCAGCGCCACAACCGATCCGGCGCGAACGCGTCGCGGGGCAGCGCGGCCATGGCCTCGCGCAGCCACGGCGAGTCGGCCGGCCACGCCCCACGCTGCTCCATCACCGCGTCCATCCGGGTAAGACGGCCGGCCAGGTCGGCACTCACTTCTTGTGCTTCCCGCCGCCCGGCGGCGGAGGCGGCACCTGCCCGTCGGCATTGCCCGGCGGCGGGGTCCCCTGGCCCGGGTCCGGCGGCGGCTTCTCGTGGTCACCCATGCGTCGCTCCCTTCGGGTACGGAACACGTCCGGCCGGCCAACTCTGCCCGGCCCCGACGCTCGACGGCAGCCGCGCAGAGGATCACCCGGAGGTGGTGCGCCCACCCGAGGGGCGCGCCGGTGCGACCGCCCGCCCTCCGGAGTCGCGATTCGGAAGGACCTGGCGACCGGGCGCCTGGTCGAGTGGCACCGCCGGGCCGGCCCCGAACGCCACTCTGGACTCTTATGACGACTCCGGTACCGGCCGAACCGGCGAGGGAGGACACTGGTACCGGTCCCGCCCGCACGAGACTTCCGGAGGAACGGTGAGCGCAGCACCCCTGCACGGCCGCCACGACGACCAGCAGCCCGTCCCGCGGACCCAGGACGCCGTCGCCGTCGCCCTCCCACCAGCACAGCGGATGGAGTTCTACCGGGAGATGGGCGAGGCCGACGACTCGACGATCGGCGGCGTCCTGCGGCGTTGGTGGCTGCGCGCCCAGCTCTACCGCGACCCGGAGGGCGACCGTATCCACGCCGCCATCCAGTCCGGCACCGCCCCCGGAACCCCGGCCTCCACAGTTCTGCGCCGTCTCGGGGCCCTGTGAGCGACCGCATCGAGAACCCGGACGAGGACGACCCGAGCACGTCGGCCGACGTCTTCTCCGCCGTCGTCGCTTTCCTCGTCGATCTGCGCGAGAACCCCTTCCCTCATCTGAGCATGCCGATTCCAGGGAGACCCGGCATGCACTCGGCGCCGCTACGCCGGGATCTCGGGCTGGTGGAGTACGCGGTGGACGAGGGCCAGGATCCGTCTCGTGTCTACGTGTCCCGGATCCTGCGCGCGGACTGATCAGCCCCGCCTTGGGAGGGCGGACCTGTCCTACAACTATGGGTCCGGCCAGTACGTGGTCGTGTGCCCCGGCCAGATGCCCGCCCCGTACGGATCTCCCGTCCGGGGCGGCGTCCGGCCGTTCAGCCCTTGACCGACCCGGCGGTCAGGCCCTGGGCGAGGTAGCGCTGGAGGAACTGGTAGACGACGATCACCGGCAGCGAGGTCACCAGCGCCCCGGCCGCGAACAGGCCGTAGTTCTGGTCCTGCTGGCCGGAGATGATCCCGTACAGGCCGACCGCGACCGTCTTGGAGTCGTTCGAGGTCAGGAAGATGTTCGCCAGGATGACGTCGTTGAGCGCGGCGGTCAGCGACAGGATCGAGATCACCACCAGCATCGGCGCGGCGAGCGGCAGGATCAGCCGGAAGAAGATCTGCGCGTGTCCGGCGCCGTCGACCTTGGCGGCCTCGTCGATCTCGCGCGGGATGGTGTCCAGGTAGCCCTTCATCAGCCAGGTGTTCACCCCCATCGCGCCGCCGAGGTAGACCAGCACCAGCCCCCACGGGGTGTCCAGGCCGATCGCCGGCACGATGTCGCCGATCTCGGCGAACAGCAGGTAGAGCGAGATCACCGCGAGGAACTGCGGGAACATCTGCACCAGGAAGACCGCCATCAGCCCGATCCGCCGGCCCCGGAAGCGGAACCGCGAGAAGCCGTACGCGGCGCACATCCCGAGGAAGACGTTCAGCACCGCGAAGCTGCCGCAGACCAGCGCCGTGTTGCCGAGCCAGCGGGCGAACGGGTACTGGTCGTTGGTGAACAGCGCGGTGAAGTTGGCGAGCGAGGCGTGCTCGGGCACCAGCGTGGACGACTGGAGCGTGCCGAGCGGGTTGAGCGCCGCCGAGAGCACGAACAGCAGCGGGAACAGCGCGAAGCAGACGGCGAGCACGGCGATCAGGTGCCGCCAGCCGAAGCGGCGCAGCCATCGGGTGGTGGTCATGCGTTCAGCTCCTCAAGGGCGCGGGTGCGGCGGAAGCCCACCAGGGTGATCAGACCGACCAGCAGGAAGATGACGATGGAGAGCGCGGCGGCGAAGCCGTACTGCGCGCCCTGCCCGCCGAAGGCCAGCCGGTAGGTGTAGCTGATCAGGATGTCGGTGGACCCGGCCGTGCCGCCCGCGCCGTCGAACGGCCCGCCGCCGGTGAGCAGTTGGATGGCGTTGAAGTTGTTGAAGTTGAAGGCGAACGAGGAGATCAGCACCGGCGCGGCGGCGACCAGCAGCAGTGGGAAGGTCACCGCCCGGAACGCCGTCCAGGGCCCGGCACCGTCGATCCGGGCGGACTCGTTGAGTTCGGCGGGCATCGCCTGCAGCACCCCCGTACAGATCAGCAGCATGTTGGGGAAGCCGAGCCAGAGGCTGGTGAGCAGGACCGCGAACCGGGCGTTCCACGGATCGCCCAGCCAGTCGATCCGGGTGTGCAGCACCTGGTTGAGCAGGCCGAAGTCCCGGTTGTACATGCTCTGCCAGATCAGGATGCCGATGAACGCGGGCATCGCGTACGGCAGCAGCAGCAGCGAGCGGTAGGCCCGCTGCCCGCGCAGCCGGGGGTGGTGCAGGGTGAGCGCCAGGCCGAGACCGAGGGCGAAGGACGCGCCGGTGGAGAGCAGGGCGAAGCCGAAGGTCCAGGCGAGCACGCCGAGGAACGGGCCGCGGATCGCGGGGCTGGTGAGCACGGCGGTGAAGTTGGCGAAGCCGACGGTGCGGTGCCAGCCGGTGGGCAGGGTCCGCCCGGAGCCGTCGGTGGCGGTGAACCAGCCGTCCCGGGGCTGGTAGACGGTGCCGTCGCGGGTGTCGGTGAGGGTGTCGGCCTGCCGGTCGTACACCAGGACGGGCCGGGCGGTGGTGGCCGTGGAGAGGCCCTGGCTGACGATGAAGCCGCCGTCCACCGGCACCCGGAGGTCCTTGAGCTCCCCGGCCCTGCCGTTGATCTGGCCGAAGGTCAGGACGGTCAGGCCGGGCGCGGCGGTCACCCGGCCGTCCGGCGCGGTCGTGGTCCCGGCCGGGGCGGGGGCGAGGCCGCGTGCGGTGCCGGCCGAGACCTGCCCGGTGGCCGGGTCGGTGAGCAGCAGCACCAGCGGGCCGCCGTCCGCGCCGGTGGCGACGGTGAGCGTGTACGCGGGGCTGTCCGGCACCGGTTCGGCGGAGTGGTCGACGAGGGTGCGGACCGCCTGGTCCTTGGTGAGCAGGTGCCCGTCGCCGTAGTCGGTGAAGGAGACGGCGACGATGTACAGCACCGGGTAGGCCACGAAGGCGAGGAACAGCGCGGTGGCCGGGAGCAGGTACTTGGCGGGCAGCCGGCGCGGCGACAGGTAGATCCAGAACGTCGCGCCGACGGCGGCGGCCAGCACGCCCAGCGCGGCCCAGTGCCCGGCGTCGTACAGCTTGGGCGCGGCGTACAGGGCGACGGCGGCGACACCGGCCAGCAGGGTGATCTTCACCAGCTGCGCGGTGGCGGCGCCGGCCCGGCGCGGGGGCCGGCCGGGCGGGCGGTCCGGGGCCCCGGCGGAGGGGTCGGCCGGGCGCCTGCTGTCCTGAAGGGTGGGGGAGGTCATGGGTGGTCCCTGGTCCGGAGGGCGCCCGGCGGTGGTGGCCCGTCCGGGTGTCGGTGTTCGGGCGGTCCCACGGGGCGGCCGGGCATGCCGACCCGTGGGACGGGCCCTACTTCGCGAGGGCCGCGCGGATGGCGTCGCCGGCCTGGCGCATGGTCTCGGCCGGGTCGGCACCGGCGACGATGCCGGCCTCGGCCTGGCCGAGCGGCCCCCAGATCGCGTTCATCGCGGGGATGGTCGGCAGCGGCTGGCCGCCGGCCCCGGCCGCCGCGAAGGAGCCGATGTCCGGGTCGGTGGCGGACACCTTCGCCAGCGCGGAGCTGAGCGCGGGCGGTTCCGGCGAGGCCTGGTAGAGCGCCAGCTGGCCCTCCTCGGAGCCGACCTCGCGGAGCAGGAACTCCTGGGCCAGCGGCTGGTTCCTGGCCTTGGCGGAGAGGTAGAAGCTCTGCACCCCGATGAACGGGCGGGCCGGGCCCTTGCCCGCCCAGCCGGGCACCGGCGAGATCGCGTACGGCAGACCGGCCTGCTTGACCTGTCCGAGCGCCCACGGCCCGGCCACCAGGAACGGGGTCTTCTTCCCGGTGAACAGCGAGATGGCGTTGGTGTCCACCGAGCGGTTGAGGAGCCCGGCGCCCTTCTCGCCGTACTGCCTGAACAGCTCGCCGGCCGCGATCGAGCCCGGCCCGCCGACGCCGAGGTCGGCGGTGTCGTAGCTGCCGTCCGCCTTGGTGCCGAACAGGTAGCCGCCGGCCGAGGTGAACAGCGGCTGGAGGGCGTACGCGTTGCCCTGCTGGCCGACCGGCAGGGCGAGCGGGACCTCCGCCGTACCGGCCTTGACGGCGGCCTGCGCGGCGCCGGCGAGGTCCTCGAAGGTGCCGGGTGCGGTGGGCGCCAGCTCGGTGTTGCGGAAGAGCACCAGGTTCTCGGTCGCGTACGGCAGCCCGTACTGCTGGCCGTTGTAGGCGACGGCGTCCAGCGCGGCCGGCTGGAACAGCGCCTTCTGCTGCCCGGTCAGCGGGACGGGCGCGACCACGCCGTTCTGCACCAGGTTGCCCAGCCAGTCGGAGGCGCCGACCACGAGGTCGGGGCCCTTGCCCGCGTTGGTGGCCGAGACGTACGCCTGCTGGGTGTTGACGGACTGCGGGACGACGGTGACCTTGACCCCGTGCTCCTTGCCGAACCGGTCGGCGAGCGGCTGCAGGGCGGCGGCCTGCTGGGTCTGCGCCCAGATCACCAGGTCGCCCTCGGCGCTCCCGATCGGCGGGGCGGTCATCGGGTCACCCGCCGCGGCCGTGGCCGGGCCGCTCGCGGACGGGGTGCCGGCGGGCGAGGTACCGCCGCAGGCCGTGGCGGTGGCCAGCAGGGCGAGGACGCCGAGCACGGCGTGTCTCCGGTAGCGCATGGTCCGAGACTCCTTCGTCCGGGAGGGGGCGGGGGTTGCGGGGGGCGGGGATTGCGGGGGCGGGCGGGCGCGGACGGTCAGATGCCGTCCGCGGGCCGGTTCCAGCGGTCGACGGTGATGTCGAGGCGGGTGTCGCGGTCCACCCGCAGCGGGTGCAGCACCCGCAGGCCTTCGGCGTCCACGGCGTCCAGGCCCCAGCCGCGCGAGACCCCGCCGTCGAAGCCGGTGCCGCGCGGGACGGCGATCCGCCCGCGGAACCGGCCGGGTCCGTCGGGCCGGCAGGGCACCGGGCCGTACATCACCGGCGCGTCCTCGGGGGTGCCGACCGGGACGGCGACGGTGACCTCCAGGACCGGCCGGGCCGGCAGCTCCGGCTCCACCCGGACCTCGGTCCTGGCGGTCAGCCCGTGGGCGCGGACGGTGAGCTCCGTCCGCCCGGCGGCGAGCGGGCGCAGCAGTCCGTGCGGCGAGACGGCCGCGACCTCGGGGCGCTCCACCCGGTAGCCGGCCTCCAGCGCGGTGTACCGCACCCCGTCGGCGCGGACGGCGACCGGGTTGACGGCGCTCCACGTCTCGCCGGGCGCGAGCGGGATCGACGGCTCGGCGGTGAGCGAGACGACCGGCGAGGGGCCGCCGAACAGGTGCAGCAGCGCGTGCCGGGCGCGCGGGCGCCACGCGTTCTCGTGGTGCGGCGCGACCGGGTCCTCGTAGTAGAGGAGGTCCGTGCCGGAGGTGTAGCCGGCCTCGTCGATCAGCTGGACGGCCAGGTCCCGGGCGGGCCGGGCCATGATCAGGCCCTCCCGCCCGCCGATGTCCAGCCAGAGCCGGCGCGGCCCGCGGCGGCGGTAGCTCTCGTAGACCACCCGCTCGCCGAGGTCGGCCGGGTCGACGTGGGTGAGGAACGGCGAGAGGACGGCGGCCAGGCCGAAGACCTCCGGGCGGCGGAACGCGATGTGGTAGCTGACCAGGCCGCCCATCGAGGAGCCCATCAGCGCGGTGTGCCCGGGGCCGGTCCTGGTCCGGTAGCGGGCGTCGACGAACGGCTTGACCTCGTCGGTCAGGAACGCCTCGTAGCGGTGGCCCTTGAGCGGGGTGCCGGGGGTGCGCCAGTACTCGGCCACGTGCGAGTACTCGGTGCCGCGCTCGGCGCCGGCGTTGGGCACGCCGACCGCGATCAGCTCGGGGATCAGCCCCTCCGCGTACAGCTGCTCCAGTGTCCGGTCGACCGCCCAGGTGGGCTGCTGTCCCTGGTCGAAGACCTGCTGGCCGTCGTGCAGGTAGAGCACGGGGTAGTCGGCGGCCGGGTCGTCGTCGTAGCCGGGCGGCAGGTGGACCAGCAGGTCCCGTTCGTTGCCGAGGAGTTCGGAGCGGAAGCCGGGGATGCGCTCGATCCGGCCGCGGCGCGGGGTCGTGGTCACCGGGCCACCGACCAGACGTGCACGGCCGGGCCCTCGCAGGGCAGGTCGCGGCCGGGGACGAGCTGGGGCCCGCCGAGCAGGTGGGTGGCGTGCCACTCGCCGGCCACCGGCGGGTGGTCGGCCCGGCTGATCTGCACCAGGATCCGCTCCCGCTCGTCCTCCCGCTCGAACAGCAGGACGTCGCGCTCGGCGAGCAGCCAGCGCAGCCCGCCGCCGCTGAGCGCGCTGTGGCTGCGGCGCAGCCGGATCAGCTCGCGGTAGGTGCGGTAGGTGTGCTGGTCCCAGGCGGACTCGTCCCAGGGGAACGGCTTGCGCCCCTCCTCCAGGCCCTCGCCCTCGACGCCCACCTCGTCGCCGGAGAACACCATCGGGGTGCCGGGCAGGGTGAACAGCAGCGCCGCGCCGAGCAGTTGGCGCTCCGGTCCGGCGAAGGTGCGGAACCGGGCGGTGTCGTGGGAGTCCAGCAGGGTGAGGTTGTGCGCGCGGCTGCGCCAGGGCAGCGCGGCGCCGAACGCCGTCATGGTGGCGCGCAGTTGGGCGCCGGTGTAGTCGGGGATCGGCCCGGGCACCGCCCAGAAGTCCTTCTGGTCGTGCCGTTCGGCGAGCCAGCTCCAGACCGGCCGGGTGAAGCCGGCGTAGCTCATGGTGCCCTGCCAGCCGTCGCCCTTGAGGGCGAGCGAGGCGTCGTGCTGGTGCTCGGCGAGCAGCACCGCGTCGGGGTTGGCGGCCCGGACGGTGGCGGCGGTGGTGGTGGCGACCAGCTGGTTGAGCTCGACCTCGCCGCGCCGGCCGGCCATCTGCGCCACGTCGACCCGCCAGCCGTCCAGGTGGAAGGGCGCCCTGAGGTACTTGGCGATCACCGAGTCGGGGCCTTCGTAGAGCCGGCGGCGCAGTTCGGCCGAGCGGTGGTCGAAGGTCGGCAGGGTGTGGACGCCCAGGAAGGTGGCGTAGTCGTCCGGGCCGCCCTCGCCGAAGAAGTAGAACCCGGCCTCGGGGCTCTCCGGGTCGGCCTGCGCGGCGCGGAACCACTCGTGCTCGTTGCCGGAGTGGTTGAGGGTGATGTCGCCGATCACCTTGATGCCGCGCCGGTGCGCCTCGGTGATGAGCGCGACGAGCGCCTCGTCGCCGCCGAGCGCGGGGTCGACCCGGTCGAAGGAGACGGCGTCGTAGCGGTGGTTGGAGCGGCCCTCGAAGAACGGGGTGAGGTAGATGACGGTGGCGCCGAGGCGCTGGATGTGGTCGATCTTCCGGGCGACGCCCCACAGGTCGCCGCCGTACATCTGCTGGAGGGCGGCGGCGTCGCCGGTGTGCAGCGGGGTGTCCCAGTCGGCCGGGCGGGCCCAGGCGGCGAGCGGGGCGTCGCCGGCGCGGGCGTAGCGGTCGGGGAAGATCTGGTAGACCACCGCGTCGGCGGTCCAGGCGGGCGGGGCGGGGTGGGTGGTGAGGCGGAAGTCGCTCGCGTCGGGCAGGTCGTGGTCGTGCAGGCCCGCGGCGGTGAGCCAGCGCCCGCCGGTCGGGGTGTGCAGCCAGAACCGGTAGTTCATCTCCGGGTTGACCATCGTCAGGGTGGCCCGCCACCACGTCCCGTCGGCGTCGGTGCGGTCGACCGCGGCCGCCTCGAAGTGCGGCTCGCCGTCCGGGACGGAGCGCAGGAAGACCCGTTCGACCTGGTCGCCGGCGGGCACCCGGACCAGCAGGTCGACCTTCTGCCCGAGCTGCGGGGCGAGGTCTCCGACATACCGCGCGGAGCCGTCGTGGTGCGGCTGGTGGCGGGCGGCGAGGCGGTGACTGCTGGCCGTGTCCATGGAGCTCCTCGGGACGGGTGGACAGGTTAACGGATGCCGGCATTCCGTTTACCGGGGCCGACGAGGGAACCGTAACGGCGATGAAACTGTTGCGCAATACGTTGCTAAGATTGTTTCAACGACCTCGCGGGCCTGCCTGCCGGGGATTTGTAAGATGCAGGCTCGACCAGTCGGGAGGACCAATTGAGCGGCCCGTCACTGCGGGACATCGCCGCCCGGGCGGGCGTCAGCGCCGCCTCGGTGAGCAGGGTGATCAACGACCGGCCGGGCGTCTCGGACGACACCAAGGTCAAGGTCGCCGAGGCCATGCGCGAACTCGGCTGGCAGCCCGACCAGGGCTACGACCCGCACCAGGGCGCGCTGATCGGCATCGTCGTGCCCGAACTCGACAACCCGGTCTTCCCGCTGCTCGCCTCCGCGATCGAGGTGCAGCTCGCCAAGCACGGCCTGACCGCCGTGGTCGGCACCTCCACCCGCCAGGGCACCGCCGAGCTGGGCTACATCGACGTCCTGCTCCGCAAGGGCGTCTCCGGCCTGGTCCTGGTCTCCGGCCGGCACGCCAACCCGCACGCCGACCACGGCTTCTACCGGCTGCTGCACGAGCGCGGCATCCCGATGGTGCTGGTCAGCGGCAAGGTCGAGGGGCTGGCCGTCCCCACGGTCGCCACCGACGAGGCGCTCGCCGCCCGGGCCGCCGTCGCCCACCTGCGGGAACTCGGCCACCGGCGGATCGGGCTGGCGGGCGGCCAGGGCTATCTGCGCCCCTCCATCAACCGGCTGGACGGCTACCGGCGCGCGATGCGCGAACTGCTCGGCGAGGACGCCCCCGCCGACTGGTACGCCGAGTCGTCCTACTCCATCGCCGGCGGCGCCGCCGCCGCCCGCCAGCTGCTCGACGCGGGCGTCACCGCGGTCGTCGCGGGCAGCGACCTGATGGCCCTCGGCGTCGTCCAGGCCGCCCGCGAGGCCGGCCGCACGGTACCCGGCGACCTCTCCGTGGTCGGCTACGACGACTGCTACCTCGCCGCCCACAGCAATCCGCCGCTGACCACGGTGCGCCAGCCGATCGAGGAGATGGGCGCCGCCGTCGCCGAAGCCCTCTGGCGCCAGCTGGAGGGGCACGGCGGCCGCGCCCGGGACTACCTGTTCACGCCGGTCCTGGTCGCCCGCGAGTCCACCGGCCGGCTGCGCGACTGACGGTGCGCCGAAGGGCCGGGACACCCGTCCCGGCCCTTCGGCGCACGCGGTACCGGACCGTCAGCCGTTCGCCACCGTGGCGTACCGGGGCGTGCCCTCGGCCATCTGCCGCAGCGCGTCCTTGCGGTCCCGCTTCGACAGCTTGTCGATGTAGAGGAAGCCGTACAGGTGATCGGTCTCGTGCTGCAGGCAGCGGGCGAAGAAACCGGTGCCCTCGACCCGGATCGGGTTGCCGTCCTTGTCCTGGCCGGTCACCACCGCGTAGTCCGGACGGGGCAGCTCGGCGTACGCGGTGGGCACCGAGAGGCAGCCCTCGTTGCCGTCGTCCAGCACCCGCTTGCGACCGGCCGGCAGCTCCTCCAGCACCGGGTTGATGACATGGCCGACGTGGCGCACGCCCTCGTCGTCCGGGCAGTCGTAGACGAAGACCTTGAGGTCCACGCCGATCTGGTTCGCGGCCAGGCCCACACCCTCGGCCGCGTACATCGACTGGAACATGTCGTCGATCAGCGCGGACACCTCGCCGTCGAAGGCGGTGACGTCCTTCACCTCACGGTGCAGGACGGGGTTGCCGTAGACGGTGATCGGGCGCGCGGTGCCCTTCGAGAGGTCCGGCTCCTCGCCGACCACCTTCACCGGCTGGGCCTCGCCCTGCGCGGGCTCGTGGTCGTGGTCGTGCTGGTGGTCGTGCTGCTCCGCCATCGCTGCTTTTCCGCTTCCGCTTCCGTGGACTGCCTGGGTCTACCGGTCAAGGGTAAGCGGCCCGATCAACAGACTTCTTCGAGATCCCGATATGCGCGGGTGGCCGGCGCGGCCGCCACCCAGCGGTCCAGCAGGGTGCGCACCAGTCCGGCCGGGGCCGCGATCCCGCACTCGCGTTCGACCAGCCACGACATCCCGCCGGCGCCCTGGCTGAGGTGGCTCAGATGGCCGGGGTGCGCGGCGTCGCCGTCGTCGTGCGGGTCGTGGTGCGCGGTGTGCCCGTCGTCCGAGGCCATCCGGCTCTCCGAACAGGCCCGGCAGAGCAGCCGTACCGAGGACGTCCAGTCCTCCGCCGCGTAGCCCGCCTCGGCCACCATCCGCTCCAGCGCGTCCCGGTCCACCGCCGCGGCGGCCTGCAGCAGCACCACGTACGTCGGCACCGGGGACGGCGCCCACAGCTCGATCTCGTCGAACACCGGGTACGCGACCCCGTCGGTGACCCGCTCGCCGTGCGGGGCGCCGTCGTGCAGCACCACCTCGCCCCAGCGGCGGCCGGAGGACGGCAGCGGGATGGACAGCACCTCGATCCGGGCCGGGTCCAGCCGGCGGCCCCAGACCACCTCGGACTCGCCGTCCGGCGAGAGCCGCACCGGCGTGGTGCCGAGGTCCAGGCTGACCGGCCCGTCCGGCTGGGTGCCCGGCCCCCCGGGCAGCCGCAGGCCGTACGCCTGCCAGGCCCGGCGGGCCAGCGGCCAGTCCTGCAGGGCGGTGGCCGTGATGCCCAGGTTCCACCAGTCGGGGGCGCCCTGCTCGCGGTCGAGCAGCGCGACGGCCCGCAGACCGGCCGCCCTGGCCTGCTCCCAGTCCCGGCGGAACTTGTGCAGCAGCGCCAGGTTGAACCAGGAGTCGGAGAGCCACGGCTCCAGGTCGGCGGCCATCACCAGCAGGGCGCCGGCGTCCTCGAAACGGCCGTCGCCGATCAGCGTGAAAGCCCGATCGGTCGTCTGCCGCCAGGTGGCGGACGGCCGGTGCCGTGCCCGGTGGAAGATCCTCACGTTCGTCCCTGCCGTCGTCGTCCGCTCAAGTCCCGTACCGGCGCTCCCGTGTCCGCTCCCGCGGCGCGGGCCCGGTGCCCCGGGTCGGTGTTCCACGCTACGACCGCATCCAACCACGCCCGCCACCGCCCGCGCTCCCCACCGCCGGGGTTGCATCCGCTTCCTGCCCCGCCCCTACCCAGCCTGCCCGCCCCACCGCCCCGCCTCAACCCCGGCGGCCCCCGGCAGCCCCCGAAGTGCGCCCGCGGCACCCCGGTGCGCCCGGCGCTCCCGCCGGTCAGCGCCGGCCCCGGCCGCCCAGCCGCGCCAGCGCATCCACCACCCGCGCGTCGTAGACCCGGCCCCGGCCCAGCCGCAGCGCCTCCAGCGCCTCCAGCCGCCCCACCGCCTCCCCCGCCCCCCGGCCGCGGGCGGCCGTCAGCAGGTCGTCATGGGCGTTGGCCACCCGGATGATGCGAGCCGCCAGCGGCACCGGGCGCCCGGTGCCGTCCGGACCGTGGCAGGGATCGGCCAGCCGGGCGACCTGCTCGGCGACCTTGTGGGGCACCCCGGTCCGGCTGATCACCTCACTGCCCAGCCGGGCGATCCGCTGCTGCTCCGCGTCCGGCAGCAGCGCCGTCGCGCCGTCCGGCACCGGCTCGACCAGCGACAGCTGCCCGATGTCGTGCATCAGCGCCGCGTACTCCAGCAGGGCGAGCTCGCGGGTGGAGAGACCCAGCTCGCGTCCGAGCGCGCACGCCGTGTCCGCGACCCGGCGCGCGTGGCCGGGCGGGGTGTAGCCGGCCACCTCGGTGGCCTTGGCCAGGCTGGCGATGGCCTGCCCGGTGGTGGCCCGGATTCCGGCGGCCCGCCGGAACGAGACCTGCGCCAGCAGCAGCGGCGCGCAGAACAGCGGCAGCGCCCAGAGCCCCACCTCGCCGGCCGCGAGGCTGACCAGCATGCCGGTGGCCACGATCGCCGAGCCGATCCCGAACAGCGACCGCAGCTCGTCCTCCAGCACCGCCGGGAACCGCAGCCCGCTCCTGGCCCGGCGCAGCAGCGCCGCGAGGGTGGCGTCGCAGAGCGCGGCCAGGGCGGCGACGGCGGTCAGGAACGCCCCGTACGCCGGCCCCTCCGCCGAGAACCGGTCCACCAGGCCGCTGGTGTAGAGCGGCTGGAAGACGGCGGCCGCGAAGCCGACCCCGAGCAGCCGCCGGGCGGCACCGTCCCGCCGGGCCGGATCGGCCCAGGGCGGGCGCCGGCGCGGTCCGGCGCCGCGGGGCAGCAGGACGGGCGCCGGCAGGGCGAGCAGCACGGCGACCAGCAGGCCCGCCCCGGTCACCGCGACCACCTGGAGCCCGCCGTGCGCGGTCGGCAGGCCGCGCAACGGCCCGAGCAGGGCGTACGCGAGGGCGCCGGCCGCCCCGATCGGGGCCTGTTCCCGGTCGCCCGGAAGGGTGATCCGGACGCACTCGCCGACCGCGATCAGCGCGACGAAGGCCAGGGCCACGCCGGGGTCGGCCACCCCGCGCACCGCGACCGCGCCGAGCGCCACGGCCAGCAGCGCGGCCGCCCCGGCGTGCACCGCGGCCACCTCGCGCGGGAAGGTGCCCGTCCCACCCGCGCACCGGTCGCCGGCACCGTCCCCGGCCGCGCCACCTCCCGCCGCACCGCCTCCCACGGCCCCGCCTCCGCCGGCCCCGCGTCCGGCCGGCGCGCTCACGGCTGCCCGGCCGTCGGCACGGTGCCGCCCTGGGCGGGCAGCCCACCCGGGGCGGGCAGGACCGGCGCGGGCCGGACCGGTTCGGGGACGCCCAGCGGGATGTCCGGCACCGCGCGGATGCAGTCCCCGGGCGGCGGCAGCACCGGCTGCCAGTCGTGCACGGCGAGCGCGTCGATCAGCGCCCGGACCATCACCGGGTCGAACTGGCTGCCCGCGCAGCGCTCCAGCTCGGCGACGGCCTCGGCGACCGGCCGCCCGCGCCGGTAGGACCGGGTGGAGGTCATCGAGTCGAAGGCGTCCGCGACCGAGATGATCCGCGCGAACTCGGGGATCCGCTCGCCCGCCAGCCCGCTCGGATAGCCCCGGCCGTCCATCCGCTCGTGGTGGTGCAGGATCCCGTCGTGCGCCTCGCCCAGGAAGGCGATACCGCGCACCAGCTCGTACCCGTGCACCGGGTGGATCTCCACGGCCCGCCGCTCTGCCTCGCTGAGGGGACCGTTTCTTCGCAGCAGCTCGGTGGCGACGCCGAGCTTGCCGACGTCGTGCAGGATGCCCGCGAACCGCAGGGTGCGCAGCCGGTCGGCCTCCATCCCGAGCTGACGGGCGATCAGCACAGAGGCCCGGCCGACCCGTTCGCTGTGCCCCCGGGTGTAGGAGTCCTTGATCTCGACGGCCTGCACCAGGGCCTGGACGGTGGCCTGGTGGGCGGCCCGCTCACGGTGGCCCTGGGCGAACACCCAGGCCGAGATGGAGAGCGGGAGCAGCGCCAGCAGCGCCGCGAAGGCACCGTACGGGCCCTGCCAG
Source organism: Kitasatospora sp. NPDC087315 (assembly GCF_044744345.1). Lineage (NCBI taxonomy): Bacteria > Bacillati > Actinomycetota > Actinomycetes > Kitasatosporales > Streptomycetaceae > Kitasatospora > Kitasatospora sp. NPDC087315. The sequence continues at coordinate 247,209 of NZ_JBIUYD010000008.1, read as the reverse complement.
AGCACCGCGACCATCAGCCCGCCGGCCGCGTGCACCAGCACCGGCAGCCCCGCCGCGGCGGCCGAGCGGCGCAGCAGCACGATCGGTCGGCGGCCCTCGGCCAGCACCAGCATGCCGCCCACCAGCACCCCGTTGACCAGGCAGAACGCGGTGACGGCGGCGAGCCCGGGCAGCAGCGCGGCCGGGAAGCGGGAGCCGAGCAGCAGTTGCGGCCCGGCCAGCAGATGAAAGGCCACCGAGGCGGCGAACGCGGAGAGGGCGAGCTGCGCGCCGTTCCACACCTGCCGCGGCCGGCCGTGCGCCTCGGTGGGGCCGAACAGCCCGGCCGGCACCGCGACCAGGGCGGCGGCGGACGGCGGCAGCATCAGCGCCCCGGCGAACAGCACCGGGAAGAACGCGTTCGCGCACGGCCGGGCCGGCGCCCGGTCGGGCACCGGCGGCCGGCGCAGCAGGGTGCGGACCAGCCGCAGGCAGGGGGTGGGCAGCCCCTGGGCCAGCGACTCCCAGCACCCGTGCAGGCAGGCGAGCAGGCCGACCTTGGGCCAGTCCACCGACGCGCCGAGCCAGCGCGGCAGCCCGAGCGGGCCCGACGCGGGCAGCAGCGGCAGCAGGCAGCAGACGGCCGCCACCGGGACGGCCAGGAGGTAGCGCGTCGCGCCTGTCGGCAGGACCGCGTCTCCATTGTCGATAGCGATCTGGACCTCCCCGCCGTCCCGGCACGCTCCGCACTCAGCGCGCCGGACGGACCGGCGGTGAGCGTCCGTCAGGAGGATAGGCCGCCACCCCCGCACGGGGACGCGCGATCGCGGAACGGCGCAGCTGGCGCACCGTCAACTCACTCGAACGAGTGAGGGTGCACGCCCCACAGACAGCGCGGCCCCGGGAGCTGCACGCTCCCGGGGCCGCCCGGTCGTTCATCCTGTCGAACTCGCGCGCCCTGACCGGCGCGTGACGCCCCCGCGGCCCGCCGGACCGGCGGGCGGCGCTCACTCCGCCGGGGCACCCGCCTCGACCGGAGCGCCCGGCCGGACCGCCGCCTCCGCGGTGACCTCCCGGGCCTCCCGGGCCTCCCTGACCTGACGGCCCTGCTGAGCCGCCTCGGCGTGGCCCTCGACCGCGGCATCGACGGCGACCACCACCGCCTCGCCCGAGCGCTGCCCGGCCCGGATCGAGTCGATCCTGGCCAGGACCTTCCCGCGCAGGTCGGCCGGGGTGTCGTCACACCCGCAGCAGCGCTTGATCAACGCCTTGATGGCCTGCTCCAGACCGTACTTCTCCAGGCATGGCGAGCACTCTTCGAAGTGCACCCGCAACTTGTCGTAGTCGCCCTCGGCCATCTCGTTGTCGAGGAATTCATAGAGGTGGTCGAGGACCTCGCCACACTCGGTGTCGTGCGGATCGCCGCAGCTCATGAGCCCGAGCCCTTCGCTTCCTGCCCTGCCCCGCTACCGGCCGGGACCAGCCCGCGCTCACGGGCGTAATCCTCCAGCATGCCGCGCAGCTGACGGCGGCCGCGGTGCAGCCGGGACATCACCGTACCGATAGGAGTACCCATGATGTCCGCGATCTCCTTGTACGCAAAGCCCTCTACATCCGCGAGATACACGGCGATACGGAATTCCTCCGGGATGGCCTGGAGGGCGTCCTTCACATCGCTGTCCGGGAGGTGGTCGAGCGCCTGGGTCTCGGCGGACCGCAGACCGGTCGACATGTGCGACTCGGCCCGGGCCAGCTGCCAGTCCTCGATCTCCTCGGCCGCGGTGCGCTGGGGCTCCCGCTGCTTCTTGCGGTACGAGTTGATGAACGTGTTGGTGAGGATGCGGTACAGCCAGGCCTTGAGGTTCGTCCCCTCACGGAACTGGTGGAAGGACGCGTACGCCTTCGCGAACGCCTCCTGGAGCAGGTCCTCCGCGTCGGCCGGGTTGCGGGTCATCCGCAGCGCGGCCGAGTACATCGGATCCAGGTAGCCCAGGGCGTCGCGCTCGAAGCGCTCCCGCCGGGCCGCCTCGCTCTCCTCCGCCGACACCCTGAAGGTGTCCTCACCGATCGCCTCGGCCAGCTCCTCACCGGTGAGCGCCTCGCCCGTGGGCAGGCCCTCCTCCGGGCCCCGGCCCGGTTCGGCCTCGTGCTCGGTCCCGACGACCGGACCCACCTCCTCGGCATGGCGGGCACGACCCACGGCGGGCCGCCCCGAAATGGAGGATATCGGCCCGACGGGCTTCTCGCCCGCGACTAGCCAGTCCGACCACGTGGGGGCGAAGGCCGCTCCGGCCTCACGCTCCTCTGGCCGCTCGGGGCACGCGATCGAACCCATCTGTGCTGCCTTCCATCGGGACTCAAGCTGACGAGCTTGTCAACCATGCCGATGACGCCCGCATTCCCGCCCCGACGGCCCGTTCACTCGCACGGGTGAGCGGACGGAAAGGTCCCGCGTCCGGGCCGCTCAGAGCAGCCCGAGCACCCAGTCGCCGACGGCCCCGGTGATCAGCTCCAGCACCTCGTCCTGCCCCATCGGCGCCCGCTTCGGCACCTCGAAACCGTGGCCGCCGTACGGCACCGGCACCAGCGCGCACCCGGGCGGCGGCTCCGGGAACTCGGCCGGCCCGCCGAACGGATCGGCCACGCTCTGCACCACCAGCGTCGGCAGGCCGGCCCCCAGCAGCTCCTCCGCCCGGCTCTTCTCCGGCCTCCCCGGCGGATGCAGCGGGAACGCCAGCGCCACCACCCCGACCGCCCCGGTGGCCGCGCCCGTCCGGCAGGCCACCCGGGCCCCGGCGCTGCGCCCGCCGACCACCAGCGGCACGCCCTCCCCGGCCAGCAGCTCCGCGACCGGGGTCCAGCCCGCGTCCAGGGTCTTCGGCGCGGGTGCCACCCGCCTGCCCGCCACCCGCCACGGCTGTTCGACCAGCGCCACCGTGATCCCCAGCGGCGGCAGCGCCGCGGCCAGCGCCACCAGGTCCCGCGCCTCGATCCCGCCGCCGGCCCCGTGGCCGAGCGCGAGCACGGCCTTCGGCGCCGCCGCGCGGTGGTAGGTGATCCGGGCCTCCCCGGCCGGGGTGGGGACGAGTTCGGCGGTCATGGCGGCGGGGCTCCGGTTCGGCGGGTCAACGGATCGACGGGGAGGCGGTCAGCGGTCAGCGGTCAGCGGTCAGCGGTCAGAACAGCGTCGTCTCGTGCTCGACCTCGGTCCACGGCCGGGTCAGCTCCGGGCTGTTGTTCCGGATGCTGCCGACCGCCGGCGAGACCGGGGTGGCCAGCAGCGCACCGGGCGGCGGCGGTATCAGCAGCCGGCGCAGCTCGTCCGGGTCGCTCAGCCCCGGGTCCAGCCAGTCGTCGAACGACGCCCGGTCGAGGAAGAGCGGCATCCGCTCGTGGATCGGCGCGAGCAGTTCCTCGGCCTCGGTGGTGACGACGGTGAAGGTCACCAGCCAGGCCTCCGGGTGGTCGGCGGGCACCGTCCGGTTGCGCCAGAACTCGTACAGGCCGGCCAGCGCGAGCGGGCCGCCGTCCGCCCGGGAGACGAAGAAGGGCTTCTTGCGGGGCTTGCCGCGCTCGCCCGGTAGGGTCTGCCACTCGTAGTACCCGTCCACCGGCAGGATGCAGCGGCGGGAGGCGAAGGCCTGGCGGTAGGCCGGCTTCTCGTGCACCGTGTCCGACCGGGCGTTGATCATCTTCACCGCCGTCTCGGCCGACTTCGACCAGGCCGGCACCAGGCCCCAGCGCAGCACCCGCAGCTGCCGCACCGGCGCCGGCTCCCCCTTGGGCACCCGCTCCAGCACCGCGAAGGCGCGGTCCGTGGGCGCGACGTTCCAGCTGGGGGCGAGCGTCTCGGCCGGGTCCCACTGCTGGACGCCGAAGAGCTCGACGATGGACTCGGGCCTGCTGCTGGAGGCGAAGCGACCGCACATACCGTCAGCTTGCCATGTCCGTCACTCTCATCACTTCCTCATCCCCGAAGAGAACCGCCCGTTCCCGCCGGACCGTCCCCGCATGGGAGGCTGCCACCCCGGTACGGCCGAACGGAGGCGAGCGCGCACATGAGCGGACAGATCAACGGACAGATCAACGGACCGAGCGGCGGCCAGGGCACCGCGCAGACCGTCGGCGAGCTGTGGGGCCGCGTCACCGGCACCCAGGCCGCCCCGCCCTCCTGGCTCGTCCTGGCCACCGGCGCCGTCGCCCTGGTCGCCGTGCTGTACCGGCCGGTCTGGCGGTACAGCCGCAACGCCGTCACCATCGCCCACGAGGGCGGCCACGGCCTGGCCGCCGTCCTCACCCGCCGTCGGCTGGCCGGCATCCGGCTGCACTCCGACACCTCCGGCCTCACCCTCTCCTACGGCCGCCCGACCGGCCCCGGCATGGTGCTCACCCTCATCGCCGGCTACACCGCCCCCGCCCTGCTCGGCCTCGGCTGCGCCGCCCTGCTCGCGACCGACCGGATCACCGCGCTGCTCTGGCTGGCCGTCGCGCTGCTGCTCGCCCTGCTGATCCGGATCCGCAACGCCTTCGGCCTCTTCTCCGTCCTGCTCACCGGCGCCGCGTTCTTCCTGGTCTCCTGGTTCGGCAGCGCCGAGGTGCAGGCCGGCTTCGCCTACCTGGGCAGCTGGTTCCTGCTGGTCGGAGCCGTCCGGCCGGTGCTGGAGCTCCAGCACCAGCGCCGCGGCGGCCGGGCCGGCGGTTCGGACGCCGACCAGCTGGCCCGGCTCACCGGCATCCCCGGCCTCGCCTGGGTGGGGCTGTTCCTGGTCACCGCGCTGGCCTGCCTGGCCCTCGGCACGAGCTGGCTGCTGCGCCCGCTGTGAACCCCCCGGCCCCGACCGCCGGACCACTCGCGGGGACAGTTCCCCTGCGGCCCCTAAACTTGCCCCATGACCGAGACCCTGTGGCCCGCCCCCGTCGCGACCGCCCCCGTTGACGCCACCGTCACCATCCCCGGCTCCAAGTCGGTCACCAACCGGGCCCTGGTGCTGGCCGCCCTCGCCGGCGAGCCCGGCTGGGTGCGGCACCCCCTGCGCAGCCGCGACTCCCAGCTGATGGCCGACGGCCTGCGCGCCCTGGGCGTCGGCATCGAGGAGCGGGTCAACAACGACGCCGGCGGCACCGGCGGCGGCGAGGCCTGGCGGATCATCCCCGCGCCCGCCCTGCTCGGCCCGGCCAGCGTCGACGTCGGCAACGCCGGCACGGTCATGCGCTTCCTGCCCCCGCTCGCCGTCCTGGCCGACGGCCCGGTCCGCTTCGACGGCGACCCGCGCAGCTACGAGCGCCCCCAGCACGGCGTGATCAACGCCCTGCGCGCGCTCGGCGCCCGGATCGACGACGGCGGCCGCGGCGCCTTCCCGCTCACCGTGCACGGCACCGGCTCGCTGGACGGCGGCACGGTCGAGCTGGACGCCTCCGCCTCCTCCCAGTTCGTCTCCGCCCTGCTGCTCTCCGGCGCCCGCTACAACCAGGGCGTCGAGGTCCGGCATGTCGGCGGCCCGGTCCCCTCGCTGCCGCACATCCGGATGACGGTCGAGATGCTGCGGCTCGCCGGGGTCCAGGTGGACGCCCCCGAGGACGGCGGTGAGAAGGACGTCTGGCGGGTCACCCCCGGCGCCCTGATCGGCCGCGACATGGTGGTCGAGCCGGACCTCTCCAACGCCGCGCCGTTCTTCGCCGCCGCCCTGGTCACCGGCGGCCGGGTGACCGTCCGCGACTGGCCGAAGCACACCACCCAGCCCGGCGACCAGCTGCGCGACCTCTACACGCGGATGGGCGGGCGCTGCGAGTTCACCGACGAGGGCCTGCAGTTCACCGGCACCGGCCGGATCCACGGCATCGAGGCGGACCTGCACGACGTCGGCGAGCTGACCCCGGTGATCGCCGCCGTCGCCGCGCTGGCCGACTCCGAGTCCCACCTGTACGGCATCGCCCACCTGCGGCTGCACGAGACCGACCGGCTCGCCGCGCTCGCCAAGGAGATCAACGACCTCGGCGGCGATGTCACCGAGACCGAGGACGGCCTGCGGATCCGCCCGCGCCCGCTGCACGGCGGCGTCTTCCACACCTACGAGGACCACCGCCTGGCCACCGCCGCCGCGGTGATCGGCCTGGCCGTCGACGGCGTCCGGGTGGAGAACGTGGCCACCACCGCCAAGACCCTGCCGGACTTCCCGAAGATGTGGGCGGAACTGCTCGGCGAAGCGGTGGCGGGCGCCTGAGCGGAGACTGAGCACATGCGCCGCTACGGCAAGGACGCCGACGAGGACGACATCCGCAACCGCCCGGGCCGCAAGGGCTCCCGGCCGCGGACCAGGATCCGGCCCAAGCACGAGGACGCCGCCGAGGCGATGGTGCTGACCGTCGACCGGGGCCGGCTGACCTGCCTGGTGGACGCCGGGACCAGGCAGGAACGCGAGATCACCGCCATGAAGGCCCGTGAGCTGGGCCGCAAGGGCGTCGTCGTCGGCGACATCGTCAACCTGGTCGGCGACCTCTCCGGGGACGCCGACACCCTGGCCCGGATCGTCCGGGTCGAGGAGCGCACCTCGGTGCTGCGCCGCACCGCGGACGACGACGACCCGTACGAGCGGATCGTCGTCGCCAACGCCCAGCAGCTGGCCATCGTGACCGCGCTGGCCGACCCGGAGCCCCGGCCCCGGCTGATCGACCGCTGCCTGGTGGCCGCGTACGACGCGGGCATGGAGCCGCTGCTGGTGCTCACCAAGTCCGACCTGGCCCCGGCGGCGCCGCTGCTGGAGTCCTACGCCCCGCTCGGCATCACCTATGTGGTGACCCGGCGGGACGAGCTGGCCACCGCCGGCGCCGAGGCCGTCCGCGCGTACCTGCGCGGCCGTTCCACGGTGTTCATCGGGCACTCCGGTGTCGGCAAGACCACCCTGGTCAACGCCCTGGTGCCGGAACACCAGCGGTCCACCGGCCGGGTCAACGCGGTGACCGGCCGCGGCCGGCACACCACCGTCTCCGCCCTGGCACTGCGGCTGCCCCCGCCGCCGGGCGCCAAGCCCGGCTCGAAGAAGGCGCTCGACCCGGGCTGGGTGATCGACACCCCGGGCTTCCGCTCCTTCGGTCTCTCCCACATCGACCCGTCCCGGGTCATCCTCGCCTTCCCCGACCTGGAGCCGGGCACCGCCGACTGCCCGCGCGCGTGCAGCCACGACGAGCCCGACTGCGCGCTGGACGCCTGGGTCGCGGAGGGCCACGCCGAGGCCGCCCGGCTCTACTCGCTGCGCCGACTGCTGGCCAGCAAGGACACCCGCGAGGGCGACTGACGGGCGTTCGCCTCGGACCGCCCCGCGGGTTTTCGGGGCGTTCGAGGTGTCGGAGCACCCATGCCTGGTGATCATAGGAAAGTCGGGCCGGATCGCGGTCCGGCCCGTCGATCGACAGGGAGAGCACGCGATGGCATGGGCCCTGGTGATCCTGGCCGGTCTGCTGGAGACGGGCTTCGCGATCAACCTCAAGCTCAGCGAGGGCTTCACCAAACTCTGGCCCACCATCAGCTTCTGCGTCTTCGCCCTCAGCAGCTTCGGCCTGCTCACCCTCTCCCTGAAGAACCTGCCGGTCGGCCCCGCGTACGCGGTCTGGACCGGCATCGGCGCGGCCGGCACCGCGATCTACGGCATGGTCTTCCTGGACGAGGCGACCTCGGTGCTCAAGCTGGTCTCGATCTCGCTGGTGATCGCCGGTGTGATCGGCCTGCAGCTCAGCGGCTCGGTGCACTGATCCGGGCGGACGGCCCCCGGGGCGCCGTCCGCTCCGCGTGCCCGGCTGTCCCGATCGGGGCGGGCTCGCTAGGGTTTCTGGCATGGCCGATTACCACGACGATCTCCGACTCGCCCATGTCCTCGCCGACTCGGCCGACTCGGTCACCCTGGAGCGCTTCCGCGCGCTCGACCTGAAGATCGAGACCAAGCCCGACCTCACCCCCGTCAGCGACGCCGACAAGGCCGCCGAGGAACTGGTGCGCGGGGTGCTTCAGCGCGCCCGCCCGCGCGACGCGGTGCTCGGCGAGGAGTTCGGCCTGCAGGGCTCGGGCCCCCGTCGCTGGGTGATCGACCCGATCGACGGCACCAAGAACTACATCCGCGGTGTGCCGGTCTGGGCCACCCTGATCGCCCTGATGGAGGACGGCCCGGACGGCGTGGAGCGCCCGGTGGTCGGCATGGTCTCCGCCCCGGCGCTGAACCGCCGCTGGTGGGCGGCCAAGGACCTCGGCGCCTTCGCCGGCCGCAGCCTGGCCAAGGCGAGCCGGATCCACGTCTCCGGCGTCTCCCGGATCGAGGACGCCTCGTTCTCCTACTCCTCGCTCACCGGCTGGGAGGAGCGCGGCCGTCTCGACCCGTTCCTGGACCTCACCCGGGCCTGCTGGCGCACCCGCGCCTACGGGGACTTCTGGTCCTACATGATGGTCGCCGAGGGCGCGGTCGACATCGCCGCCGAACCCGAGCTGTCGCTCTGGGACATGGCCGCCAACTGCGTCATCGTCGAGGAGGCCGGCGGCCGCTTCACCGGTCTGGACGGCATCCCCGGCCCGGGCGGCGCCGACGCGGTCGCCTCCAACGGCCTGCTGCACGAGGAGGCCCTGCGCCGCCTCAGCGTCTGAGGTCCCCCTGCCCCCGGCGAGCAGCAGGCACGGGCCTGCTGCTCGCCCGGGTGTCCTACTGCTGCTGCTTGCGCAGCTCCCGCACCGCCGCCTCCAGGCGCCGGCCGTAGTCGGCGTCGGCCTTGCGGAAGTTCTCGATCGCCCGCTCGACGATGTCGTCGCGGTCGGCCGAGACCTTGGCGATGAAGCCGGCCAGGTTGGCGATCAGCCGCTGCTTCTCGTCCTCGTCGAACAGCCGGTACAGGTTGCCGGCCTGCACGAAGTCGTTGTCCTCGGCGTGCGAGGGCGCCTCGTGGGTGCCGGTGCCGCCGGTGACCTGGGTCGGGGCCCAGAGCGGACGGCCGGTCTGAACCGGGCCGCCGAAGCTGTTCGGCTCGTAGTTCTTCTGCCGGCCGTGGCGGCCGTCGTACAGGGAGCCGTCCCGGCTGTTGGTGCGCGCCTCGGTGGCGTGCGGGCGGTTCACCGGCAGGTGGTCGGCGTTGATGCCGACGCGGTAGCGGTGGGCGTCCGCGTACGCGAACAGACGGCCCTGCAGCATCTTGTCCGGGGACGGGCCGATGCCGGGCACGAAGTGCGCCGGGGAGAAGATCGACTGCTCGACCTCGGCGAAGATGTTGTCGGGGTTGCGGTTGAGCTCCAGCTTGCCGATCTCGATCGGCGGGTAGTCCGCGTGCGGCCAGACCTTGGTCAGGTCGAACGGGTTGAAGCGGTACTGCGCCGCGTCCGCCGCCGGCATGATCTGGACCTGCACCGTCCAGGTCGGGAACTCGCCGCGCTCGATCGCCTCGCGCAGGTCGCGCTGGTGGCTGTCCGGGTCCTCGCCGGCGAGCCTGGCGGCCTCCTCGGCGGTCAGGTTGCGGATGCCCTGGTCGGTCTTGAAGTGGTACTTGACCCAGAAGTGCTCGCCGGCCTCGTTCTGCCACTGGTAGGTGTGCGAGCCGTAGCCGTTGAGGTGGCGGTAGGACGCCGGGATGCCGCGGTCGCCGAAGAGCCAGGTCACCTGGTGGGTCGCCTCGGGCGACAGGCCCCAGAAGTCCCAGACGTTGTCCGCCTCCTGCGAGCCGGTGTACGGGTCCCGCTTCTGGGTGTGGATGAAGTCCGGGAACTTGGTGGCGTCCTTGATGAAGAACACCGGGGTGTTGTTGCCGACGAGGTCGTAGTTGCCCTCCTCGGTGTAGAACTTCAGCGCGAAGCCGCGCGGGTCGCGGACGGCGTCGGCGGAGCCGAGGTTGCCGGCCACCGTGGAGAACCGCAGGAACGTCTCGGTCTGCTTGCCGACCTCGGAGAGGAAGGCGGCCCGGGTGTAGGCGGACACGTCGGCGGTCACCGTGAAGGTGCCGTACGCGGCGGCGCCGCGGGCGTGCACCACCCGCTCCGGGATGCGCTCGCGGTTGAAGTGCGCGAGCTTCTCGAACAGTTGCTGATCCTGGATCAGCGCCGGGCCGCCGACACCGGCGGTCTCGGTGTTCTGGTTGTCGGCGACAGGGGCACCCGCCTCCGTGGTGAGGGTGGGGCGCAGCTCGTCCTGGGTAGTCATATGAGGGTGCCTCCGCGTGATCCGGTTGTTACGACTCGATCCTAACTTGGACTTTGTCTAAGTCAACACTGGAACCAAGTTCGGAGTGTCACCTACCCTGTATCCATGAACGACCTGCTGGAACGACTTCGCGGACGTGGGTGGCGGCTGACCTCGCAGCGCCGGGTCGTGGCCGAGGTCCTCGATGGTGAGCATGTCCACCTCACGGCGGACGAGGTGCACGCCCGCGCCGTGGAACGCCTGCCCGAGATCAGCCGCGCGACGGTCTACAACACGCTCGGCGAACTCGTCTGCCTCGGCGAGGTCCTGGAGGTCGCCACCGACGGCCGCGCCAAGCGGTACGACCCCAACGCCCACCACGCCCACCAGCACCTGGTCTGCTCCGGCTGCGGCGCGATCCGCGACGTCCACCCCCAGGGCGACCCGCTGGCCTCGCTGCCCGCCTCCGAGCGGTTCGGCTTCGTCGTCTCCGGGGCCGAGATCACCTACCGCGGGCTCTGTCCGGACTGTACGACCGGGCCCTGAGCCCGTACGGGCACAGCCCCCGCCGGGGCGCTACGCGCTCAGCTCGGCGTGCAGCGCGCCCAGCAGCCGCCCGGCCCGCTCCGCCACCTCGGCCGGACCGTGGTCGGCGGCCCGCCGGCACCAGTTCTCCGCCTGCACCGGCTCGCCGCGCCGCAGCGCCAGCAGGGCCAGCCGCAGCGCCGCCCGCCCGTGGCCGGCGTCGGCGGCCCGGGTGTACCAGAGCATCGCCTCCGCCTCGCTGTCCTGCCGGGCCAGCAGCAGCCCCAGATTGAACGCGGCACTGCGGCTGCCCGCCTCCGCCGCCCGCCGGTACCAGCTCTCCGCGATCTCCAGCGCACCCCGCTCGGCCGCCCGCACACCCATCCGCACCTGGGCCCGCCGGTGGCCGGCGTCCGCCGCGAGCGCGTACCAGTGCTCGGCCTCCTCGTCCGCGTCGCCGCGCCGGTCCAGCACCGAGGCCAGCCGGAACGCGCCCTCCGCCGAACCGCCCGCCGCCGCCTGCCGGTAGCGCTCCAGCGCGCCGGCCAGGTTGCCCCGCTGCTCCTGGACCACGGCCAGTTGGAGCGCGGCCTCGCCGTGCCCCTCGGCGGCGGCGCGCGCGTACCACTCGTACGCCTGCCGGTGCTCCCCGCGCCCGGCGTGCAGGACGCCCAGGTTGAAGGCGCCGTCCACGCTGCCCGCCTCGGCCGCCTTGGAGAACCACGGCTCGGCACCCGACTCGTCCCCGCGCTGCAGCAGCACCACGGCCAGCGCGTTGCACGCCTCCCGGTGCCCGGCGTACGCGGCGCGGCGGTACCACTGCTCGGCCTGCTGGTCCCGGCCCGCGCCGGCGCAGAGCAGACCGAGGTTGAACGCGCCGTTCTGGTCGCCCGCCTCCAGCGCGCCGCGGTACCAGTGCTCGGCCTCCTTGGCCTCGCCCCGGCTCGCGTGCAACGCCCCCAGGGCGTTGGCGGCGTTGCCGTCCCCCGCCTCGGCGGCCTCCCGCCACCACTCGGCGGCGGCCGTCGGGTCCCCGGCGTCGCGCAGCAGGAAGCCCAGCGCGCAGGCGGCCCGCGGCTCGCCGTTCTGCGCCGACTGCCGGTACCAGCGGGCGGCCTCGTCCAGCAGCGAGCGGTCGGTGCGGGCGCGCTCCTCCAGCAGCACGCCCAGCCGCAGCGCGGCGCGGGGGTGGCTGCGCGCGGCGGCGGTGCGGTACCAGGTCTCGGCGGTCTCCTTGTCCCCGGCGGCCTCGCGCATCCGGGCCAGCCGGTAGGCGGCCTCCCGGTGCCCGGCGTCGGCGGACACCTTGAACCAGCGCTCGGCGCGCACGTCGCGCCGGTGCTCCATCAGGTCGCCCAGCGCGTAGGCGCCCAGCGGGTGGCCGTGGTCGGCGGCGAAGTGCAGCCAGTACTCGGCGGCCTCCTCCTCGCCCTGGTCCCGCAGTTGCAGCCCGAGCGCGTGCGCGGCGGGCGCGCTGCCGGCCACCGCGGCCTGCCGCCACCACTGGGCGGCCTCGGCCCGGTGGCCCTGCTGGTGCAGCAGCACACCGAGGTTGTTGGCGGCGGCGCGCAGCCCGGCGGCGGCGGCGCCGCGCAGGTACGGCTCGGCGTCCTCCAGGTCGCCGCGGCGCAGCAGCAGGGTGCCGAGCCGGCCGGCGGCCTCCGCGTCGCCCCCGTCGGCGGCCTGGCGGTGGCGGGCCTCCAGGGCGGCCTGCTCGCGGGCGGCCAGGGCGGTCTCGAAGCTGGTGGAGTCCAGCCCGGCGGTGTCGAGGCCGGCGGAGCCCCGCTCGCCCGGGCCGTCGGCGGCCTCGGCCGCGGCGCCGTACGGGCCGATGCCGGCGGCGAACTGCCGGGCGGAGACGTGCACCAGGCTGTCCGGGCCGTAGCCGTCGACCGGACGGCGCTCCGTCAGGCCGCTGGTGCGCTGGGCCGGGAGGGCGCCGGGGTGCTTCGCGGGACTCTCCGCCCAGGCGTCGGTGTCCGCCTCGGTGGTCGCAGCGGGCTTGGCTCCTGGTCCGTTCCTGCCGATCAGCCTCATGCCGACTCCCGCTCCCCCAGAGTGTCGCGGCATCCTCCCCCAGCCTTCGGCCGGGGGGACCCCCAGGGGACCCGCCGGATCCGACGGCTGGTCAGCAGCCGTGCACCGTCCCCCATGTGCCCCATCGTCGCATCACCCGCAACCCGCGTACACCTGCCCCGGCCGATTTCGGCGGGGCAGACCCGAAGCCGACGAAATTGCTTCGGCGCTTTGTCGATTTCCCGACACTTGGGCCCCACAAACCCCGATGCCGGCGTCATTGGCGACGGTCGATCCTACCGGAGCGCACCCTGCCACCCCCGGGCGAAAACGCCAGAGGCCCGGAGGATTGAATCCTCCGGGCCTCTGTGCTACTGAGTAGCGGGGACAGGATTTGAACCTGCGACCTCTGGGTTATGAGCCCAGCGAGCTACCGAGCTGCTCCACCCCGCGTCGGTAGCTGAACCATAGCACGGGTCCGGGGTGGAACAGGAATCGGTTCTCCCAGCTCAGGGGCTCGTGCTCGCCCCGGCGCTCGGCGAGGTGCCCTGGGTGGGTGTCGGGGCGGGCGTGGCCGGCGCGGTGCCGCCGTCCTTCTGCTGGGCCGCCCCGGCCGCCTTGATCGCGTCCCCGATCGCCTTCTGGGCCTGGCCGAAGGCCGCCCAGTCACCGCTCTTCAACGCGTTCTGGCTGTCCGTGTAGGCCTTGTCCAGGTCCGTCAGGGCCTTCTGCAGCTCCGGCGAGGCCGCCGTACCGGTGCCGGTGCCCGGTGTGGGCGCCGGCGTGGTGGGCGCGGTCGGGCTGGTCGGCGTGCCCGGGCTGGTCGGCGCGGTCGGCGTGGTCCCGGGGGCGGCGTTGGCGAAGACCTTCTTCAGCGCCTCCTCCAGGGTGTTCTCGAACGCCACGTTGTCGTTCCCGTACACCGCGAGGACCTTCTGCAGCGTCGGGTACTTGGCGCCGCGGCCACGCACGTACACCGGCTCGACGTTGAGCAGTCCGCCGCCGACCGGCAGGGTCAGCAGGTTGCCGTACTCCAGCTCGGAGTCACCGCCGCTCTTCAGCAGGGTGATCTGCTGGGCCACCTCCTGCCGGGAGTTGAACTGCGACTGCACCAGGTTGGGGCCGAGCGTCTTGCTGTCCCCGGGCACCTTGAGGATGCGGATCTTCCCGTAGTCCGGCCCCGGATCCGCGTCGACCGCCATGAAGGCCGCCAGGTTGTCCCGGCCGCTCGGCACGAAGGTGCTGGTGAGCGAGAAGCTGGCCGAGGTGACCGCCGGGTCCGGCATCCGCACCGTCAGGTAGTACGGCGGCTGGACCTGCTTGGTGTCACTGGTCGGGTCCACCGGGACCTGCCAGATGTCGCTGCCGTTGAAGAACGAGTTGGCGTCCGTCACGTGGTACTGGCCGAGCAGGTCGCGCTGCACCTTGAACATGTCCTGCGGGTAGCGCAGGTGCGGCATCAGCGTGTCCGGGATGTCGGCCTTGGGCTTGACGGTGTCCGGGAACGCCTTCATCCAGGTCTTCAGCACCGGGTCGTTCTCGTCCCACTGGTAGAGCGTCACCTCGCCGGTGTACGCGTCCACGGTGGCCTTGACCGAGTTGCGGATGTAGTTGACCTGGTTGGCGACGGTCAGCAGCTCACCACGCTGGTTGGTCAGCGAGTCCTTGGTGGCCGTGCCCAGCGTCGTCTTGGACGCGAACGGGTAGCCGTCCGAGGTGGTGTAGCCGTCCAGCACCCAGACCACCCGGCCCGGCTGCCCGTTCACGCCCGGCTCGACCACCGGGTACGGGTCGGCGTCGATGGAGAGCCACGGGGCGACCTTCTCGACCCGCTCCTTGGGCGTCCGGTCGTAGATCACCTTGGCGCCGTCGGTGATCGCGCCCGCGTACAGGATCTGCGGCTCGGCGAACTTCACCGCGTACGCGGCACGGGTGATCGGGTTGTCCAGCGACACCCCGCTGCCGGCGGTGTACTGGTACTCCTTGTTCTCGCCGGAGTCGGTGGTGTAGTCGATCTCCTGGTTGGACCCGCCGACGATCGAGTACGTGCCCGTCTTCTCGCCGTAGTAGATCCGCTGCTGGTAGTCGCCCAGCGAACCGGTGGCCGGCAGACCGGACTCGGTGAAGACCGGCTGGCCCTTGTCGTTGACCTGGTTGCCCTTGGCCACCACGGCGCCGTAGCCGTGCGTGTACTTGAAGTGGTCGTTGATCCAGTTCCGCTGCACGCCGTTGAGGTCCAGCTCACGCAGACCGATCACGGTGTCCTGCGCACCCTCGCCCTTGCCGTACCGGTCCACGTCCAGGGTGGACGGGAACGCGTAGTACGAGCGCTGCTGCTCGATCGACTGGAAGGTCGGGGAGACCACGTTCGGGTCCAGCAGACGGATGTCCGCGATGGTCTGCGCGTCCGGCTTGAGCGCCTCCGCCGTGGTCGAACCCTGCGGGGTGTACTGGGTGGTCTGGCTGTCCGCGATGCCGTACGCCTGCCGCGTCGCGTCGATGTTCTTCTGGATGTACGGCGTCTCCTTGGCCTGCTCGTTCGGCTTGACCTGGAACTGCTGCACGATCGCCGGGTAGACCCCGCCGATCAGCACCGCCGACAGCACCATCAGCCCGAGGCCGATCAGGGCCGGCGCCCAGGTGCGGCGGATCGGGGTCAGGAAGAACAGCACCGCGCAGATGATCGCGACGAAGAACAGGATGGTCTTGGCCGGCAGGAACGCGTTGGCGTCCACGTAACGCAGGCCCGTCCAGCCCGAGACGCCCTTGTACGAGCCGGTCTTCACGGCCAGCGCGTACCGGTCCAGCCAGTACGCGACCGCCTTCAGCAGCACGAACACACCCAGCAGCACCGCCAGGTGGCCCTGCGCGCCCGCACTGGCCCGACGGCCCGGGCCCTGCAGCCGCAGGCCCCCGTACAGGTAGTGCACCAGCACCGAGGTCAGCAGCGAGACGATCACCGCGCTGAACGCGAAGCCCAGCAGGAACTCGTAGAACGGCAGCTCGAAGGCGTAGAACGAGACGTCCATGCCGAACTGCGCGTCCTTGACGCCGAAGGACGTCTCATTGGTCCACAGCAGCCAGGTCCGCCACTGGCCGGACGCCGCGGCACCGGCCACCAGGCCGATCACCAGCGAGACGCCGATCAGCGCCCAGCGCTTGAACGGCGCCAGGCCGGCCCGGTAGCGGTCCAGGCTCTGCTGCTCCACCGACATCGCCGACAGCGGCGGCCGGAGCCGGTGCGCCAGCCAGATGTTGGCGCCCACGATCAGCGCCATCAGCAGGCCGAAAACGGCGAACAGGCCGATCTTCGTCCAGAGCTGGGTGGTGAACACCGAGGAATAGTGGACCGACTTGAACCAGAGCCAGTCCGTCCAGAATCCGGCGAACATGACGAACAGCAGGAAGAGCACCGCGAGCACGCCCAGGGTCAGCAGGAGTACCCGCGCGCGCCGGGAGGGCGGGCCTACTCTGCGCCGGAAACCCGGCCCTGAGCGTTCCGGCATCTGGAATACCACGGTGGCACCTCAGCTGTGTCGTCTGGAAATGGGTCGGTCGTCAGTGCAACTTAACCAGGCTTTAGCCGAGTTCCCACCGTTAGCAGACGGTTACGACAACGTTCCCCCTCCCTCCCCCCGGCACGCGGCACCGCCCCGGCGGTCCGGCGTGTGAGGATTGAGGCATGTCCGATGTCTCCCCTTCCCCCGACGACGTCTCCAAGCTCCCGGCCGCGACCCCGCTCACCCGGGCCGCCCTGGAGATCGACGAGTACGCCGCCACCCTCGGCTGGGACCTCCCGGCCCGGCTGTTCGCCCTGGTGGACAGCGCCCAGCTGCGCAAGGCCGACCCCCGGATCGCCGAGCAGCTCGGTCTCTCCGGCGGCGACGAGCCCGGCCTCACCCCGGTCGAGCAGGACGAACTGCCGGACGGCATGGAGCTGGACAAGTTCCTCGGCACCATCGCCTGGCCCGCCGCGGTGGCCGGCTGCGCCCTGGTGGTCGAGCGGCTGATGCTGCCGCCCGGCGCCGAGCAGTCCCGCCCGCGCAACGCGACCGACGCCCAGCTCGCCGACTGGGTGGCCGGCCACCCCAAGCGCGAGGAGGTGCGGATCACCGCCGCCGTGCTGCGCGACGGCAAGAAGGAGATCGCCCTGCGGCTGCGCTCCAAGGACACCGCCCGCGAGGTGCTGACCGGCCCCGACCTCGTGCCGGGTCTGACCGCCGCGCTGCTGGCGACGTTCTCCTGACCGACGGGCGCCCGCCCGCGGCTACTTGACGCAGGACGGCAGCGCGGAGGCCTGCCCGGAGCGGATCTGCTCCAGCGACTTCAGCGCGCCGTCCAGCGTCTCGGCCTTGACCAGGGTCAGCCCGGACGGGGTGTTCTTGGCGGCCTCGGTGCAGTTGGCGGCCGGGGTGAAGAAGTACTCGGCGCCGGCGTCCCGGGCGGCGATCAGCTTCATCGATATCCCGCCGATCGGGCCGACCTTGCCGGAGTCGTCGATGGTGCCGGTGCCCGCGACGAACTTGCCGCCGGTGAGGTCGTCGGGCGTCAGCTTGTCGATGATGCCCAGCGAGAACATCAGGCCGGCGCTCGGCCCGCCGACGTCCTGCAGCCCGATGTCGATCTGGAACGGGTAGGTGTGCCGGATGCCCGGGTAGATGCCGACCATCGCGTTGCCCGTCTCGGGGGACTTGGCGGTGGTGACGGTGACATCGGTGCGCGCCGCCGGATCGGCCTTGCCGCCGTCCTTGACCCGCGGCACCACGGTGAAGACCGTCTTCTCGCCCGGCTGGTGCCTGGTGACCGCCTCGGTCACGCCCTCGAGGGTGGAGACCGGCGTGCCGTCGATCGCGACGATCTGGTCACCGGCGTGCAGCACGCCCTCCGCCGGGCTGTGGGCCGTCACGGCCTTGACGATCAGCTCGTTGCCCACCGGAATGCCGAGTTCGGTGAGCGCCGCCGTCCGCGCGCTGTCCTCCGACGACGCGAACTCCTCGGCGTTCTGCCGCTTGGCGTCGGCGTCCGTCTGCCCCTTCGGGTAGACGTTGTCGTGCGGCACCACCAGCACGTCGTCCCGCAGCCACCCGACCACGGCGGAGACCAGGCTGGGCTCGTACTTGGCCCCGGTGACCTGGACGGTGGTCATGTTGAGGTGCCCGCTGGTCGGGTACGACTCGCGGCCGGTGATGGTGATCACCGGCGTGCCCGTCTTGTCCTGCGTCCCGAGCGTGTTGTACGTCGGCCCCGGGCTCATCTCCGTGTACGGCACCTTCATCAGCACCGAGACGCAGAGCAGCGCTATGAGCAGCAGGGTGGCGGCGAGCATCGTCGCAGAGCGGCGTGGCATGCCTCGACAGTACGGGACGCGCGTGACAGCACGCCCGCCGGGCTACCGGCCGGGACGCTCACCGGGGCCGGTGGCCGCGGTGCTGTCGGCGGTGGTGCGTTCCATCGCCGCCATGAAGCGCCGGTGCTCGGCGAGCGAGGCGGGATCCCCCGTGGCCTTCGGCGCCCGCTGGGCCCACCCCGCCCAGACGGCGGCGACCAGCGCGGCGACAACCGGAATGATCAACCAGGCGAGCGCAGCCATATCCGTCACTCCCAGCTCGTCGTGTCTATGAGCAGATTAACCACTCCGGCGGACAACGCGGACGGCGCCACCCGGGTTACGGCACCGCCGATCGGCTCACCGCCGGGGAGTATTCGGAGCAGCCGGCCACACCCGTTCGGGTGAGGAACCGGCGCGCCTGCGTGCAGAGCCGCCACGGCCGCCATCGGGGCGGCAACACGAGCCACGCGGGGTCAGCAGCCTCCGGCGCCGACCCACTCCTCCTCGCCGTCGGAGAACACCTGGTGCTTCCAGATCGGCACCTCGTGCTTGAGGTCGTCGATCAGCCGGCGGGCGGCGGCGAACGCCTCCCCGCGGTGGGCGCACGAGACGGCGACGATCACGGCCTTGTCGGTGATCTCCAGCCGCCCGATCCGGTGCACCGCGGCGAGCGCCCGGACCGGGAAGTCCGCGACGACCTTCTCCGCGATCCGGCGCATCTCCTGCTCCGCGGTGGGGTGACAGCTGTACTCCAGCGCGGCGACCGGCTTGCCGCCGTCGTGGTCACGGACCGTCCCGACGAAGACGGTCGTACCACCGGCCGCGTCGTCGCCGACCGCCTCGTACACCTCGTCGAGCGAGAGCGGGGTGTCGCGGACGGCGAGCAGACGGATGGGGTCGTGATTCTCGGACATGACCTTATGATTCCCCATCCCTGGCGCTTTCGGACAAGAGTCTTCCGCATCACGACGGTGAAATTTCGCATCGCGAGAATGCCGCCACCGGTCGCGGCCGGTGGGCCACGGCCGACGACCGGAGACCGACGGCCGCCGCCGGGGGCCGGGCACGGGTCAGAAGCGCCGCCGCTTGCGGGCCCGGCGCACCAGCGCGGCCGTACCGACCAGCGCCACCGTCGCCCCGGCCGCGCCCAGGCTGGTGGCGGCCTCCTTGCCGCCGAGCCGGCGGCCGGCCACCGCGTGCTTCCCCGAGACCTGCGCCAGCAGCTCGGCCAGCACCTGCTCATTGGTGTACACCGGACGCCACCCCGCCTCGTGCAGCCGGCTGCCGGAGACCACCCACGGGTACATCGTGTAGGCGAGGTCACCGGCCGGGGCCGGGGTCAGACCGAGCCGGTGCAGCCGGGCCGCGGTGCCCAGCGCCAGCGAGGCCGGCAGCTCCATCCGCCGGATGCCCGACAGCCGCTCCACGTCCTCCTGCTCCAGCCAGCCGTCGCAGCCGACCGTGACCTCCCCCTCGACCAGCCCCAGCGCCGCGTACTCCAGCGCCGCCGCCAGATCGTCCACGTGGCAGAACTGCCAGCACGGCCGGGACCCCGCCACCACCAGCAGCCGGGGCGCCTCGAAGTGCCGGGTCAGCACGGTGTCCACCCCCGGCCCGACCACGACGGCGGGCCGCAGCACGGTCACCTGCAGCCCCGGGTGGGCACGGGGTGCCCGCCGGGCGAGGCGCTCGATCTCCAGCAGGTCCCCGACCAGCGAGGCCTCCTCGGTGGCCCGCAGCTCCGAGTCCTCGGCCAGCGGGACCTCGTTGTCGGCCAGCGCGCCGTAGACCATCGCCGAGGTGCAGAGCACCACCCGGTGCACCCCGGCGGCCGCGGCGGCGGTCAGCACGGTCTGCGCGCCCCGCACGTTGTAGGCGCTGCGGGCGCGCGGGTCGGACTCCATGCCGAGGTCCATCGCCAGGTGGACCACCACGTCGACCCCGGCCAGCCGCTCGGCCACCGCGGGGTCCCGGACGTCCAGGACGCGCCACTGCACGCCGGGCACCTCCCCGCGCCGGTCGTCGACCGCGAGGACCTTCCTGACCCCTGGCGAGGCCACCAGCCGGGCCGCGACGCGTTCGCCGAGGACACCGGCGGCGCCGGTCACGGCCACGGTCAGCGGTCTCCCGCCGTAGGCTGGAGGCGGCGACGCCGTGGTGTCCAGGGCGTCCTCTCCTCCGGTCAGCCCAGAGCGAACGTCCGAAGGCGGGGAACTCACCGGCCATCCTCCACGGTTAGCTTTATGTGCGTGCGTACGTGTGTCACGTACGCCCATCCTGCCCGAGGCGAAGGCCCGGCGGTGCACCCGGCGCGGTCCAGCCGTGCGGGAGCCGCCCACCGGCCGCGAGTCCCCCACTCCGCCGACCTCCTCGGGCGCCGAGACTTTTCCGCCACCACCCGCATGACGGCCGACCGGATCGAGGACCCCGTGAGCGACCTTCCCTTCGGATTCGGCGTTCCGCCAGAGGAGCCCGAGGACGGCAAGGCCAAGCCCGAGGACGAGCAGAAGAAGAAGGACCAGGAGCAGAGCGGTCCCCCGTCGTTCGGCTTCGCCGGGAACCCCTTCGGCGCGCTGTTCGGGATGGGCATGCCCGGCGGTCCCGGTACGCCCGGGGCACCCGGCGCTCCCGGCGGTCCCGGCGCGGACAACCCGTTCGCCGCGATGTTCGGCGGCCTCAACCCCAACGACCTCGGCGCCGCCTTCCAGCAGCTCGGGCAGATGCTGTCGTTCGACGGCGGCCCGGTGAACTGGGACCTCGCCAAGGACATCGCCCGCCAGACCGTGGTCGCCGAGCCCACCGAGGGCAAGAGCAAGGACCGCTCGGTCAGCGCCGCCGAACGCTCGGCCGTCGCCGAGGCCGTCCGCCTCGCCGACCTCTGGCTGGACGGCGCCACCGAGTTCCCCTCCGGCGCCGGCACCGCCGTCGCCTGGAGCCGGGCCGAGTGGATCGAGGCCACCCTGCCGGTCTGGAAGGACCTGGTCGACCCGGTCGCCGAGCGCGTCGGCAACGCCATGGGCGGCGTCCTGCCCGAGGAGATGCAGGCCATGGCCGGCCCGCTGATGGGCATGATGCGCTCGATGGGCGGCGCCATGTTCGGCACCCAGATCGGCCAGGCGCTCGGCGCGCTCGCCGGCGAGGTCGTCGGCTCCGCCGATGTCGGCCTGCCGCTCGCCCCGGCCGGCAAGGCCGCGCTGCTGCCGCAGAACGTCGCCGAGTTCGGCGAGGGCCTGAGCGTGCCCGCCGACGAGGTCCGGCTCTACCTCGCCCTGCGCGAGGCCGCCCACCAGCGCCTGTTCGCCCATGTGCCGTGGCTGCGCGCCCACCTGCTGGGCGCCGTCGAGGCCTACGCCCGCGGCATCAAGGTCGACAGCTCCCGGATGGAGGAGCTGGCCGGCCAGCTCGACCCGAGCAACCCCGAGGCGCTCCAGGAGGCACTGGCCGGCGGCCTGCTCCAGCCCGAGGACACCCCCGAGCAGAAGGCCGCGCTCGCCCGCCTGGAGACGGCGCTCGCGCTGGTCGAGGGCTGGGTGGACGCCGTCGTGCACACCGCCGCCGAGCCGCACCTGCCGCAGGCCGGCGCGCTGCGCGAGACCGTCCGCCGCCGCCGCGCGGCCGGCGGGCCCGCCGAGCAGACCTTCGCCACCCTGGTCGGCCTGGAGCTGCGCCCGCGCCGGCTGCGCGACGCCGCCCGGCTCTGGGCACTGCTCGCCGACGCCCGCGGCATCGAGGGCCGCGACGACCTCTGGCAGCACCCCGACATGCTGCCCACCGCCGCCGACCTCGACGACCCGGACGCCTTCGTGCACCGGGGCACCGGTGACCTGGAGGGCGGCATCGACTTCGACGCGATCGACAAGCTGCTCGGCGAGGCGGCCGCGGGCGGCTCCCCGAAGCACGACCTCACCAAGGACGGCGGCGAGGACGGCAAGAACGACGACGGGAAGGGCGAGCCCACCGCATGACGGTCACCGAGACGGGCGCGTCCGCCCTGCACGCGGACGCCGTCCGCACCCTGAGCCGCTGGCAGCCCGCCGACCCGGACCAGGACCGGTTGCGCCGCGACTACCTGGACCACCTCGCCGAGCAGCCCGAGGGGCTGTTCCGGTCCTGCCTGCCCGCCCACATCACCGCCAGCGCGGCGGTCGTCGACCCGACCGCCGGGCGGGTGCTGCTCACCCTGCACCCCAAGGTCGGCATCTGGCTGCAGATGGGCGGCCACTGCGAGCCGGGCGACCGGGACCTGGCCTCCGCCGCACTGCGCGAGGCCACCGAGGAGTCGGGCATCGCGGACCTCACCCTGCTGGCCGTCGACGGCACGCCGGTGCCGACCAGGCTCGACCGGCACCAGGTCCGCTGCACCGGCAAGGACCAGCCGGAGAACATCCACCTGGACGTCCAGTACGTCGCGGTGGCCCCGCCGGGCGCGCAGGCGCTGATCAGCGAGGAGTCACTGGACCTGCGCTGGTTCGACTACGACCGGCTGCCCGAGCTCACCGACCACTCGGTGCGCGACCTGGTGGCACGGGCCCGGAGGCTGACGGCCTGAGGTACGACGGATGAAGGGGGCGCGGGCCGATGTGGCCCGCGCCCCCTTCAGTCGTCCTCGCCACCGTGCCGCCGGACCCGAGCCGGGCGCGGCTCCGGGGGAACCTAGCCGCAGGATTCGGCCGGATCGGGCTCCGGGTCCGCATGCCGGGCGCCGGGGATGTGCGGCAGCCGGGCCGCCGAAACCACACCCTCCAGATAGCCGCGGGCCCGCTCGGTCCGCGGATACGCCTCCAGCAGCGCCCAGAAGGCGGGGCCGTGGTCGGGCACCAGCAGGTGGGCGAGCTCGTGCAGCAGCACATAGTCGACGACGTACTCCGGCATGCCCTGGAGGCGGTGCGAGAGCCGGATCGTCCGCTCGCTGGGGGTGCAGGAGCCCCAGCGCGAGTTCTGGTTGGTGACCCAGCGCACCTGGGCCGGCTGGGCGCGACCGCCCAGGTAGGCGGCCGACAGCTCGCGGGCCCGGGCCGCCAGCGCGTCGTCCCCGAGGACCCGGCGGCTCTCCTGGGCGGCCAGCTTCTCCAGCATCTGCGCGACCCAGCGCTGCTCCTCGGCGTGCGACATCCGGGCCGGGATCAGCACGACGGTGCGATCGCCCTCGCGGTACGCGGACACGGTACGGCTGCGACGGGCACTCCGGCGGACCTCCACCCGGGAGCGGTCGGCATGCTTCCCGTCGAACCGCTCGGTATGCGACTCGGGGGGCTGCGCGGCGGGGGGCTGCGGCGGTTGCGGGGGCCTCTGCTGCTGATCCGGGCGCCCGCGTGTGCTCGGCGCGGCGACCTGCGACCCGGACGCTGCGCGGGCACGCCGACGCGACGCCGGGGGATGGGAGTCCCGTTCGGCTGCCATGCCACACGACGTTACCCGGTACCGCTGACAGAAGTCCGCTGCCGTGGCCGAAATCTTTCGTGGAGTGATCGGGAACGAAAAGCCGACAGCGGGTGTCCGGAAACCGTCTCGGGACCGCACGGCAAGTTATCCACAGGGCGTGCGAACAGATCTTCCGATCATGAGGCCGGACCTGTGGACAACGCACAGCACGATGTCGGGCCGATCGGGCATGCTGCCGTCAGCCGTCCGGAAACGATCGGAAGGAGAACCGTCGTGCGCCTTGTGCTGAAGCCCGCCCTCTCCCGCAGCTGGCGGGACGCGGAGACCCTGCAGTTCGGCACCGTCCGCCAGTACGCGGGGGTGCTCGAACGCGCCGACAAGGCCCTGTGCGACTTCCTCGGGCTCGTCGACGGGACGAGGGACCGGCCCGCGCTGCTCGACGCCGGTGAACGGGTGGGCTTCGGCCGCGACCCGGCCGACGCCCTGCTGGACGAACTCGAACAGGGCGGGCTGCTCGACGACGCCGACGCGGTGGGCGGCGCGCTGGCCCGCTTCCCGCAGCCGCATCGCGAACTGCTCGGGCCGGACCTCGCCTCGCTCTCCCTGGTGCACTCCAGCCCCGGCGCCGCGCCCGCCGTACTGGCCCGCCGGGCCGACACCCGGGTGGAGGTCCGCGGTGCCGGACGGGTCGGGGCGGCGCTCGCCGCCGTCCTCGCCGCCGGCGGCACGGGCACGGTCACCGTGACGGACGGCGGCCGGGTCACCCCCGGGGACTGCTCCCCCGCCGGGCTGCCACCGGGCGAGGTCGGGCGGCTGCGGACCAGCGCCGCCCGCGAGGCCGTCCAGCGGGCCTCGGCGCGCCGCCCGGCGGCGGGCGCCCGCCGTGCCGCCCCGAACAGGCCACCCGACCTGGTGGTGCTGGCGCCGAGGGACGGCAGCGGCGCGTTCGCCGGCGGCACCTACGAGGCGAGACAGCTGCTGCGGGCCGGGGTGCCCCATCTGTACGCCGGGGTGGTGGAGGAGATCGGGGTGGTCGGGCCGCTGGTGGTGCCGGGCCGCTCGGCCTGCGGCCACTGCCTGGTGCTGACGAGGGAGGACGAGGACGCGGCCTGGCCCCGGGTGCTGGCGCAACTCGCCGACGAGGGGCCGGGGCGGGCCCGTACCCCGGCCTGTGACACCGCCCTCGCGACGGCCGTCGCCGGTCTCGCCGCGCTGCATGTGCAGGTGTATCTGGACGGCGGACGCCCGCCCAGCGTCGACGGCTGGTGCGAACTCTCCGCCATCGACGGCATGCCCCGTCGGTTGCGGCTCAAGGGCCACCCCGACTGTGGCTGCCTCTGGCAGCCGCTGCCGCCGAACTGAGCGGAGGCCCAGGGACGGAACTCCGGCGGTCCGCCGGCAATACCGTCGTCTGGCGCCGGGTCGGCTGCTGCAGCAGCCGACCCGGACCGGCGAGCCACCACGCGGGGCCCGACGTGGGCTGCGCGGGAACGCGCAGGTGGGCTGCGCGGGAGCATGCATGTGGGCTGCGCGGGAGCGGGCAGGTGTGCTCGCTCCCCGTCCGGCCCGACAAGCCAAGATCACGGGAGGCGGGTGGGTGGGAGGGGGTGGGGGGTGGGCCCCCGGAAGCTCAGCCCAGCCCAGCCCAGCCCAGCCCGTCGGGCCCCGGCCCCCCCCCCCCCACCCGCCCCAAAACACCAAACCCAACCCCCCCCCCCCCCGGCGGGGGGCCGCACCCAGGCC
>NZ_JBIUYD010000008.1:0-222083 GCF_044744345.1 Kitasatospora sp. NPDC087315 | reverse complement strand
GGCGCCGGCGGCGCGGGGGGGGGCGCCGCCCCCCCCCCCCCCACCCCCCCCCCCCCCCCCCCCCGCCGGGGGGGGGGGGGGCCGGGGGGGCCGGGGGCCCCCCCCCCCCCCCGGAAGCTCAGCCCAGCCCAGCCCAGCCCAGCCCGTCGGCCTCGGCCGCAAGCGCCCGAGGCCGACGAAACAGCCGACAGACCCGGCCCGCCGCCCGGGGCGGCGGGCCGAACGGAAGCCCAATCGCCTCGAACCACCGCGCACAGGAAGTCGGCCCGACCGACTTCCTGTGCGCAACGCCACCCGGTGCGGTCGAGGCGCGGCCCTCCGCCCCACGGCAGCGGGCAAGGCCCACCCCTGGCCCTCTGCTGGCGCTCTGCTGGCCCTCTGCCGACGGACGGGCCCCGGGCGGGGCGCGTCCGTCGGAGAGCGGCGGAACCGGCCGGAGGCGGGTGCCCGGTGAACCGTTGCAGCAAGTGGCAAATGCGGCCGGGGGCGGAGTGGGGAGCGGGCACAATGGCGTAGTGATGGTCGGCCCCCGGTCGTGGGGTGCCGGGGGCGTGTGGATTGGAGGCCCGGGTGAGCGATCTTCCGCGCAAGGCAGTGACCCGCACGGCACGGCTCGCCGCCCTGCCGCTGGGGATAGCCGGCCGGGCAACGCTCGGACTGGGCAGGCGGATCGGCGGGCGCTCCGCCGAGGTGGTGACCGCCGAGCTGCAACAGGCCACCGCGGACCAGCTGTTCAAGGTCCTGGGCGAGCTCAAGGGCGGGGCGATGAAGTTCGGGCAGGTGCTGTCCGTCTTCGAGGCCGCGCTGCCGGAGGAGGTCGCCGGGCCGTACCGGGCCGCGCTCACCAAGCTCCAGGACGCCGCTCCCCCGATGCCCGCCGCCAAGGTGCACACCGCGCTGGAGCAGCGGCTCGGTGAGGGCTGGCGCGAGCTGTTCCGCAGCTTCGACGACCGCCCGGCGGCCGCCGCGTCGATCGGGCAGGTGCACCGGGCGGTCTGGCACGACGGGCGCGAGGTCGCGGTCAAGGTCCAGTACCCGGGCGCGGGGGACGCGCTGCTGGCCGATCTCTCCCAGCTGAGCCGGGTGGCCTGGCTGCTCGGCCCGCTCATCCCCGGGCTCGACATCAAGCCGCTGATCACCGAGCTGCGTGAGCGGGTCGCCGAGGAACTGGACTACGAGCTGGAGGCCGGTGCCCAGCGCCGGCACGCCGAGGAGTTCGCGGGCGATCCGGACATCGTGGTGCCCGGGGTGGTGGCGCAGGCCGACCAGGTACTGGTCACCGAGTGGATGGACGGCGTCCCGCTGGCCGAGGTGATCGCGAACGGCACCCAGGAGGAGCGCGACCGGGCCGGGCATCTGCTGGCCCGGTTCCTGTTCGCGGGCCCGTCCCGGACGGGTCTGCTCCATGCCGACCCGCACCCTGGCAACTTCCGGCTGCTCAAGGACGACGGCCCGGCGGAAGGCTGGCGGCTCGGGGTCCTGGACTTCGGCACCGTGGACCGGCTGCCGGGCGGGCTGCCCGCCCCGATCGGCGCCTCGCTGCGGATGGCGCTGGCCGGGGACGCGGCGGGCGTGCTGGACATGCTGCGCGAGGAGGGCTTCGTCAAGCCCTCGATCGAGCTGGACCCGGACGCGGTGCTCGACTACCTGCTGCCGATCATCGAGCCGGCCGCGGTGGACACCTTCCACTTCACCCGCAGCTGGATGCGGTCCCAGGCCGCGCGGATCGCCGATCCGCGTTCGCCCGCCTACAACCTGGGCAAGCAGCTCAACCTGCCGCCGGCGTACCTGCTGATCCACCGGGTCACGCTGAGCACCATCGGGGTGCTCTGCCAGCTCGGCGCGAAGGCGCCGTTCCGTACGGAGATGCTGGCGTGGCTGCCCCAGTTCGCGGACGAGGCCGCGAGCGGGGGCGCCGACCAGGCCGAGGCGCCGGAGCCGAAGCCCGCGAAGAAGCGCGGCGGCGGCACCCGCAAGCGCTGACCCCCGGCACAACGGCCGCAGGCCGCTCCCCATGGTGGGGAGCGGCCTGCGGCACGACGGGGGTGGGGCGAATCCGGCCCCGCGCCTACATCAGCGCGACGGCGAGGGCCTTGCGGGCGCGCAGCGAGGCGCGTTCGGCCTTCTGCTTGAGCCGGCCGGCCCGGGCGATCCGGGTGACGAGCCGTTCGTGCTCGGCTTCCTGCAAGCGCTCTTGCATATGGGCACGGGCCAGGGATTCGTGGAGAAGTTGCATCTCGAGGGTCCTGTTCTGGATCTGAAGTTCGGTGGTCTGCTCTGCGCGGACGGTCGGATCGATGGCGGCGGCGGTCATGTCGTGGTCCTGCTCGTGGTGCGACGTGGGGAAGTGGACGGTGCGGGCTGCGTCGGCTTTGGCGGCGGCGAGACGCACGGAGCGGCGCAGGGCGCTGTCCAGCGGGGGCTGCTCTCCCCGACGGACGGCCGCGGCTCCGAGCGCGGGGTTCACGCTGCGACCTCGGTCTTGCGCGGGCGGCCACGCGGCCGCTTGCGGGCCACGACGACACCCTGGACGAAGAGCTCGCCGCCCCAGACGCCCCACGGCTCACGCCGCTCCAGCGCGCCGGTCAGACAGACGTCCTTGACCGGGCAGGTGCCACAGAGGGACTTCGCGTACTCGACGTCGGCCGGCGTCTCCGCGAAGAAGACCTCCGGGTCGAAGGCGCGGCACGGGATGGGGAGACCGAGCGCCTCGGCCTGCTCGATCGAGGTGAGCTGCATAAGAGAAACCTCCGGGGGGTCGGCCTGGTCGGCCTTGGTGTTCTGGCTTGTCGGCGGTACGGACGGGATGGGCGGTGTGATGACCGTGGACACTGTGGGCGTCTTCCTCGTCTTTTCAGTGGGTCCGGCTCAGCTGACTGGTGGGGCTGGGCCGGAGGCCCCGGGGGGCCTGGGTGGTCTTGCGTACCGGACAAAACAGAAGGGCCGCGGATCCCGGTGTGACGGGTTCCGCGGCCCTGGAGGTGCCGACCTGAGGCTTCCTCAGGTTCGTTCTCTCCAGGGTTCAGGCCCGCGGAAGGCCCGCATCCGGACGGCCATGGCGCCGGTAAAGGCGGCCTTGGCCTGGTTAATCTGCTGCTCGTTCTGCTTCTGGGCGTTTCCGGCACCGATGACCTGCGCATAGCCGCCATGCATGGCAAGGGCTACTGCCGCCTTCGGTGCCTGGGTCGGTCGCTCATCGCGCAGGGAGCGCGACGTGCCGGCCGACGCCCAGTCACGGGACAGACCGGTCTCGACGGAGGTGCCTTCGATGCCGCCCGTGACACCCGTGATGCAGAGATCAGTGTGTCCAGGACCACTGACAACGGGGACGACGGAGACACCGGTGGTGTCGAGACCCAGACCGGTTCCACCCAGCTCGGCGAGAGCCCGCAGGCGGGCGGCACGCAGGGAGGAGGTAGCGACGACGGTCTGGCCAGTCAGTTTGGTGATCGTGATGGTTTCCACTGTCTTCGCCTCCTCTCGGCGCCTCGCGAGGCCTGGTCTCCCGGGCCTCGAACTGTTCGGATGTCTGTCTCGGTGGTGCGGGTGGAGCTGGTGAAACTGTAGATGTGGCTCTGGTGCGCAAGGGAACAAGGCGCAGGTGTCACCCCGCACGATCGCGTCCCCTTGACCGCTCCGGCAGGCTATTGCGCTCCCGGTACGACGCGCAAACTATTTTTCCGGCGAGTTTCCCGGCGGGTTCCGAAGCACCCCGGGCGACCGCTTCCGGGCCGGCTCGGACCAGCCCGGTCCGGCTCAGGCCGGTTCGGCCGGATCGCCGTCCTCGACGTCGACCGGATCGTCCTCGGGCTCCTCCCCCGCGCACAACGAGAGCACGGCGGCCCCGTACTTGTCCAGCTTCATCGCGCCGACCCCCGAGATCACGGCCAGCTCCTGCCGGTTCGCGGGGACGTCCTCGGCGATCGCCATCAGCGTCGCGTCGGTGAAGACGACGTAGGCCGGCGCGCCCTGCTTCTTCGCCTGCCCGGCCCGCCACTCGCGCAGCCGCTCGTACAGCCCCTCGTCCATCGTGGAGGGACAGCTCTCGCACCGGCGCAGCTTGCGTTCGACCGCCTCGGTGAGCACCCGCTCGCAGACCCGGCACTTGACCGGCCCGCGTACCCGGCGCCCGGCGGAGCGCTCGCCGGGCTCGACGCCGCCCCGCCCGCTCCGGCCTCCGGCGCGTGCGCCCGGTGCGCCGGAGTTCGGCCGCAGGCCGTCCAGGAAGCGCGTCGGCTTGCGGCTGGCCCGGCCGCCCGGGGAGCGGGAGAGCGCCCAGGAGAGCGAGATGTGCTTGCGGGCGCGGGTGACGCCGACGTAGAGCAGCCGGCGCTCCTCCTCGATCTGCTCGTCGGTCTTGGCGTAGATGATCGGCAGCGTGCCCTCGGTGAGGCCGACCAGGAAGACCGCGTCCCATTCCAGGCCCTTGGCGGCGTGCAGCGAGGCCAGGGTGACGCCCTCCACCGCGGGTGCGTGCTGGGCGGCGGCGCGGGCGTCGAGTTCGGCGACGTACGCGGCGAGGTCGGCGCTCTGTCCGTCGGCGGTCCGGGTGCGCTCGAACTCCTCGGCGAGCCGGACCAGCGCGGCCAGCGACTCCCAGCGCTCGCGCACCGCGCCGGAGCCGGCCGGCGGCTCGGGGGTGAAGCCCCGGGTGGCGAGGACGGCACGGACCTGGGCGGCCAGCCCGGGGGTGCCGTCGGTGAGCGGGTCGGAGCCGGCCCGGGCGGCGCCGCGCAGCAGCACTCCGGCGTCGCGGACCTCGGGCCGCTCGAAGAACCGCTCGGCGCCCTTGAGCTGGTAGGAGACGCCGAGGTCGGCGAGCGCCTGCTCGTAGACCTCGGACTGGCCGTTGGTGCGGAACAGCACGGCGACCTCGCTGGCCCGCACGCCCGAGGCCAGCAGCTCCTTGATCCGGCGGGCGGTGGTCTCGGCCTCGGTCGGCTCGTCCTCGTACTCGGTGTAGACGGGTTCGGGGCCGGCCTCGCGCTGCGAGACGAGCTCCAGCCGGTGCCGGGCGGCCTGGCCGCGGGCCTGTGCGAGCAGGCCGTTGGCGAGGTGGACGACCTGCGGGGTGGAGCGGTAGTCGCGGACCAGCTTGACCACCGTCGCCTCGGGGTGGCGGGTGCGGAAGTTCAGCAGGTAGTCGGGGGTCGCGCCGGTGAAGGAGTAGATGGTCTGGCTGGCGTCGCCGACGACGCAGAGGCTGGCGCCGCCGCCGGGGCCGGTCCACTGGTCGAGCAGCCGCTGCTGGAGCGGGGAGACGTCCTGGTACTCGTCGACGGTGAAGTGCCGGTACTGGGTGCGGACCTGGTCGGCGATGTCCGGGCGGTCCTCCAGGATGGCGGCGGTCAGCAGCAGGACGTCCTCGAAGTCGATGACGCCGCGGCGGCTCTTGGTCTCCTCGTAGACCCGGTAGACCTGGGCGGTCTCGGCCGGGTCGCGGGGGGCGTCGCGGCCCGACTTCTGCACCGCGGCCGGATAGTCGTCGGGGCCGATCTGGGTGACCTTGGCCCATTCGATCTCGGCGGTGAGGTCGCGCAGTTCGGTGCGCTGGACCCGCAGCCCGCAGCGTCCCGCGGACTCGGCGACCAGCTGGACCTTGCGTTCCAGCAGCTGGGGCACCGGCCCGCCGACGGCGCGCGGCCAGAAGTACTGGAGCTGGCGCAGCGCGGCGGCGTGGAAGGTGCGGGCCTGGACGCCCTCGGCGCCGAGCTGGCGCAGCCGGCCGCGCATCTCGCCGGCGGCGCGGGCGGTGAAGGTGACCGCGAGGACCTGCTGGGGCTGGTAGACCCCGCTGCGCACGCCGTAGGCGATCCGGTGGGTGATGGCGCGCGTCTTGCCCGTGCCGGCGCCGGCCAGGACGCAGACGGGCCCCTGCAGGGCGGTGGCGACGGCCCGTTGCTCGGGGTCGAGCCCGGCGAGCACCGCGTCGGGGCCGGAGGGGGCCCGGTAGTCGTCGAACGGGCTGCCGCTCAAGAGGTCTTCCTGCATGCCTTCCATCCTCTCAGCCCGGTGGGACAACTCGGGCGGGCTTGTCCACAGGCGCGGTGTGATCGCAGGATGATCACCACGCCTCCCGGCGTGCGGAATGGCGGCTGCGCCCCCAAGGGTGAGAGGTCGCCCCTCACTCCGGGCGTCCGCGGAATGACCGTCGCGCGGCGGACGTTCTCGCCTGAGACCGTACGCCCCCTCCCGAAGGAGCCCCCTCGATGTCCGGCAGCGTCACGATGTACAGCACGACCTGGTGCGGGTACTGCAACCGACTCAAGAGCCAGCTGGACCGTGAAGGCATCGGCTACACCGAGATCAACATCGAGGAGGACCCGGCGTCGGCGTCCTTCGTCGAGTCCGTCAACAACGGCAACCAGACCGTCCCGACCGTGCTGGTGCAGCCGGTCGGCGGCGGCGAGCGGGTCGTGATGACCAACCCGAGCCTGATCCAGGTCAAGAAGGCCCTCGCGGCCTGAGTCCACGGCGTCCCCGGGCCGGTGCGCTACGGCGCGTCGGCCCGGGCCGCGTCCGCCCTGGCCTGGTCCGCCCTGGCCGGGTCCACCGGGGTGGCGGGCGCGGGCAGCGAGGCGCGGGCGGCGAGGTCGCCCACGCCGTAGACGAGCCGGCTGCGGTCGGCCGAGTAGCGGGTCTCGATGACCCGGACGGGCCCGCGCCGGTCGTAGGTGACCCGGGTCTGGACCATCAGCGGCACCCCGGGGCCGCCCTGGAACCACTGCGCCTCCTCCGGCCCCGGCATCCGGGCGACCAGGTGGTCGACGGCGCCGATCTCGGTGCGGCCGAGCACGGCGAGCACCGCCTCGTCCCCGCCGTCGATCTGGTCGGGCTCCATCAGCGGGGTGCCCGCGGCGAGGCCGGCCCGGTAGTGGCTCTCCTCGATCGAGTACGGCTCGCGGTCCAGCATCCGCAGCTGGCGGCGGACCACGATGGCCTCGCCGGGCCGCAGTCCGAGCCGCTCGGCGATGTCGACCCGGGCCCGGACGATCATCATCTCGAAGTCGACGGTGAGCTCCCGGCCGGCCTCGACGGCCTCGCCGAGGTAGACGGCGGTGGGCACGGCCAGACAGTCCCGTGGCGCGGGCGGCAGGGTGGGGCCGAAGGCGCGGTGGTCCAGGACGGGATGCTCCCGGAGATAGGTGCCCTTGCCCTGGAGGCGGACCAGCCGGCCCTCGTTGACCAGCACGTCGACGGCCAGCCGGACGGTGTTGCGGGCGACTCCGTACTGTCGCTCCAGTTCGCTCTCGACCGGCAGGGCCGCGTCGGCGGTGAACTCGCCCTCGGCGATCCGGCGGCGCAGATCGGCGGCGAGACGCTGGTATTTGGGGGATTGGGCGGTGCCCCGTGGAATTGTCACCCGAGTGAATGTAGCGAGGGAGGTGACCCCGTCCGGCCGATTCCGGCAATGTCCTCCGTATCGGTGACGGCGCACCCGGGGCGCACGCCCTCCCCCGGGGGCCTAGGTCCCTCCGGATACGAACATCCGCACGGCAGGTCGGCCGGGCCTCGGCCGCAGCAACCGGCCCCGACGGCCAGGACCGCGATGACCCGAGCAGCACGGGGCTCGAAACGGAAAATTGGGGCGCACGAATTTATCCGCACGCCCCATTTCGCCGCATTACCAGCGCGCCGCCGACGGCAGCGGTTCGCCGTACCAGAGTTCGACCAGGTGACGTGCGATCGAAATCCCGGACGGCGGCAGGATCTCGCCCGCCGCCATCCCGGCCCGCAGCTCCTCCCGGGAGAACCAGCGCGCCTCGGCCAGCTCCTCGCCGTCCACCGTGATCGCCGTCCCGTCCGGGGCCGCCTTGCCCATGAAGCCCAGCATCAGGCTGGACGGGAACGGCCAGGGCTGGCTGGCGACGTAGCCGACCTCGGCGACCCGCACACCGGCCTCCTCGAAGACCTCGCGGATCACGGCCTGCTCGATCGACTCCCCCGGCTCCACGAAGCCGGCCAGGGTCGACCAGCGGCCCTCCGGCCAGATGGCCTGGCGGCCGAGCAGGCAGCGGTCCTGCTCGTCGGTGATCATCATGATCACCGCCGGGTCGGTGCGCGGGTAGTGCTCGGCCGCGCAGGAGGTGCAGCGGCGGATGTGCCCGGCACCGGCCTTCTCGGTCGGGTGCCCGCAGCGCGAACAGAAGCTGTGCAGCCGGTGCCAGTGCTCCAGCGCGACGGCGTGCACCAGCAGCCCGGCGTCCCGGTCGGAGAGCAGCCCGCCGACCTCGCGCAGCCCGGCCGGCCGGGCGTCGCCGTCCAGCCGCCCGGGCAGGCTCTCGCCGGCCAGTGCGAAGTACGAGACGCCGTCCTCGTCGGTGCCCAGGAAGTAGCGGTCACCGGTCTGCGGCGCCTCGAAGGAGGGCAGCAGGACCAGTTCGGTGCCGTTCCCGGTGTCCACCACGAACGCCTCGCCCCCGGCGATCGGCAGGACCTTGGTGTTCGGGTGGCTCCACGCGGCCGCCAGCCAGGGTTCGTCGAACCGGTGCTGGGCCGCCCGGTCCACCCCGGCCCGGGCCAGCGCCAGGTGCCGCGGGCGTTCGGTCTCAGGCACGGTGCTCACTTCGTTCCATCCCCACGTGATGAATCATCCGGATGAGTGATCTCGCTGTCAGGGCGGGCCCTGTGGCCCTCACACGCCCTCGCCGCCCGGCCGCCAGTTCTCGGCCAGGTCGCCCCAGAGATAGGCGGCCGTCTCCACGCCCTTGGCCAGCAGGTCCAGCTCGACCTTCTCGTTGACCGAGTGCCAGCCGTCCGACGGCACCGAGATGCCGAGGAAGAGCACCGGCGCGCCGAGCACGTCCTGGAGGTCGGCGGCCGGGCCGGAGCCGCCCTCGCGGGTGAAGAGGATCTTCTGCTGGAACGCCCGCCCCATCGCCCGGACGGTGGACTGCAGCGCCGGGTGGTCCAGCGGGGTCAGGCAGGGCCGGGTCGCGCCCGGGAACACCAGCTCGTACCGGATGCCCTCGGGCACCCGCGCGGCCACCCAGTCCCGGACGGCCGCCCGGACCTGCTCCACCTCCTGCCCGGCGACCAGCCGGAAGGAGAGCTTGAGGTGCGCCGAGGACGGCACGATGGTCTTGCCGCCGGGGCCGGTGTAGCCGCCCCAGATGCCGTTGACCTCGGCGGTCGGCCGGGCCCAGACCCGCTCCAGGGTGGAGTAGCCGGCCTCGCCCCGGGTGCCGTACGACTTGGCGACCTTCAGCCACTGCGCCTCGTCGAAGGGCAGCTCGGCGAAGAGCTCCCGCTCGCGCTCGGTCAGCTCGACCACGCCGTCGTAGAAGCCTGGCACGGAGACCCGGCGGTCGGCGTCGTGCAGCGCGGCGGCCAGCTCGGCCGCGACCGCGGCCGGGTTGGGCACGGCGCCGCCGAAGGAGCCGGAGTGGATGTCGGTGTCCGGGCCGTACAGGTCGATCTGGGCGTCGGCCAGACCGCGCATGCCGGTGCAGACGGTCGGCGTGGTCTCCGACCACATGCCGGTGTCCGAGATGATCACCACATCGGAGGCCAGTCGCGCGGCCTCCCGGCGGACCAGGTCGGCGAAGTGCGGCGAACCGGACTCCTCCTCACCCTCGATCAGCAGCTTGAGGTTGACGGCCGGGGCGGTGCGCCCGGTGGCGGCCAGGTGGGCCCGGACCCCCAGCGTGTGGAAGAAGACCTGGCCCTTGTCGTCGGCCGCGCCGCGGGCGAACAGCTGCTTCCCGACCACGGTCGGCTCGAACGGCTCGGTCGCCCAGCCGTCCTCCTTGGCCGCCGGCTGCACGTCGTGGTGCCCGTAGACCAGCACGGTCGGCGCGGACGCGTCCCCGGACGGCCACTCGGCGAAGACCGCCGGCAGGCCGTCCGTCTCCCAGATCTCGGCCACCGGGAACCCGGTGTCGCGCAGCTTCGCGGCCAGCCACTCGGCGGAGCGGCGCACCTCGCCGGCCCGGCCGGGGTCGGCGGAGACCGAGGGGATGCTCAGCCACTCGGAGAGGTCGGCCAGGAAGGCGCTCTGGTGCCGGTCGATGAAGGAGCGGACGACGCTGTCCGGGGTTTTCGTCATACGGACGACTTTAGTTCGCCCGCGCGGGTGTCCGCCCCGGCCGTCCGGCGCACGAGACCTGTAACGTCCGTCACCCCCGGCCGCACGGAGACGGCCGGGGGTGACGAGGGGTGGTGGCGGCGGACCGCGCGTCAGCCGGAGCGGCGCAGCAGCGAGATCCGCGAGCGGGTGAGCAGCGTGGCCAGTACCACCGCGAGCAGCGGCAGGACGACCACGGTGACCCCCACGTTGAGCCACGGGAAGACCACCAGCGACCGGTTCGCCACCTGCTCGGGGCTCATCCCCGGGAAGACCGCCGCGGCGGCCTCGACCTTGAGCAGCGCCACGGCCGGCACCACGCCGGCGACGACGCCGAGCAGGGTGCCCATGGTCGCGATCACTCCGCACTGGAAGCCGGAGAGGGTGCGGCGGATCCTGGGCTCGGCGCCGACCGCCGCGAGGGTGGTGAGGTCGCGCTGGGAGTCGGCGGCGGCGAGACCGGTGGCGATGCCGGCCGCGCCGAGCGCGACCAGGGCGGCGAAGGCGGTCAGGCCGAGGGTGACCAGGTCGCGCTGGGAGTGGTAGCCGCGCTCGACCTGGAGGTAGGTGTGGTCGGCGAGCTTGCTCAGCGCGCCCATGGCCTTCTGTTCGGCGCCGTCGGTCGGGGCGGTCTCGGGCAGCCAGACCGAGCCGGCGTCGGTGGTGGTCAGGCCGAGCCGGTGGGCGGTGTCCGGGGTGATCAGGGTCTGGCCGGCGGTCGGGATGACCGCGGTGGCCAGGTAGGCGTCGACGGCGACCTCGTGGACGACCTCCTCGACCGGCTTGCCGGGCTTGGCCGCCGACCGGTCCTGGGGCTCGGTCAGCTCGACCAGGACCTTGCCGTCCTTGATGTACTTGGGGTCGAAGACCACGGCCTTGCCGGCCGCCAGCGCCTGGCCGACGGCCGGGTCGGTGATGCCGAAGAGGTTGTGCAGCACGGTGGCGTCACCGGACACCAGGGCGCCGAAGGTGTTGGACCGGCTGGTGTGGCCGCTCTTGCAGCGCTCGTCCTCCTTGCGGAGCCGGTTCGCCTCCTCGTCGCTGATGTCGACGAAGCCGTTCGCGTCCAGCGGGCAGCGCCGTTCCTTGGGCATGTTGACGGTGACGAAGCCGCAGCTGCCCTCGGTCACCGAGCAGTCGCCCTTGTAGCCGACCTTCTGGACGTCGGCACGGGTGCCGAGGCCGGGGATGCTGCTCTCGACGGCGTTGCGCATCTGGGGCAGCAGTTTGCCGTCCGCGGCGGAGCCCCAGCCTCTGTCCAGGGTGACCGCTCCGGCGGGCGCTCCGGCGGTGTACTCCCGGCGTTGCTGCTCGTCGGTGCTGAAGGTGTAGATGCCCATGGCGACCGACCCGGCGACGGCGGCCATCACGGCGGCGACGGCGGGTGCGGTGCGCCCGCGGTGGCGGACGGAGTCGCGCAGGGCGAGGCGGGGGCCGAGCGGCAGCCAGCGGCCGATCCGGCCGAAGAGTCCGACCAGGTAGGGGGTGAGGGCGACCATGCCGAGTTCGGCGACCGCCGAGCCGCCCAGGACGGCCAGGCTGGTGTTGCCGAAGCCGCCGGTGGAGCCGAGCAGGGCGAGGGCGGCGCCGCCGCCGAGCATCAGCAGACCGAGCAGGGCCAGCTTGCGGCTCGGCGGCTTGAGCGAGTCACGGCCGGTGAGCGCGGCGACCACGTCCTGCCGGGAGGCCTGGACGGCGGGGACGACGGCCGCGAGCAGGCCGGTGACCAGGCCGATGGCGAGGACGCCGAGCAGGTCGAGCGGCTGCACGTCGAAGTGGCCGAACCGCTGCCCGGCGTACTCCTCTGCGTGGGTGCGCACCAGGGCGACGGTGCCGAGGCCGAGGCCGAGGCCGAGTGCGGCGCCGGTGGAGCCGAGGACGATGCCGCCGCCGAGCACGACGGCCCGGATGTTGGCGCGGTCACCGCCGCCGGCGGCGAGCAGGCCGAGCTGCCGCCGGGAGCGCCTGGCGCCGACGGCGAAGGCGGGGCCCGCGAGGAGCACGATCTCCAGCAGGGCCATGCCCATCACGGTGGCCAGGATGACGACCCGGGTGCGGTCGAAGTAGCTGGTCCCGCCGGATTTCCGCTGGTCCTCCTTGACGTAGTAGGGCACGTCGGAGCGGGCCGGCGGGTCGAGCATGACGTTGCGCGCGGCGAGGGTGAAGCCGTACCGGTTGAGCTCGCTCACCTTGGGCCAGTCGAACGTGGCCCCGGCGGGGAGTTTGACCAGCCACCGGTCGGTCCGGTCGTCGGACGGGGTGCGGCGCGAGCCCTGGCCGGCGGCGTACGCGTTCAGGGGGTCGATCAGGGAGCCGGGCCGGGCGACCAGTTCGGTGGCCCGCAGCTCGCCGGGGTACTCGACGACGGCGGTGATGGTGTAGGGGGTGGCTTCGAGGCCGCGCGGGGCGGTGCGGTCGCCGAGCTTGAGCCCGGAGCGGTCGAGGAAGGCCTGGGTGACGGCGATCTCGTGGCCCGCGCCGGGGGCACGGCCCTTGACGAGGTCGATCCGGCCCTTCCAGACCGGGTCGTTGAGGTCGGCCTCGGTGGTCTGCACGCTGAGCAGGCCCTGGGCGGTGCTGGTGGAGGTGAACGGGCCCCGGCGCTCCGGGATGAGCGTGCTGCCGGGCGGGAGCAGTTGCCGGGCGAGTTCGGCGGGCTCGGTGTCGAGGCTGCGGCGCTGCTCGGGGGTGTACTTGGGCCGGCCGTTCTCCTGCTCGGCCGCTTCGGGGCTCTCCATGTCGTAGCCGGTGTCCGGGTCCGGGGCCTGCATGATGATGGCGCCGCGCTCCACGAGCTGGAGTTGGGCGTTGGCCTGGCCCATGGCGCGGACGACCCGCTCGGCGGGGTCGAGGTCGGCGCTGCGGAAGACCACGTCGGCGCCGGTGACGCCGAGGACGGGCAGGGCGACCATGGCGACGACGAGGGCGCTGCGGCCCTTGGCGCGCAGGGCGTCGCGGCGGGCGATGCGCAGGGCGACCCGCCAGGCGGTGAGCTTCACTGCTGCACCGGGCCCTTCCCGCTGTTGGCGGCGGCGGTGACGAGCAGGCTGGCGGCGTCCTGGCTGATGCTCTCGTCGACCATGCGGCCGTCGCGCAGGAAGACCACGCGGTCGGCCCAGGCGGCGTGCCGGGCTTCGTGGGTGACCATCATGGCGGCGGCGCCGGCGTCGCAGCGGGCCCGCAGGACGGCGAGGACGGATTCGCCGGTGGTGGAGTCGAGCGCGCCGGTGGGTTCGTCGGCGAGGACGAGGCGGCGTTCGCCGATCAGGGCGCGGGCGATGGCGACGCGCTGCTGCTGGCCGCCGGACATGTCGTCGGGGAAGCGGTCGGCGAGTTCCGGGATGCCGAGCTCCTCCAGGGCGGCGAGGGCCTCGCGGCGGGCCGCGCGGGTGGAGAGGCCGTCGAGTTCGCGGGGCAGTGAGATGTTCTCGGCGGCGGTCAGGGCCGGTATCAGGTTGTAGTCCTGGAAGACGTAGCCGATGGAGCGGCGGCGGACCTCGGCCAGCCGCTTGCGGCTGAGGCCGCCGAGGCCGACGCCCTCGACCAGGACCTGGCCGGTGGTCGGGGTGTCCAGGCCGCCCGCGAGGGTGAGCAGGGTGGACTTGCCGGAGCCGGACGGGCCCATGACGGCGACGAACTCGCCGGGGTGGACCTTGAGGTCGACCCCGCGCAACGCGTGTACTTCGGACGCGCCCTGTCCGTGGACCCGGGTGACGTTCTCCAGGTGCAGAACGGCTTGGGTGCCGCTGCGGGTCGGATCGGTGTGGGTCACGCTTCCCCCTGCTGTTCTGGGCTCCTGGTCGGGAGCCGGTGGTTCTGGTGGTGGTGCGGGGCCGCGGTCCGGCCCCCGGCCCGTGCTGCGGGGCACGGGTTCAGGCCTTGGTCCGCCGGCGGCCGGGGCGGCGGGTGGTCCTGGTCTCGGTCTCGCGGGCCTCGGCGGCTCTGGCCTGTTCGATCTCGGCCTGCTGGGCGAGGCGGGTCTCGCAGTGGTCGAGCCAGCGGATCTCGGCCTCGGTCTGGAAAATGAGCTGTTCGAGGACGAGCAGCCAGGCGAGGTCGGCGCCGGGGCTGGTGGACCGGCCCTGGCTTCCGGCGTTTCCGGGGCGGGTCTCGCCGGCCAGGGCGCGGCCCTTGAGCCGGGTGTAGTCCTGGAGGGCCTTGATGCTGTGGCGTCGCTGGCCCTGGACGACGGCGGGCACGTCCACCCCGGGGACGGTCACCGCCATGGCGAGCTTGATCGCCAGTTCGTCGCGCGGCGGGTTGGTCCGGGGCACCGGGGTGTCGAACCAGGCCCGCAGTTCGGCCCGGCCGGCCTCGGTGACGGCGTAGAACTGGTGCCCCTCCTCGTCCTCCCCGGCGGGCTCGACCAGGCCGTCGCGCTCCAGGCGGGACAGGGTGGTGTAGACCTGGCCGACGTTGAGCGGCCAGGTGGCACCGGTGCGCGCCTCGAACTCGGTGCGCAGCTGGTAGCCGTAGCGGGGGCCCTGGTCGAGCAGGGCGAGCAGACCGTGACGGATGGACATACCGAGTATGTATACCCGGTATGCCCGGCGGCCTCAAGCGGCGCCCCTCCCCCGGCGAGCGGGTACCGTCGTGCGGTGTGAGCCAGTTGCGCATCGCCACCTTCAATCTGCTGCACGGTCAGCCGCTCGCGGCGGACGGCACCCCGCTGCCCTACCCGGCCGACCCCGGAGGGCCGTTGGCGGAGGCGGTGGCCGCGCTGGACGTCGACGTGCTGGCCCTTCAGGAGGTGGACCGGCACCAGTCGCGCTCGGGCGGCGCCGACCAGGCCGCCGTCGCCGCCAAGGCGATGGGTGCGGCCGACTGGCGGTTCGCGGCGGCGCTGCACGGCCGCCCGGCGCCGGTGGCCGGCTGGCTCCCGGAGCCGTCCGCCCCCGAGTTCCAGGTGTACGGGCCGGGCGAGGTCGGCGACGGCGCCCCGCCCTCGTACGGCACCGCGCTGCTGACCCGGCTGCCGGTCCGCCACTGGCGGGCCCGCCGGTTCGCCCCGGCGCCGTTCGGGCTGCCGCTGCGGGTGGCCGGGCGGCGCGGGCTCACGCCCGTCCCGGACGAGCCGCGGGCGGCGGTGGCGGCGGTTCTGGAGGGCGAGCGGGGGCCGTTCACGGTGGTGGCCGCGCACCTGTCGTTCGTCCCGGGCTGGAACATGGCGCAGCTGGCCGGGATCCGGCGCTGGATCGCCGACCTGCCGGGGCCGTACCTGGTGCTGGGCGACTTCAACCTGATCGGCGCGGTGCCCCGGACGGTGCTCGGCGGGGCCACCGCGCTGGACCGGACCGCGCCCCGGGCGCGGGTGCGCGAGCTGCGGGCGGCCCGCCGGGCCCGGCCGCGGCTGGTGGAGCCGCGCCGGCGGCGGGTGCGCGAGCCGCGGGCGCGGCTCCAGGGCTGGCACGACCTGGCGCGCACGCCCACCTATCCCTCGCACCGGCCGGCCGTGCAGTTCGACCATGTGCTGGCGGTGGGCGTGCCGCGCACCGCGGTGGGTCCGGCGGCCGCACCGCGGGCGGCGGTCTCCGACCACCGGCCGCTGGTGGTGGCGGTGTCGCTGTAGTCCCAGGAAGCTACCGCCGGGTCAGCAGCCCGTTCTGGTGCGGCAGCTGGGCTCCGGCGGCCGGCGGGGGATCGTACTGGAGCAGCAGCATCGCGGCGTCGTCCCCGAGCTGGCGGCCGACGTGCCGGACGACGTCCTCGTGCAGCCGCCGCAGGACCTCGGCGGGCCGGCCGTCCGCGTGCCGCGGCAGCCGGTCGGCGAGCGGGTAGAAGGCGCCGGAGCGGTCCCGGGCCTCGATGACGCCGTCGGTGAAGAGCAGCACGCGGTCCCCCTGGAGCAGCGGGACCCGGTGCACGGGCGGCCGGACGTCGGCCGGGTCGAGGACGCCGAGCGGGGGCACCGTCTCGGCGAGCTCCAGCGGCCGGACGGGCTCGGTACCGCGCAGCAGCAGGGGTGAGGGGTGGCCGCAGTTGACGATCTCGGCGGTGCCGTCGGGCCGGACGCCGATCAGCACCAGGGTGACGAACTCCTCCTCCACACCGGGGTGGTCGTTCTCGTGCAGCGCGCGGTCGAGGCTGACGGCGAGCCAGCCGGCCACCCGGTCCAGCGCGGACTCCTGGTGGGCGGCCTCGCGGAAGGCGCCGAGCACGGCGGCGGCGGTCTCCACCGCGCCGAGCCCCTTGCCGCGCACGTCACCGACCACCGCCCGGACGCCGTGCCGGGTGTTGACCACCTCGTAGAGGTCTCCGCCGATCCTGGCGTGGGCGGCCGCGGCCTCGTAGTGGACGGCGGCGCGCACCGTGCCGACCCGTTCGGGGACGGGCCGCAGCAGTACCCGGCGGGCGATGGAGGCGACCAGCTGGGCGTCGGCGAGCGCCTCCTCCTGGCGCAGCCGCAGGGTCGCGCTGACCCAGCCGATCGCGGCGACCAGGAGGATGGCGAAGACGGTGGCGCTGTGCACGGACTCGCCGAGCACATCGTTGTGGAAGGCCATCAGGAAGGCGCCGGCCTCGGTGCAGGCGCCGATGGCGAGCGGGTACCAGGTGCGTCGGCTGACCACGGCGGCCAGCGCGGGGACGGCGGTGAGGGCCGGTTCGACCGTCACCGCGGTGTTGCTGATGTAATCGAGGACGACGACCAGCGTCATGCCGATGAACGGCAGCGCGAGCGCCGTTCTCGGCCAGGTGCCGGTCGCACCGGCCGCGGGCCCCGGGGCCGGCCCGGCGAACCGCTCTCTGATCCATCCGGTCGCGCTCAACTTCGGTCTCTCCAGCAGAAGACGCCGATGCCGGGGGCACCTGCGGCGATGACTGAGGGTTAGGGAATGCGGGCCTCGCTGGCGGCCGGAGCACGGGGGTTGACCGGTTACCGACCCCACAATAGGCGCGAAACGTGCACGACGCACAGGTTTCGCGCGATGCCGTGATGACTTGACTGCTCTCTGTGACTCATTCTTCACTGTTCCCGATCAGGAGCCGTTCCAACTCTTTTCGGTCGGGAAGTCCTGCGGGTTGTTCGATCCGGCCGCTGCGGACATACAGGAACGACGCCGTGACCTGCTCCAGTGGAACGCCCAACTGTTCGGCCCAGGCGACCCGGTAGACGGCGAGCTGGAGCGGGTCGGCGGTCTCCTCGCGATGGGTCTTCCAGTCCACCACTTCGTAGCGTGACGCCGCACCGGATTCTGACCGGCCGTCACCTTCACGATAGACCGCGTCGATCCGGCCGCGCACCACCCGACCCGCCAGCACCAGCTGGAACGGCGCCTCGACCCGGTACGGCGTCCGGTGCGCGTACGGGGTGCGCAGGAACGCCTCCTTGAGGCGCTCCAGGTCCTGCTCGTCCTCGATCCCGTCGTCGTCCGCGCCCGGCAGCGCGCCCGGCCCGATGAGCAGCAGCGGCTCGATCCTGGCCTGCACCCAGGCGTGGAAGCGGGTGCCCCGGCGGGCGGCGGGCTGCGGCGGGCGCGGCATCGGGCGGGCCAGGTCGTGGGCGAAGCCGTCCGGATCGGCGGCCAGCCGCAGCAGCTGGGTGGCGGAGAGCGCGGGCGGCAGCGGCACCTCCCGGACGCCACGCCGGGAGCGCTCCAACTCGCCGAGCAGCGCGGTGAGGTCGCGGTCCCAGGACTCCACCTGGCGGCGGTCCTCGACGCCCATCGGCTCCGGCTCCGGGGCCGGCTGCCCGGCCAGCCGGCGGCGGACCACCTCGGCGACCCGGCGGCGGGCGTGCTGGGCGGCCGGGTCCAGCGGCAGCGGCCAGGGCCGTTCCACCGGGGCGGCCAGCGCGGGGTTCTCCGCCCCCTTGGCGGGCTGCTCCGCCCAGTGCTCGGTCTCGCCCGCGCCGGGCCGCTCGCAGTGGGCGCGCAGCGCCTCCAGGAAGGCGGACGGGCCGCGGACGGTCTTCTGGGTCGGCCCCCACCAGTGGCCGGAGGCCAGCAGCAGGGAGCGCGGCCGGGTGAAGGCGACATAGCCGAGGCGCAGCTCCTCGGTGGCGGAGTGCTCGGCGAGCTGCTGCCTGAACGCGGTCATCGACTTGCCGGTCCAGCCGCCGCGGACGTCGGGCAGGGTGGCCGCGTCGCCGCGCAGCGCGTGCGGGAGCACCCGTTTGGTGCTGGTCCAGCGCTCGCGCGGGGCCGAGGACGGGAACGCCCCCTTGACCAGGCCGGGGACGGCGACGACGTCCCACTCCAGGCCCTTGGACTTGTGGGCGGTGAGCACCTTCACGGTGTCCTCGCCACCGGGCAGGCTGCTGTCCAGGCCGCGCTCGTACTGCTGGGCGGCGCGCAGGAAGCCGAGGAAGGCCGGCAGGCCCGGGTCGCCGTCCAGGTCGGCGAAGCCCGCCGCGACGTCCAGGAAGGCGTGCAGGGTCTCCCGGCGGCGGGCGGCCAGGGCCTTCGGCGAGGCGGCGAGTTCGACCTCCAGGCCGGTGACCGCGAGCACCCGGTGCAGCACGTCCATCAGCGGCTCGGCGAGCGAGCGGCGCAGCTCGCGCAGCTCCCGGGCGAGGCGGGCGAACCGCACCCGGGCCTCCGGGGAGAACGGCAGTTCGTCGGGCTGGTCGGCGTCCAGGAAGGTCTCCAGCGCATCGGCGAGCGAGACCACCTCGGTGGGGTCGGTCTCGGCGACGGCGGCGGCCAGCGCCTCCACGCCCTCGGGCCGGGCGGTGCGGACCAGGTCGGCGGCGCGGCGCCCGAGCAGGGCGAGGTCGCGGGCGCCGATCCGCCAGCGCGGGCCGATCAGCAGCCGGACCAGCGCCGCGTTGGCGGTCGGGTCCTGCAGCACCTCGCAGACCGCGACCAGGTCGGCCACCTCGGGCAGTTGCAGCAGTCCGCCGAGGCCGACCACCTCGACCGGCACCTCGCGGGCGACCAGCGCCGCGTGGATGTCGGGGAACGCCGCGCCGCCCCGGCA
The DNA here is from genome assembly GCF_044744345.1 of Kitasatospora sp. NPDC087315. Classification (NCBI taxonomy): domain Bacteria; kingdom Bacillati; phylum Actinomycetota; class Actinomycetes; order Kitasatosporales; family Streptomycetaceae; genus Kitasatospora; species Kitasatospora sp. NPDC087315. The sequence continues at coordinate 203,098 of NZ_JBIUYD010000008.1, read as the reverse complement.
GAGCACGGCGATCCGGCCGGGCGCGGTGCCGGTGCGCACCAGGTGGGCGATCGAGTCGGCCAGCCAGTCGATCTCGGCGGCGTGGGTGGGCAGCAGCGCGGCCCGGACGTATCCGTCCTGCTCGGCGCCGGGCGCCGGGCGCAGCGCCTCGACGCCCGCGTGCATGGCGCGCAGCGGCGCGGCCAGCTCGTTGGCGAAGGCGAGCAGCCGGCCGCCGCTGCGGCGGTTCTCGCTGAGCGCGTACCGGGCGGCCGGGGTGCCGCCGGCCTTCGGGAAGTGCCGGGGGAAGTCGTCCAGGTTGGCGACGGAGGCGCCGCGCCAGCCGTAGATCGCCTGGCAGGGGTCGCCGACGGCGGTGACGGCGTGGCCGCCACCGGCGCCGTCCGGGCCAGCGCCGAAGAGCCCGGCGAGCATCAGCCGCTGGGCGACGGAGGTGTCCTGGTACTCGTCGAGCAGGACCACCCGGAACTGGCCGCGGAGCAGTTCGCCGACCTCGGGCCGCTGCTGGGCGAGGCGGGCGGCGGCGGCTATCTGGTCGCCGAAGTCCATCAGCCCGGCGGCGGCCTTGCGGCGCCGGTACTCCTCGACCAGGCGCAGCAGTTCCAGCCGGGCCCGGGCGGTGCCGGGGACGGCCCTGAGGTCGTCGTTGGTGAGTTTGGCGGTGGCCAGGGTGTCGAGCAGTTCCTCGTCGTACGCGCGCAGGGCGGCGGGCTCGACCAGGTGCTCGGCGAGTTCGCCGTCCAGGGCGGTGAGGTCGGCGACCAGGTTGGCGAAGGTGCCGGTGAGCGCCGGGAAGGGGCCGCGGGCGGTGCGCAGCACCTTGGCGGCGAGCTGGAAGCGGGTGGCGTCGGCGAGCAGCCGGACGTCGGGCTCGATGCCGATCCGCAGGCCGTGCTCCTTGAGCAGCCGGCCGGCGAAGGCGTGGTAGGTGGAGATCTCGGGTTCGCCGAGTGGCTCCTCGTCCGGTTCGGCGACGCCGGCGCGCAGCAGGGCGGCGCGGACGCGTTCGGAGAGTTCGCCGGCGGCCTTGTTGGTGAAGGTGAGGCCGAGCACCTCCTCGGGCCGGACGGCGCCGGAGCCGACCAGCCAGACCACGCGGGCGGCCATCACGGTGGTCTTGCCGGAGCCGGCGCCGGCCACGATGACGGCCGGTTCCAGCGGGGCGCCGATGGCCGCCATCTGCTCCGGGTTGAAGGGGATGCCCAGCAGGTCCTTGAGCTGGTCGGGGCGGCTGAGCACGGCGGTCACCCCCCAACGCTAACCGGACGGGCGGACAGTCCCTCACCCGAACGGCCCCGGCGCTCCCCGGCCGGTTACTCGACGAGCTGCGCGCCGTCCCGCTGGGCGGAGCAGCTGCGGCGGAACGAGCACCGGTCGCAGCCGCTGCCGGTCTGCGGGACGAAGCGTTCGGCGAGGACCCTTCCGGCGGCGTCGGCGAGCAGGTTCTCGATCCAGGGCTCGCCCTCGGGCGGGTCCTGCCGCTGCACCTTGGGCGCGTCGGGCAGGGCCTTGGCGGACGGCTCGCGCAGGTGCACCAGTTCGGCGCCGCCGGTCTGCGGCGGGTGGTCGTCGAAGCCGGGCAGTTCGTTGAGGGCGCCGGCCCGGACGGCGAGCTGGTAGACGGCGAGCTGCTTGTGCTCGGGCAGCGACTTGTCGGTCGGGATCTGCTTGCCGGTCTTGAAGTCGACCACGTAGGCGCGCCCGGCGTCGTCCTTCTCGACCCGGTCCATCGAGCCGCGGATGCGTACCGAGACGCCGCCGACGTCCAGGCTGACGTCGAAGCCGTGCTCGGTGGCGACGAGATCGCGGCCGCGTTCCAGCACGTGCCAGTTGAGGAAGCGCTCCAGGGCGGCGCGGGCCTCGGTCTTCTCCTGCTGGGACTTCCAGGGGGCGTCGAAGGCCAGCGCGTCCCAGACCGTGTCCAGCCGCTCCATCAGCACGGCGAGGTCGGCGGGGGTGCGGCCGGAGCCGACCTCGTCGGCGAGGGCGTGCACCACGTTGCCGAAGCCCTGGGCGGCGGAGCCGGCGCCGCGCGCCTTGACCTCCTTGTCCAGGAACCACTGGAGCGAGCAGTTCTCCAGCTGTTCCAGGCCGCTGCCGGACAGCCGCACCGGCAGGCCGGCGTCGCGCAGCGGGTCGGGGGCGGCGGTGGCGTCGTCCAGGCCCCACCAGCGTTCGGGGTGGGCGGCGGGGACCAGTGGCAGGCCGTCCTCGTCGGCGGCGGCCGCGAGGGTGGCGAGCCGTTCGGCGGCGGCGCGGCGCAGTTCCGGCGAGCGGGCCGGGTCGACGGTGACCGCGCGCAGCTCGGCGACCAGCGCGGGCACCGAGAGCGGGCGGCGCGGGCGGTGGGTGATGTCCTCGACGGTGACCTGGGGGGTGCGGCGCAGCACCCGGCCGGTTCTGGGGTCGAGTTCCTCGCGGTAGAGCTCGCGCAGGAAGCGGGAGGGTTCGTCGCCGTCCTCGGCGGGCGCCTTGACGGCGGTGACGATCAGCCGTTCCCTGGCCCGGGTGGCGGCGACGTAGAAGAGCCGGCGCTCCTCGCCGAGCAGGGCGGCCGGGGAGAGCGGTTCGGCGAGGCCGTCGCGGCCGATCCGGTCGGCCTCCAGCAGCGAGCCGCGGCGGCGCAGGTCCGGCCAGAGGCCGTCCTGGACACCGGCGACCACGACGAGGCGCCATTCCAGGCCCTTGGAGCGGTGGGCGGTCATCAGCCGGACAGCCTCCGGGCGGACGGCCCGCACGGTGAGGGTGTCGGCGGCGATGTCCTGGGCCTCCAGCTCGGCGAGCAGGTCGAGGGCGCCGCGGTGCCCGGTGACCTGTTCCTCGGCGCGGGCGGCGGTCTCGAACAGGGCGCAGAGCGCGTCCAGGTCGCGGTCGGCGTTGCGGCCGGCCGCGCCGCCGCGCAGGGCGGCCCGTTCCAGGCGTTCGCGCCAGCGCCGGCTGCCGTCCCAGAGGTCCCAGAGGGCCTCCTCGGCGGTGCAGCCGCCGGCCAGCCGTTCGCGGACCTTGCGCAGCAGGGTGCCGAGGTCGCGGGCGCGGCGGGCGTAGGCGGGGTCGAGGGCGACGAGGCGCTCGGGCTCGGCCAGGGCCTCGCGGATCAGTTCCTCGGCGGGGCGCAGCGCGGCGGCGGGCAGGTCGGCCGCGCGCAGCACCGCGCGTTCCTCCTCGCGCAGGGCGCGGCCGAGGCGGCGCAGGTCGGAGCCGTCCATGCCGCCGAGCGGGCCGGTGAGCAGGGTGTGGGCGAGCTCGGTGGTGAGGGGGTCGGTGGTGTGGAGGTCGGCGGTGGTCTCCTCCTCGTGGTCGTGCCGGTCCCGGGCGGCCTGCCGGACCGCCTGCTCGGCGCAGACCCTGAGGGCGAGCAGCAGCTGGGCGACGGCGGGTTCCTCGCGCAGCGGCAGGTCGTCGCCGTCGATCTCCAGCGGGACGCCGGCCGCGCTGAGCGCCCGCCGGACGCCGGGGATGGAACGGCCGCCGGCCCGGACCAGCACGGCCATCTCGCCCCAGGGCACGCCGTCCTCCAGGTGGGCGCGGCGGAGCAGGTCGGCGATGGAGTCCAGCTCGGTGCCGGGGGTGGGGTAGGTGTAGACCTCGACCCGGCCGCCCTCGCGGGAGGGCAGCAGGGCGCGGTGCTGGGCGAGCTTGTCGGCGGGCAGCCGGCCCATCGGCATCCGCCGGGCGAGTTCGCGGGAGGCGGCGAGCAGGACGGCGCCGGAGCGGCGGGAGACCCGCAGGACCTTGACCTCGGCGGGGCCGCCGTCGGCCCGCCGGAAGGTCTGCGGGAATTCCAGGATGCCGTTGATGTCGGCGCCGCGGAACGCGTAGATCGACTGGTCGGGGTCGCCGACGGCGACCAGCTCCCGCCCGCCGCCGGCCAGCCGGCGCAGCAGCCGGACCTGCGAGGGGTCGGTGTCCTGGTACTCGTCGACGAAGACGGCCTCGTAGCGCTGCCGCAGGTCCTCGCCGACCTCGGCGCGTTCGGCGAGCAGCACGGCGCGGTGGACGAGTTCGGCGTAGTCGAGGACGCCGCGCAGGTCGAGGACGTCCAGGTAGTCGGCGAGGAAGTGCGCGGCGGCGGCCCAGTCGGGGCGCTGGACGCCCTCGGCGAAGCGGCGCAGCTCGTCCTCGCCGAGGCCCAGTTCGCGGCTGCGGGCGAGCACCGCGCGGACCTCGTCGGCGAAGCCGCGGGTGGTCAGGCAGGCGCGCAGGTCGAGCGGCCAGCCGATCCGGCCGCCCGTGGCGGGGCCGTCGTCGGACGCGGCGAGGCGGGCGTCCTCGGCGCCGCCGGCCAGCAGCTCGCGGACCATGACGTCCTGCTCGGGGCCGGAGAGCAGCCGCAGCGGCTCGGCGTAGTCCTGCGGGTCCTGGTGGGCGCGGAGCAGGGCGTAGCAGAAGGAGTGGAAGGTGGTGGCCTGCGGGGCGGCGGCCGAGGCCCCGAGCCGGCCGGACATCCAGTCGCGGAGCTCCATCGCGGCCTTGCGGCTGAAGGTCAGGACCAGGATCCGCTCGGGGTCGGTGCCGCGTTCGATCCGCCGGGCGACGGCCTCCACCAGGGTCGTGGTCTTGCCCGTCCCGGGCCCGGCGAGCACCAGCAGCGGGCCGCCCGTGTGCTCGACCACGGCGCGCTGGTACTCGTCCAGCACGGGCGGGGCGGGCTGGGCGAGGGGGCTGCGCACCAGACGGTAGGGGGAGGTCACGGAGTTCCTGGGGGTTGTGCTGCGGGCAACGTCGGACGGGCCCGCCCGGGGCCCGCCCGTATCGAGCCTACGATCCTGCCCCGTCATTCCCGTCCGCGCACCCGGTTCCGGGAAGGTCCGGGGTCACCGGCCGTCCCAGCGGGCCCGCTTCAGGTCGACCCGGGGCGGGTCGGCGAGTTCGCGCAGCGGGGTGCCCTCCTCGCCGTAGTGGGCGAGGGCGCGGTGCTCGTGGCCGGGCAGGAACCGGCCGTCCGCGCGGATCACCCGCCACCAGGGCACGGCGCCGCCGTAGAGTGCCATGACCCGGCCGACCTGGCGGGGTCCGCCCTGGCCGAGGTATTCGGCGACGTCTCCGTAGGTCATCACCCGGCCGGGTGGAATCCGCTCGGTCAGGTCGAGCACCAGTTCGGCGAAGGGTGGCAGCGCGTCGTGGCCGCCGTCGTCGGTAGCGTCCGTCACCTGCGGCATTCTTCCCCATCCGGGCGCCCGGGAGGTCCGTCGTGGACGATCCGCCGCGCCCGATCCGCCCCCTGTCCAGCACGGGGCGCCGAGGCATGCCACCATCTTCGGGGCGGTGAGTGGTGATACGAGGACAAGACCAGATGACCGGGACGGCTGACGTGGGCGTGGACGAGGACTCCGACGAGTCCGCCGACGCCGTGCCCGCACGTCCCGGCGGCGAGAGCGCCGCCGAGCCGTCACCGGAAGTCTCCCTGATCAAGGACCGGACGATCAAGACCCCCCAGCCGACCGGCCCCGAGGCCGGGCTGCCCGGGCCCGCACCCGAGCCGGCGACGACCGGTGTCCCGGCCCAGCAGCCCGCCCCCGGGCCGGCGCCCGCACCGTACGAACCGGCCGGGCCGCACGGGCCGCACGAGCCGTTGGACGACACCCCGCACCTGGACGTGGACGAGCCGCTGCTCGCCGCCCGGGCGCACCGCCCGTCCGATCTGATCCGCTTCCTGGCCGGCGTCTTCGGCATCGTCGCGGTGTTCGTCCTGGCCGGCGTCGCGACCTCGACCACCACCGGCATCGAGCTGGACATCGCCTCCAACGCGCCCCGGTTCTCCCCGGTGCTCTCCACCATCACCGGCCTGGTCTCCAGCGTCGCGGTGCTCGCCGTCCCGCTCGCCTTCGCGGTGGAGCGGCTGATCAAACGCGACGGCCTGCGGGTCGCCGACGGTGTGCTCGCCTCGGTGCTCGCCTACGGCGTCTCGCTGGGCATCGACTGGTGGGTCGCCGAGGGCGCCTCCGATCACATCCGGGACGCCCTCACCAGACTGCCGCTGGACAGCAACGGCACCCTCACCGACCCGGTGCACGGCTATCTGGCGCCGGTGATCGCCTATATGACCGCGGTCGGCATGTCGAGCCGGCCGCGCTGGCGGGTCGCCCTCTGGGTGGTGGTGATCTTCAGCGGGATCACCGAGCTGCTCGGCGGCTACACCACCCCGCTGTCCCTGCTGCTCACCGTGCTGATCGGCTGGTCCGTCGCCTACGGCACGCTGTACGCGATCGGCTCGCCGAACATCCGGCCCACCGGCCAGCACCTGATGATCGGCCTGCGCAAGGTCGGCTTCACCCCGGCCAGCGCCCACCGCGCTCCCGACGCGCCCGGCGGCACCCGCCGCTACTACGTCGCCCAGCAGAGCGGCCCGCCGCTGGACGTCCACATCATCGACCGCGAGCAGCAGGCCTCCGGCTTCTTCTACCGCGCCTGGCGGCGGCTGCGGCTGCGCTCGGTGGCCGTCCGCCGCAGCCCCCAGTCGCTGCGCCAGGCCCTGGAGCAGGAGGCGCTGATCGCCTACGCGGCGGCCGCCTCGGGCGCCCGCGCCCCGCAGCTGGTCGCCACCTCCGAGCTCGGTCCGGACGCCGCGATCCTGGTCTACGAGAACGTCGAGGGCCGCATCCTGGACGACCTCGGCGAGGGGGAGGTCACCGACCAGGTGATGGCCTCGCTCTGGGAGTCGGTCGCCGCCCTGCACGAGCGCCGGATCGCCCACCGCCGGCTCACCGGCGAGTCGCTGCTGGTCGTCGACGAGAAGGCGGCCTGCCTGGTCAACCTCTCCGGCGGCGACATCGCGGCCACCGATCTGACGCTGCGCATCGACATCGCCCAGCTGCTCACCACCTTCGCGCTGCGGATCGGCCCGGAGCGGGCGGTCGCCACCGCCAACGCCGTCCTCGGCGCCGAGCGGGTGGCGCAGGCGCTGCCGCTGCTCCAGCCGGTCGGCATGAGCCGCTCCACCAGGGTCGACCTGAAGAAGCTCACCAGGGAACGCAAGGCCGCCGCCCGGGCCCGGGCGCTGGAGCAGGTCGCCGCCGGCGAGCGCACCCAGCAGCAGGCCGAGGAGGACATCGCGGCGGCCGGCGAGGACCTGCTCAGCCGGCTCCGCGGCCAGATCCTCCAGATCGCCCCCGAGGCACCGACCGAGACGGCCAAGCTGGAACGGCTCAAGCCGAAGAGCCTGATCATGGTGATCGCGCTCACCTTCGCCGCCTATCTGGCCCTGACCACCATCAAGCCGGCCCAGCTCAAGCTCTCCCAGATGGACTGGGCCTGGGCTGCGGTGGCCCTGGCCGGCGCCGCGTTCAGCTACGTGGCCGCCTCGATGAGCCTGACCGGGTTCGTCCCGGAGAAGCTGCCGTTCCGGCGCACCGTCGCCGCCCAGCTGGCCGGGTCCTTCGTCAAGCTGGTCGCGCCCGCCGCGATCGGCGGCATCGCGCTGAACACCCGCTATCTGCAGAAGGCCGGCATCCGCTCCGGCCAGGCGGTCGCCTCCGTCGGCGCCTCCCAGCTGGCCGGGCTGGCCGGGCACCTGCTGCTGCTGTTCAGCTTCGGCCTGATCACCGGCAGCCAGACCAACGGCGACCTCTCTGCCTCCCGGGCGGTGATCATCGGGGTGCTGACCGCCGCCGTGCTCGCCCTGGTGGTCGCGGCCGTCGCCCCGCTGCGGCGGTTCGTGCTGAACCGGCTGCGCTCGCTGTTCTTCGGCGTGGTGCCCCGGATGCTCGACCTGATGCAGACCCCCAGGAAGCTGATCACCGGCTTCGGCGGCATCCTGCTGCTGACCCTGTCGTTCACCGCCTGCCTGGACGCCTCGGTGCAGGCCTTCGGCGGCAGCATCAGCTTCTCGGCGGTCGCGGTGGTCTTCCTGACCGCCAACGCGGCCGGTTCCGCGATCCCCACACCCGGCGGGATCGGCCCGGTGGAGGTGGCCCTGATCAGTGCCCTGACCTTCGCCGACGTGCCGGCCGCGGTCGCCACCCCGGCGGTCTTCCTCTACCGCGCGCTGACCTTCTGGCTGCCGGTGCTGCCCGGCTGGATCTCCTACAACGTGCTCCAGCGCAAGGGCGCGCTGTAGGTCCGCGCATGCGAAAGGGCCCGCCGGGAACGGCGGGCCCTTCGCGCGTCAGGCCTGGTACGTCAGGCCTAGTAAACCGGCTTGTGCGGCTCGATCTGGCTCACCCAGCCGAGCACGCCGCCGCCGAGGTGCACGGCGTTGGCGAAGCCGGCCGCCTTCACCACGGCCAGCACCTCGGCCGAGCGCACGCCCGACTTGCAGTGCAGCACGATCTTCTTGTCCTGCGGCAGCGACTCCAGGGCGTCGCCCATCAGGAACTCGTTCTTCGGGATCAGCACCGCGCCGGGGATGTTGACGATCTCGTACTCACCGGGCTCGCGGACGTCGATCAGGAAGATGTCCTCCTTGTCGTCCTGCCACTGCTTGAGCTGCTTCGAGGTGATCGTCGAACCGGCGGCGGCGGCCTGCGCCTCCTCCGACACCACGCCGCAGAAGGCCTCGTAGTCGATCAGCTCGGTGACCGTCGGGTTCTCGCCGCAGAGCGCGCAGTTCGGGTCCTTGCGGACCTTCACCTGGCGGTAGGTCATCTCCAGGGCGTCGTAGATCATCAGCCGGCCGACCAGCGGCTCGCCGACCCCGGCCAGCAGCTTGATCGCCTCGGTGACCTGGATCGAGCCGATGGAGGCGCAGAGCACGCCCAGCACGCCGCCCTCGGCGCAGGACGGGACCATGCCGGCCGGCGGGGCCTCCGGGTAGAGGCAGCGGTAGCACGGGCCGTGCTCGGCCCAGAACACGCTCGCCTGGCCGTCGAAGCGGTAGATCGAACCCCACACGTACGGCTTGCCGAGCAGCACCGCGGCGTCGTTGACCAGGTAGCGGGTGGCGAAGTTGTCGGTGCCGTCGACGATCAGGTCGTAGCCGGAGAAGATCTCCATGACGTTGTCGTTGTCGAGGCGCTCCTCGTGGAGGATCACGTTGACGTAGGGGTTGATCTCCTTGACGGAGTCCCGCGCCGACTCGCCCTTGGAGCGGCCGATGTCCGACTGGCCGTGGATGATCTGCCGCTGGAGGTTGGACTCGTCCACCACGTCGAACTCGACGATGCCGAGCGTGCCGACACCGGCCGCGGCCAGGTACATCAGCGCGGGCGAGCCCAGGCCGCCGGCGCCGACACACAGCACCTTGGCGTTCTTCAGCCGCTTCTGCCCGGCCATGCCCACATCGGGGATGATCAGGTGGCGGGAGTACCTGCGGACCTCGTCGACGGTGAGCTCGGCGGCCGGCTCGACCAGGGGTGGCAGCGACACGGGGACTCCGATGGTCGTCGGTTCAGGTGGCCTGGGCCAACCTCTTGTGGCTTGTTGCTCCGCCACCGAGGTGGCTCTGCTACGCCAACAGTGTCATGCCGCCCCGGTATTCCGAGACAGCTCGTCCGACTGGCGAGACGGGCGGCACCGGATGGTGGGACCGCCCGCCGGCCCCGGGGCCCAGCAGGTCCGGGGCCCCGCGAAAGGGCCGCGGAAGAGCCGCGGCGGGCCGCCCGGCCCCGGCCGCCGCCCCGGACCGGCCCGCGCTCAGACCCGGCAGGCCGTCTCCAGCCAGACGTCCCCGAGCGACTCCTCCAGCGGCACCTGCGTCCGCCAGCCGAGACGGTCCCGGGCGGTCCGGACGTCCGCCTGCCGCCACGGCACCGGCTCGCCCGCCGGACCGCGCCCCTCGGCCGGCCGCGGCTCCGACGCCCGGTGGCCCGGCAGATGGTGCCCGGGCAGGTGGTCGGCCGGTCCGGCGGACTGCGCGGGCAGCAGCATCTGCCGGTTCTCCTCCAGGACCGTCCCCTCGAAACCGGCCGCCCGGACCAGCAGCTGCGCCGCGTCCCGGGCCCGGACGGCGTGCCCGCTGCCGATGTTGATCACCCCGGTGGCCGCCGACACCGCCGCCGCCTGGATCGCCCGGGCGACGTCCCGGACGTCCACGAAGTCCCGGTAGCCCGACAGGTCCGGCATCCGCACCTGGGACTCCTCCCGCTCCAGCGCCCGGCGCAGGCCCTCGGCGAGCCGTCCGAACAGCGAGGCGGTCGGCGCGCCCGGACCCACCACGTCGAACACCCGCAGCACGGCCGCGTCCAGCCCGGAGGCCAGCACCAGCTCCGTCCCGGCGAGCTTGGACACCCCGTACGGGCCCACCGGGCGCGGCTCGGCGCTCTCCGCCACCGGCACACCGCCCGGCACCGGCCCGTACTCCGCCGCCGAGCCGACGTGCACCAGCCGGGCCGGCTCCCGGCTGCGCCGGATCGCCTCGCAGACGGTGGCCACCGCCAGCGTGTTCGCCCGGATCAGGGTGCGCGAGCTGCCGTAGGTGGCGCCCGCGCAGTTGATCACCACCTGGGGCGCGACCGCGTCCAGGAACCGGGCCAGCGCGCCCGGACTGCCGGTGGTCAGGTCGAAGCGGATGTCGGCGGAGTCACGCCGGCCGAGCACCGTCACCTGCAACTCCTGGTCCATGAGCAGACGATCGGTGACCCGACGGCCGATAAAGCCGTCGGCGCCCAGCAGCAGCACCCTCATCGGGGGTGTCCTTCCACGAAGCGAGGTCGGTACGACCTGGCGGACAGAATGAACAACAGGACAGTGGATCGGTGGCGGCACCGGCGCGGGCCCGGTCAGCGGTGCGGGCCGGCCCGGCCCAGCGCGAGCAGCGCGAGCCAGAGCGCGGGAGCGGCGAGCGCGCCCGGCGCGGCGGCCGGCCGGTACCCGGTGGGCCGGGCGAACGGGCGCGGACGCTCCCCGGCCCCGCCGTCGGCCCCGGCCGCCGAGAAGGCCGGCCACCGCGAGACCGGCTCCGGGCAGATCTCGCGGAACGCGCCGACCACCCGTTCCACGGCGAAGCGTTCCTGCGCCCTCAGCCGCCCGGCCGACCCCGGCCGGGACCGCCGCTCCTCGTCCCGCGGCAGCGCCGGGCAGGCACCCGCCGGCGCGTCCGGATCCCGGGGCGGGACCAGCGGCCCGGTCGGCCCAGCCACCTCGCGTGCCACCCCCACATCGGTGGGGACCACCGCCCGACCGCTGAGCATCGCGTCCGCCGGCAGCCGCGGACCGCGCGGGGCGAGCGCCGAGAAGACGACCACGGTGCCACCCTCCCAGGCCCGCGCCGACGATGCGGGCCGTCCGGCGAATTCCACCGCCCCGGCCACTCCCGGCCGGCCGGCCACGGCCTCGCGGTGCGCCCGGTGGCCGGGCGCCGTCTCCTCACCGTGGATCACCGGCCGCGCCGCGGGCCGCCCGGCCCGGACCCGGGCGAAGGCGTACGGCATCGGCTCGACGTCCCGGCCCGCCCCCGGCGCGGGCAGCGCCGCCGCGCCGCCGCCCTCCACATGGCAGAGGCCCACCGCGGCCAGGCCGCCGGAACCACGCCGGGAATACGGGCGGGCACTCTCGGTGAGCAGGGCTATGCGCACGGGAGACCTCCAGAGCAGAGCGGGATCGACGGATTGCTTGAGCGGCCTGGGCGGCCACCCGGAATGGCCCCGCGACCGGCCCGGGAACGGCCCGGGGCCGAGGGGCCCGGTCGGCCGGCGGCATCGCGGCCCGGCCGGGGTGCCGCCGGCCGGCGGGGCGGCCGCCCGGCGGTCACCTCCGACCCGCCGTCACCCTGCGTACGGCCGCCCTCCGGATCCTCCGGCTGCCGCGACGCCCCCACATGTGTTCGGTCCGACAGCAGAAAGGTAGGACCGGCCCCCGGCGATCCATCGGTCACATGCCTGGCTGCCACCTGAACGAGTGAACCCGCGTGACCTCGCCCGGGCCGGGGCGTTGGGGCTCTCCCGCTCCGGGCGGGTCAGCCGCGCCCGAGCAGTTCCCGGACCGCGCGCGCCACCTGCTCGGGGTGCTCCATCATCGCCACGTGCCCCGAGTCCGGCAGCACCAGCAGCCGGGCGTCCGCGAACGCCGCGCAGGCCCGCCGCGCCGAGCGGTAGGAGACCAGCTTGTCCCGCAGCCCGTACACCAGCAGCACCGGCACCCGCACCTGCTCGGCCTGCCGCCAGAGCGACTGGTCGCCGCGCTCGGTGTAAGCCGAAACGATTCCGCGCGCCGACCCGGTCAGCGCCCGCATCGCGTACGGCACCGCCAGCCGGCTCCGGTACTCGGCCACCGCCGCGGCCCGGGCGGCCTCGGACAGGCCGTCCGGGTCTCCGTAGACCAGCCTCAGCAGTTCCTCGGTGGCGGCCTCGGGGGCCCGCCCCTTCGACGGCAGCCGGCGCAGCAGCGCGGGGACCCCGGGCACCGCGAGCAGCCCGGTCGGCCAGGCCGTGCGCTGCGGCGGCAGTTCGGGCAGCGCGGGCGAGATCAGGGTGAGGCTGCGCACCAGGTCGGGGCGGAGCGCGGCGAGCCGGACGGCGACGGCCCCGCCCAGCGAGTTGCCGAACAGGTGCACCGGACCGCGCCCGGCCGCCTCCAGGTGGCCGATCACCGCGCGGACGTGGCCGGAGACGGTCAGGTTGCCGTCGGCCGGCGGAGCGGACCGGCCGAAGCCGGGCAGGTCCACGGCCTCACCGTCGACCAGGCCGCCGAGGCGGTCCATCAGCGCCGTCCAGTTGGCCGCCGAGCCGCCGAGCCCGTGCACGAAGAGCGCCGGCTCCCGCCCGTCCGCGCCACCACCGTCACCGCCGGGCCGGTGCGCCGCCGGCACCGGACCGGGGACCTCGACCGTGCGGAGCGGCCCGGGCCGCCCTGCCTCCGTCCGTACCTGCTGCTCAGCGCTGCTCATGGTGGACGATGGTAGTGAGACGCCACCCCGCGCCCCCGGGCCCGGGCCGCCCTCCCGGCCGACGTCACACCACTGCCGTCAGCCGTGGTCAGCGCCGTATTGTGGGCTCCTGACAAGGGGGCTCGGTGCTTTTCTCACGCTCGCCAAGCGCGAAGGCGGTTACCGAAAAGTAGAATCGGTCATCTTGCCAGCCCCGAACAACCCGTGAAGTGAGGAGCGCCGTGACGGCCATCCAGGAGGCGCAGGAGCGCCCGCGCGGTGCCCGCCTGCCGCGAAGCGCCCGCCGTGAACAACTGCTCGGTGCCGCCCAGGAGGTGTTCGTCGCGCAGGGTTACCACGCGGCCGCCATGGACGACATCGCCGACCGCGCCGGGGTCAGCAAGCCGGTGCTGTACCAGCACTTCCCCGGAAAGCTGGAGCTCTACCTGGCGCTGCTGGACAAGCACTGCGACGCCCTGGTCGAGTCGACCCGCGCGGCGCTGGCCGCGACCACCGACAACAAGCAGCGGGTGGCCGCGACCATGGAGGCGTACTTCAACTACGTCTCCAGCGAGTCCGGCGCCTTCCGGCTGGTCTTCGAGTCGGACCTGACCAACGAACCGGCCGTGCGCGAGCGCGTCGAGCGTGCCTCGGACGCCAGCGCGACCCTGGTCAGCAAGGTGATCCAGGAGGACACCGACCTGCCGGAGGCCGAGTCCAAGCTGCTCGCCGCCGGGGTCTGCGGCCTGGCCCAGATCACCGCCCGCTACTGGCTCTCGCAGGGGCTGGAGATCCCCCGCGACGAGGCGGTCCGGCTGGTCGCGAGCCTGGCCTGGCGCGGTCTGAAGGGCTTCCCGATGCATCCCGTCGCCGAGGCCGCGGAGGCGGCGGGCGAAGAGCGGTGATGCGCTGACCTTCGCCTCGGCGCTGATCGTGTGCTCTATGGTGAAGCCGTACGGCGCGGTCGTCGCGAACGCTTGTCCCAGGCGGTCCGGTGCCCGTGCGTGGATGGCTGCAACCCCGGAGGGACGGAAGCCGTGGAGGTCAAGATCGGCGTGCAGAACGCGCCGCGCGAGATCGTGATCGAGAGCTCGCAGACTGCCGAAGAGGTCGAGAGCGCGATCGCCAAGGCGCTGGAGGGCACCTCGAAGCTCTTCTCGCTGACCGACGAGCACGGCCGCCGCGTCATCGTCCCGGCCGAGCGCCTGGCGTACGTGGAGATCGGCGAGTCGGCGGCCCGCAAGGTCGGGTTCGGCACCAGCTGAGACGCTGCCCGGTGCCCCGCCCCCTCACCGAGGGGGCGGGGCACCGCTGCGTGTACGGCCGGGTCATCAGGGGTAGGGCGACAGTGCGGCCGTCCGCACGCCGCACCCGCACCCCGGGAGGCAGCCTTGCTGGTCGAGTCGATCGCCTTCGTCCTCATCGGCCTGATCGTCGGCTCGGCCGCGCTGCTCGCACTGCCCGCCCACTTCCCGGCCGGCCGGGGGCTGACGATCGGGACGGCGCTGGTGGCGGCCCTGGTCAGCGGGGTGATCACGCACTTCACCCTGAACGGCGGGTACCCGGCGGTGACGCTCGGCGTCTCGGCCGTCGTCTCCGCCCTGCTCACCTCGGTACTGGCCCGGCCCGACCTGGCGGCCGGGCGGGCGCCGGCCCACCGGCACCGCCCCCACCGCCCGGGCGCGCACCGCGCGCAGCGGCGCCACCGGCCTGCCTGACGGGGCGCGGTCTCAGGAGGCGAGGCCCAGCGCGGCCATCCGCTTGGTGTGCGCCTCGGTGATCCGGTTGAACATCTTGCCGACCTCGACCAGGTCGAAGCCCTGCAGCTGCACACCGCCGACCAGCAGGTTGGAGAGCGCGTCCCGCTCCGCGACCACCCGCTGGGCCTGGCTCAGCGCCTCGCCCATCAGCCGTCGGCCCCAGAGCGCGAGCCGGCCGCCGGCCCGCGGGTCCGCCTCGATGGCCTGGCGGACCTTGTCGACGGCGAACTGGGCGTGCCCGGTGTCCGACATCACGCCGAGCACCAGGTCGCGGGTGTCGTCGTCCAGCCGGACGGCCACCTCGCGGTAGAAGTCGGTCGCGATCGCGTCGCCGACGTAGGCCTTGACCAGGCCCTCCAGCCAGTCCGAGGGCGCGGTCATCCGGTGGAAGAGCTCCAGCGGCTCGACGAACGGCCGCATCGCCTCCTGCGGGTCCGCGCCCACCTCGGCGAGCCGGTCGTGCAGGCGCTGGTAGTGCTGGAACTCGGCGGAGGCCATCCGGGCCAGCGCCGCCTTGTCGGCGAGGTCGGGCGCGAGCTTGGCGTCCTCGGCGAGCCGCTCGAAGGCGCTCAGCTCGCCGTACGCGAGGGCGCCGAGCAGGTCCAGCACGGCCGCCCGGTATCCCGGATCGGCCGAGCGGGCCGCCCAGTCCCCGATCGAACCGGCCGCGTCGTCCTGCGTCTCACCATGGGTCTCCATGACCTGCCACCTTAGTCCGGCCCGCCCTGCGGTACACGTCTCCGGCCGCCGCCGCGGGCTCCCCGGCCCGGCCCCGGACACCCCTGCGCCGTACCCGCCCCCGGTCGCCCGGGCCGGCCGCCGGCGCCTCCGCCCCAGGACCACCACCGAAAAGTTCCGCCCCGGACACCCCCCGCTCACCCCGGTGTCAGAAGCGTCACGTGTTCGAGTCGTCGCGTGACTGTATGGTGGTAGGGAGGCCCGTAGTGCTCGCACGGTGTCACCGCCGTCTCGGTGCGCCGGGCAAGCCCGCTCCGTAACGGCACCGTCCATCAGGACGTGTCCGTACCGGAAGCCGGGTACTCACGTACGCGGATGCCCGGTCGGAGAGCCGATCGGCTCCGACCATGGCTTGGACTTCAAGCCTTGGCACCGCATCAGTGGCCGAGCGAGGGCCGCCGCGGACCGCGCCGCCAGGCGAAGGTCCCGCGCAGGTCCCTCACGGGAATCCTCCCCGACGCCGCCGGCGACGCGCCCCGTACCGGGCCGCGCGGACCGGCCGGCCGCAGGGACCGGCGCGGTTGTGCGTCCGCGCAGCTGTATTCAGGGCCGTCCAGGCCCGTACGCAGCCGCGCGGCTGCCCGCCCGCCGCTCGCTCTCGGCCCCTCCCACACGGAAGAGGCAGCACCCTGTCCACCACCGCTGAACCCATCAAGACGACGTTCCGGGATCTGGGGATCCTCCCGGAGACCGCCGAGGCGCTCGAGTCCGTCGGCATCGTCCATCCCTTCCCCATCCAGGAGATGACCCTCCCGGTCGCGCTGACCGGTCACGACGTCATCGGCCAGGCCAAGACCGGCACCGGCAAGACGCTCGGTTTCGGCCTCCCGCTGATCGAGCGGGTCGTCGTCCGGGCCGACATCGACGCCGGCCGGGCCACCGAGGAGCAGCTCTCCGAGTCCCCGCAGGCGCTGATCGTCGTCCCGACGCGTGAGCTGTGCACCCAGGTCACCAACGACCTGCAGACCGCCGGCAAGGTGCGCGACGTCCGCGTGCTGGCCGTCTACGGCGGCCGGGCGTACGAGCCGCAGGTCGAGGCCCTGAAGAAGGGCGTCGACATCGTCGTCGGCACCCCGGGCCGTCTGCTGGACCTCGCCGGGCAGAAGAAGCTGAACCTGTCCACGGTCCGCGCGCTCGTCCTGGACGAGGCCGACGAGATGCTCGACCTGGGCTTCCTGCCCGACGTCGAGAAGATCCTCACCATGCTGCCCGCCAAGCGGCAGACCCTGCTGTTCTCGGCCACCATGCCGGGCCAGGTGATCAGCCTCGCCCGCCGGTACATGAACCAGCCGACCCACATCCGGGCCGCTGCCCCGGACGACACCGGCCACACCGTCGCCAGCGTCGACCAGCACATCTTCCGGGCGCACTCGCTCGACAAGGTGGAGACGGTCTCGCGCATCCTGCAGGCCGACGGCCGCGGGCTGGCGATGATCTTCTGCCGCACCAAGCGCACCGCCGCCGACGTCTCCGACCAGCTCACCCAGCGCGGCTTCGCGGCCGGCGCGGTGCACGGCGACCTCGGCCAGGGCGCGCGCGAGCAGGCCCTGCGGGCGTTCCGCAACGGCAAGGTCGACGTCCTGGTCTGCACCGACGTCGCCGCCCGCGGCATCGACGTCGAGGGCGTCACGCACGTCATCAACTACCAGTGCCCCGAGGACGAGAAGACCTACCTGCACCGGATCGGCCGCACCGGCCGGGCCGGCGCCTCCGGCACCGCCGTCACGCTGGTGGACTGGGACGACATCCCGCGCTGGCAGCTGATCAACAAGGCGCTGGACCTGTCGTTCAACGACCCGGAGGAGACCTACTCCACCTCGGCGCACCTGTACGAGCTGCTGAAGATCGCCCCGGGGACCACCGGCGTGCTGCCCCGCTCCGAGCGGACCCGCGCCGGCCTGGGCGCGGAGGAGGTCGAGGACCTCGGCGAGACCGGCGGGCGCGGTTCGCGTTCGGCGGCCGGCCGGGGCCGTGGCGGTAACGGCGGCGGTAACGGTGGCGGTGGCACCCGGGGCGGCTCCGGCCGGACCGGTACGGCCACCGCCGAGGCCGTCGAGGAGAAGCCGGCCCGCCGCACCCGTGAGCGCCGGCGCACCCGTGGCGGCTCCGCCGTCGAGGGCGACGCGGTGGTGGAGAGCCCGGCCGGCGCCGCTTCGGCGGTCGAGGCCCCGGCCGCTCCTGCCGTCGAGGGCGCCGAGGGCGAGGCCGCTCCGCGCCGCCGCCGTCGCCGCCCGCGCGGCACCGCCGCCGCCGGCGAGGGCACGGCCGTCACGGTGACCGAGGCGCCCGCCGAGGCTCCGGCCGCCGCGGTCGCCGCCGTCGCCGTCGCCGAGGAGAAGCCGGCCACCAAGCCGCGGACCCGCAGCCGGGCCAAGGCGAAGGCCGAGACCGCCGTCGAGGCCGCGCCCGAGGCCACCGCGGACGCCCCGGCCGAGGCCGCCGCCCCGCGCCGCCGCACCCGCACCCGCCGCCCGGCCGCCGCCACCGAGGCGACCCCGGAGAGCTGACGCACCGCCCCGGAGGGGACGGGCCGGTCCGCGACCGGCCCGTCCCCTTCGGCGTTCCCCGCCGCGCCGGGCCCGCCGGGCAGGCCCTAAGCTCGGGTTACCGGCCAGTCGCATGCCCCTGAGGAGATCCGCCCATGAGCACGCCGCCGTACCTCACCCTTCCCTCCTGCGCGCGTGCGCTGCGGATCGCGACCGCCCGCGGGGAGTTCGCCGCGCTGCGGGCCGAGCCGGCCGGGGAGGTGCGGGGGGCGGCGCTGCTGGTGCCCGGCTTCACCGGCAGCAAGGAGGACTTCATCGCGCTGCTGGAGCCGCTGGCGGCGGCCGGCTACCGGGTGACCGCGGTCGACCAGCGCGGCCAGTACGAGACCGGCGGTCCCGACGACCCGGCCGTCTACGCCGTGTCCGCGCTGGGCGCGGACGTCCGGGCGCTGTCCGCGGCCCTGCTGGCCGAGGGCGGTCCCGGGGGCGGACCGTTGCACCTGCTCGGCCACTCCTTCGGCGGCCAGGTGGCCCGGGAGGCCGTCCTGGGGGCCGGGGCGGGCCCGCTGCCGTGGCGCTCGCTGACGCTGATGTCCACCGGACCCGGCCCGATCGAGCCGGGCGAGGCGGCGCGCACCAAGCTGCTGATCGACGTGCTGCCGACGATGAGCCTGGAGGAGATCTGGCAGGTGCTCCAGCAGTTGGAGGAGGGCGCCGGCGACCGGGAGCGGCGCCCGTCCGCGGAGGTCGCGGAGTTCCTGCACCGCCGCTGGGTGGCCAATGTGCCGCAGGCGCTGAGCACCACCGGTGCCCATCTGATCTCCGCGCCGGACCGGGTGGACGAGCTGGCCGCGACCGCCGCCGTCCTGCCCGCCCTGGTGCTCTCCGGCGTGCGGGACTACGCCTGGCCGGTGCCGGAGCAGACCCGGATGGCCGAGCGGCTGGGCGCCCGCCGGGTGGTCGTCGAGGACGCCGGGCACTCCCCCAACGCGGAGCGGCCGGCCGCGACCGCCGAGGCGCTGCTGGACTTCTGGGCCTGAGCCCGCCGGGGCCCGGACCGGACCGGTCTGGACCACTCGTGACCACTCCGGGCCCTCCGTTGTTCGATCAACTTCGGGCGGCACAGAGGACAAAATTCGTTAGTTGCGGTAATATTTGATTCTGTCCGGGAATCGTCGTCGACATCGACGTCGGCGCGAGTCAGCCGAAATCAGGACTTTACGGACGGGCAACGGCCCGGTAGCACCGCCACGTCACCGTGGTTCATGAGGCACCAGACGCACTTGGCAAGCAGGGGGGAGCCCTTTGCCGCAGCAGATCGTCGACCGTTCGACCCGACAGATCGCACAGATCCGACCGATGCGACGGATCCGACAGTCCCCGAGTGGGCTGATATCGAGTCAGCCACGACCGCCCCGCCCGACGGGGCCAGGAAAGGAGAGGCCCATGCGCTTCGAGATCCTCCGACTGGACGACGCCCACGGTGGCGCCACCAACCCCCTGATCGCCGATGCCGAGACCGTCCGCGAGGTCGTCCAGGCCGCCGCCCACACCGGCGAACGCCTGCTGATCCGTCCGTGCCCGACCGTCTGACCCAGCGCGGCGCCTCCGACCGGGAGCCCTCACCCGCCGCCGAAGAGCCGGGAGCGTCCGATCCCGACGTTCCGATACCCGACTGACGCCCTGTCACCGCAACCGACGATGACGGGGCGTCAGTGCGTCCGGGGCCGCCCCGCTCCGTCCACCGGGCGCGGACCGGCCGACGTTTGCCGCCGCCCGCCGCTGGACATCCCCTAGCGGGAGCCGCCCACGCCGCGCCGGCCCGGGCGCCCGCCAGCGACAGGTGCCGCCGAGCCCTCCGTACGGGTGATCGTCCTTGACGCGGCGGTCCGGAGGGAGGAGCGTTGTCGGCTATGAGGGGCGAGCCAAGCTGCCCGAGGTGCGCCGGTCGGGTGCGCGCCCCCGGTCTGTTCTCAGACACCTGGCAGTGCGACCGGCACGGAGCCGTGCATCCGATGCAGCCGGTGCTGCCTCCGAGCGTGGAGGCGCTGAACGTCGCCGTCGCCCGTTCGCAGGTCCCCGTCTGGCTGCCCTGGCCACTGCCGGTCGGCTGGCTCTACACCGGTATCGCGCACGTCGGTGACGATGTCTCGGGCGCCCGGGCCACCGCCGTCGCCTGCTCGGGCCCGGCGCCGCTCGGCGGTTTCGGCGAGCTGGTGCTGGTCGCCGAGGAGCTGGGCGTCGGGCTCGGTGCCCGGTACGCGGGGCTGGCCGGGCCGGATCCGGGCGAGACCGTCGCGCTCTACAAGCCCGCCGACGCCAAGCTGATGGCGGCCGGACGGCCCACCCCGATGTTCCACGTCCCGGACGCCCCGGCCGACCGCGCGGTCTTCGTCGGCGAGGCCCGGGGCCTCTGGCTCTGGGCGGTGGCCTGGCCGGAGCAGTCGGCCCTGGTGATGTACGACGAACTGGTGCTCACCGACCTGCGCGAGGCCGGCGCCGAGCTCGACCTGCTGCCCTGCGGGGCGCTCTCCCCCCGCCTGTTCGGCTGACCGGCGGCCGCCGCGTCTATCCTGGGCGGCACCCGCGAGCGTCCACCCCAGGAGAGCACTCCGTGCGCATCGACCTGCACGCCCACAGCAACGCGTCCGACGGCACCGACAGCCCGGCGGAGCTGGTCAGGGCGGCCGTCGCCGCGGGCCTGGACGTGGTCGCGCTCACCGACCACGACACCGTGGCGGGCCACGCCGAGGCCGCCGGGGCGGTGCGCGCGCTGCCGGCCGGGGCCCGGCTGACCCTCGTCCCGGGCGCCGAACTGTCCTGCGTGGTGGACGGCATCAGCATGCATCTGCTGGCCTACCTGTTCGACCCGGCCGAGCCGGAGTTCGCGCGCGAGCGCGAGCTGGTCCGCACGGACCGGTTCCGGCGCGGGCGGGCGATCGTCGAGCGCTGCCGCGCCCTGGGCGCGGACATCAGCTGGGAGCAGGTCGAACGGATCGCGGGCACCGGCTCGGTGGGCCGGCCGCACATCGCCAGCGCGCTGGTCGAGGCGGGCGTGGTGGCGACCGTCTCGGACGCCTTCACCGCCGACTGGCTGGCCAACGGCGGCCGGGCGGACGTCCGCAAGCACGAGACCGACCCGGTCACGGCGGTCCGGCTGGTCCGGGCGGCCGGCGGGGTGCCGGTCTTCGCCCACCCGGGCGCGGTCAAGCGCGGCCGGACCGTCTCCGACCAGGTGATCGCCGATCTCGCGGCGGCCGGCCTGGCAGCGCTGGAGGTCGACCACATCGACCACGACGAACCGGCCCGGGCCCGGCTGCGCGCGCTGGCCGCCGAACTCGGCCTGCTGACCACCGGCTCCAGCGACTACCACGGCACCCGCAAGACCGTGCGGCTCGGCGAGCACACCACCGACCCGGCCGTCTACGAGGCGCTGCTGGCCCAGGCCACCGGCGCGAAGCCGATCGGCGGCTGACCGCTCACGCGGGCGTACGGGGGCACCGGGCGTGGTGCGGCCGACGCCCCGCGCCCCCGGCTGACCGGCCGTCAGTCCAGCGGGACGCCGCGCCGCTCCGGGTCGCGCAGATCGGTGCCGTGCTTCAGCCAGCGCTCCTCCAGCGCGGCCGCGCCGTGCACCCGCTTCCAGCCGGCCTCGTTGGGCGTCATCGGCAGCAGCGGCAGGAAGCGGACCGGGTCGGCCGGCCCCTCCAGCTCCAGGTCGGCCACCAGACCGCCCGGTTCGGCGGCCAGTACGGAGGTGAACGGCGCGCCGTCCCAGAGCGGGGCGCCGAGGTCCAGCGAGCCGCCGGGGGCCACCACCAGGCCCTCCACCTGCGGCGTCGCGGCGAAGGTGGCCAGCGAGCGGAGCACGCTGTCGCGGCCCCCGCGGACCGTCAGCACCAGTTCTACGCGCGGGCCGCGCACCTGGTCGGCGACCGGTGCGGCCGGGTCGGCCATCGGCGCGGCGGACATCCCGAGCGTCGCGTAACGGACCAGCCCCTCGGCGTCCGGGCCGAAGCGCAGCACCTCGATCCGGTCCGCGCCGAGGAAGGTGACCGCGGCACGGCCACCGGGCTCGCCGAAGGCGGTCAGCAGCCGGGCCTCCACGGCGGCCAGCACCGCCTCCCGGGAGGCGCCGTGCGGGCTGCCGTGAGGGTCCTCCCAGCCGGAGGCCGGGGGGAGATCGCCGAAGGGCGGGAAGTCGTGCGCCATGCCGGTGAGCGTAACCCGGCGCACCCCCGCGGTTGGCACGGCCGCCACCGGAACGCCCCAGCGCCGACAGCCGGTCAGATGTTAGTGTGAGCGACTGGCCACCGGGGATCCTTACCTCCGGGGCAGCGGCGTGAAGGAGGTGGTTGCGGTGGATACCAGCCGACCATGCAGTACCGGCAGCTCTACCCGGCCCGGACGCCTTCCCCGTACCCCTCGCCACGCAGGCTGAAACAACAGCAGCAGCTGGAACAGCCGCGTCCGTCGAGATGACCGAGGCAAGTGTCGGGCCGGCCGGGAGAGCACCCCACCGACGCCCGGTCGCTCCACCACGTGCCCCAGCAAGGCCGAGGACCGACCGCAGGCGCCGGAATCCATCGGTGTTCCTCGCCGTCGCACCACGGCCCTTCCGCCACCGCGCCGCCGTGCGACGGCTCCTGCCCAAGGGAGCCTGCCATGTCGATGATCAACAGCCTGCGCGCCGCCGTCCGCACCAACCGCCGCCGCACCGCGGCCGGCCTGTTCGACTCGATCCACCCGGACCGGTCCGCCTCCTCCGTGGTGGACTGCGCGGTCTACCAGCACGGCCGCCGCCACGGCGAGAGCTGCAGCCCGCGCGAGGCGGCCCGCCAGGTCAAGGCCTCGCAGCAACTGCCCGAGGGCGCCGGGTCGTTCAGCTGGATCGGCCTGCACGAGCCCACCGAGGCCGAGTTCGAGGGCATCGCCCAGCGCTTCGGCCTGCACCCGCTCGCGGTCGAGGACGCCGTCCACGCGCACCAGCGACCCAAGGTCGAGCGGTACGACGACGTGCTGTTCGCCGTCTTCAAGACGATCCGCTACGTCGAGCACGACCAGCTCACCCCGACCAGCGAGGTGGTCGAGACCGGCGAGCTGATGGTCTTCGCCGGGCGGGACTTCGTGATCACCGTCCGGCACGGCGGACACAGTTCGCTGCAGGAACTGCGGCACCGTCTGGAGGCCGACGCGGACGGCGCCGGGCTGCTCGCCAAGGGCCCGTCCGCCGTGCTCCACGCCATCGCCGACCACGTGGTGGACAACTACCTGCTGGTCGCCGACCGGCTGCAGACCGACGTGGACGAGATCGAGTCCGACGTCTTCTCCAACAAGGGCGGCCGGGGCACCGACGTCGGCCGGGTCTACCAACTCAAGCGCGAGGTACTGGAGTTCAAGCGGGCGGTGGCACCGCTGCTGCGCCCGATGCAGCAGCTCTCCGAGCCGCTCCAGCGCCTGGTCGACCCGGACATCCAGAAGTACTTCCGGGACGTCGCCGACCACCTCGCCCGGGTCACCGAGCAGGTGCACGGCTTCGACGAACTGCTGAACTCGCTGCTCCAGGCCAACCTGGCACAGGTCTCGGTGGCGCAGAACGAGGACATGCGCAAGATCACCGCCTGGGCGGCGATCTTCGCCGTCCCCACCATGATCACCGGCGTCTACGGCATGAACTTCAAGTACATGCCCGAGCTGGACACCAAGTACGGCTACCCGGTGGTGCTCAGCGGGATCGTCATCGTCTGCATCGGGATGTACCGGGGCTTCCGCCGCAACGGCTGGCTCTGAAGCCGTCGCCTACCTCCGGCCGCCCCGCGCGACCAGGACCAGACCGAGCAGGATCAGCACCACCGCCGGGTACGCGGCCGCCGGGGGCCACTGGCCCAGCCAGACGGCCGCGATCAGCGCGGCGCCCGGCGTCTCCAGCAGGATCGCGGTCGAGGTGACGGACGGGCCGAGCGTGCGCACCACCCGGTTGCTGAGCGAGTGGCCGAGCAGCTGGGCGGTGACCATCAGCAGCACGATCTGCCACCAGACCCCGGCCGGCCAGCCCGTCATCGGCGTCCCGGCGGCCAGGCAGACCACCAGCAGCACCGCCGCCGTGGTGGCGTAGCAGACCAGCGTGTACGCGGTGGTGCTCACGGTCCTGCGGACCTCCGCACCCAGCAGCAGGTACCCGGCCGCCGCCAGTCCGGCGCCGAGCGCCAGCGCGTCGCCGAGCAGCGCGCGGGGCGAGAGCGAGAGGTCCACCCCGGTGAGCACCAGCACCCCGGCGAAGGCCACGCACGTCCCGGTCCAGACCGGTCGGGGCGCCCGCACCCCGAGCAGCCGCAGCAGCAGGATCGTCCAGAGCGGGGTGGTGGTCACCAGCGCGGTCGCCGAGGCCACCGAGGTCATCCGCAGGCTCGGCATCCAGAGCGCGAAGTGCACGGCGAGCAGCACACCGGCCGCCACCGCCAGCAGCAGCGCCCGCCGGCCGATCCCGCGCAGCTCCGCCCGGTGCCGCAGCAGCGCGTACGGGCCGAGCACGCCGACCGACATGACGTTGCGCCAGAACGCGATCGCCAGGGCGGGCGCGGCGGTGGCGCTGATCAGCGGCGCGGAGAGCGAGATGCCCGCGACGGAGACCGCGAGCAGCAGCAGGTCGAGGGTGGGCAGCGGGTGCGACGGCGCCGGGGCGGTGCGGACGGGGGCTGCGGTCTCGGACCGGGCGGCGGGCACGGCGCTCCTTCGGCTCGTGGCGGGGGCGGACACCCCGGAGGGGCGCTCCCAAGGTAAGGCCCGTGCCACGCTCACGGAACTGTCGCCCGACGGGTGAGACATCTCCCGGACGGCCCAGGACGTACGCTGTCCGCCATGGACCGTACGCCTGCCGCGACCGCGACCGCCGACGACTTCCTCGACCGGGCCCTGCTGGAGGAGGCCGCGAAGAAGTCCGGTCTGCTCTGGGTGCGGGCGGACGGCCAGGAGCAGAGCCGGGCGCTCTGGCACGCCTGGTACGACGGCGCCGTGGTGGTGGTCGGTGACGGCGACGAGCAGCCGCTGCACGGTCTGGCCGCCGGGGCGGGCGCCGTGGTGACCGTCCGCAGCAAGGACAAGGGCGGCCGGCTGACCGGCTGGCCGGCCCGGGTCACCGAGCTCGCCCCGCGGGGCGAGGCCTGGCTCGGCGCGGTCGAGGAGCTCAAGGGGAAGCGGCTGAACGCGCCCGACACCGACACCATCACCGAGCGCTGGGCCCGCGAGTGCCGCGTCCTGCGGCTGGAGCCGGCCGGCCGCGGCGACGGCCTGCTCACCGAGCGGCCGGGCGCCATGCCCGACGACTCGCACGCCGTCGTCCCGATGCCCACCCCCGCCACCACCCGCCGGCCCGTCCCGGCCGGCCTGCCCCGGCTGCTGTTCAAGCGCCGCACCGGCCGCACCGGGAGCTGAACCACGCCTCGCCAGGCCGGTCCGCCGCGGCCCGGGTAGCCTGTGCACGCGGGGCGCGCCGCGCGCGCCCGACCGGGCGTCGAGCGAGTCGAGGGAGTCCATGGCAGGTCCAGGGGGCCGGGTCTTCATCTCGCATCTCGCCGGTATCGCCGTCTTCGACCCGAACGGCGACCAGGTCGGCCGGGTTCGCGACGTGGTGGTCTCGCTGCGGCTCGGCGGCCGCCCGCCGCGGGTGCTCGGGCTGGTGGTCGAGGTGGTCGGCCGGCGCCGGATCTTCCTCCCGATGACCAGGGTGACCAGCCTGGAGTCCGGCCAGGTGCTGACCACCGGCGTGATCAACATGCGCCGCTTCGAACAGCGCCCGTCCGAGACCCTCGTCCTCGCCGAGCTGCTGGACCGCACCGTCACCTGGAGCAAGACCTCCGAGGAGGTCACCGTGCTGGACGTGGCGATGGTCCAGGCCCGGGTGCGCGAGTGGGAGATCAGCAAGGTCTTCGTCCAGGTCGGCCGGGCCGGCCGGCTGCGCAAGGGCAAGGGCGAGCGGCTGACCCTGAACTGGAAGGACGTCACCGGCTTCGCCCTCCCCGAGCAGGACCAGGGCGCCGCCAACCTGCTCGCCACCTTCGACCAGCTGCGCCCCGCCGACCTCGCCAACGTCCTGCACCACCTCTCCGCCAAGCGCCGCGCCGAGGTCGCCGCCGCCCTCGACGACGAACGGCTCGCCGACGTCCTGGAGGAGCTGCCCGAGGACGACCAGGTCGAGATCATCGGCAAGCTGAAGGACGAACGGGCCGCCGACGTCCTGGAGGCGATGGACCCGGACGACGCCGCCGACCTGCTCTCCGAACTGCCCGGGGACGAGGCCGAGCGGCTGCTCCAGCTGATGGAGCCGGACGAGGCCGAGCCGGTGCGGCGGCTGCTGACGTACGAGGAGAACACCGCCGGCGGCCTGATGACCACCGAGCCGATCGTGCTGGAGCCGGACGCCACGGTGGCCGAGGCGCTCGCCCGCGTCCGGATCTCCGACCACAAGCCGGCCCTCGCCGCACAGGTCTTCGTCTGCCGCCCGCCGAACGAGACCCCTACCGGCAAGTACCTGGGCACCGTGCACTTCCAGCGGCTGCTCCGCGAGCCCCCGTACGTCCTGGTCGGCTCGCTGGTGGACGACGACCTGGACCCGCTGCCGCCGGACACCCCGCTGTCCCTGATCACCAGCTACCTGGCGACGTACAACATGGTGGCCGCGCCCGTCGTCGACGACGGCGACCACCTGCTCGGCGCGGTCACCGTCGACGACGTGCTCGACCACCTGCTGCCCGACGACTGGCGCGAGGCCGCCCTGCACGGGCTGGACGACGAGAGAGAGGCGACCGGTGGACGCTGACCGCAAGGGCCGACGCGACGACTCCCCCCGCAAGCGCCTGCAGGGCGAACTGCGGGAACTGCGCCAGCTGCGCGAACTGCGCACCCGCGAGGGCGGCCGCCTCCAGCGCACCGAGACCTCGGTCACCGGACCGGCCCGCACCCGGCTCGACCAGCCGCGCACCGCCCGCCCCGGGCTGATCACGCTGCCGGCCTACGACCCGGAGGCCTTCGGCAAGCTCTCCGAGCGGATCGCCCGCTTCCTCGGCACCGGCCGGTTCATCGTCTGGATGACGGTGGTGATCATCGTCTGGGTGGCCTGGAACACCCTGCTGCCCAGCTCGGTGCGGTTCGACAACTACCCGTTCATCTTCCTCACCCTGATGCTGTCGCTGCAGGCCTCGTACGCGGCGCCGCTGATCCTGCTCGCGCAGAACCGCCAGGACAACCGGGACCGCGTCAACATGGAGCAGGACCGCGCCCGCAGCGACCGCAACATCGCCGACACCGAGTACCTGACCCGCGAGGTCGCCGCCCTGCGGCAGGGCCTCGGCGAGGTCGCCACCCGCGCCTTCATCGCCTCCGAACTGGGCGGTATCCGCTCCGAACTCCAGTCCCTGCTCAGGGAGATCGACGAGCGCCGGGAGCCCTCCGAGGCGCTGTGATCCGCGGCACGCTACCGGCCGGTCGGCCACCCCCCTGAGCGCCGTACCATCAAGGCATGGCCAACGAGACAGAGGTCGCGGCCGGCGTCACGGAGGATTCCGTACGCCAGGCACTGGCGACCGTCAACGACCCGGAGATCAACCGCCCGATCACCGAGATCGGCATGGTGAAATCGGTCGAGATCGCCGAGGGCGGCGCGGTGCGCGTCGCGGTCTACCTGACCGTCTCCGGCTGTCCGATGCGCGACACCATCACCACCCGGGTCCGCGAGGCGGTCGGCAAGGTCCCGGGCGTGACCGGCGTCGAGGTCGAACTCGACGTGATGAGCGACGAGCAGCGCAAGGAGCTCTCCCAGCTGCTGCGCGGCGGCGCCCCCGAGCGGGAGATCCCGTTCGCCAAGCCCGGCACGCTGACCCGGGTCTACGCGGTCGCCTCCGGCAAGGGCGGCGTCGGCAAGTCCTCGGTGACGGTGAACCTGGCGGCCGCGATGGCCGCCGACGGCCTGAAGGTCGCCGTCGTGGACGCCGACATCTACGGCCACAGCGTGCCGCGCATGCTGGGCGTCGAGGGCCGGCCCACCCAGGTCCAGGACATGATCATGCCGCCGCAGGCACACGGCGTGAAGGTCATCTCGATCGGCATGTTCACCCCGGGCAACGCCCCTGTGGTCTGGCGCGGCCCGATGCTGCACCGCGCGCTGCAGCAGTTCCTCGCCGACGTCTACTGGGGCGACCTGGACGTCCTGCTGCTCGACCTGCCGCCCGGCACCGGCGACATCGCCATCTCGGTGGCCCAGCTGGTGCCGAACGCCGAGATCCTGATCGTCACCACCCCGCAGATGGCCGCCGCCGAGGTCGCCGAGCGGGCCGGCACCATCGCGGTGCAGACCCACCAGAAGATCGTCGGCGTGATCGAGAACATGTCCGGCATGCCCTGCCCGCACTGCGACGAGATGATCGACGTGTTCGGCACCGGTGGCGGCCAGATCGTCGCGGACGCGCTCACCCGGACCGTCGGCGCCACCGTGCCGGTGCTCGGCTCGATCCCGATCGACGTCCGGCTGCGTGAGGGCGGCGACGACGGCCGCCCGGTCGTGCTCGCCGCCCCCGACTCCCCGGCCGGCGCCGCCCTGCGCTCCGTCGCCGGCAAGCTCGGCGGCCGTCAGCGCGGCCTCTCCGGCCTCTCCCTCGGGCTCACCCCGAGGAACAAGTTCTGACCCGAGCGGCGAACGGGCCGGGCGCGGGCGTCCGGCCCGTTGCCGTCTCCGGGGGCCGCGGAGCCCCCGGGCGGGCGGCTCAGGGGCGGGTGTAGGCGGTCAGGTCGGGGACGGTGGCGAAGCCCGCGCCGTACGCGCTGACGCCCCGGCCGTAGGCGCCGAGCAGGACGCCGGGGGCCTCGCCGGCGAGCACCCAGCCGTACTCGGACTCGCGGTAGCGGAAGGGCTGCGGCAGGCCGTTCACCGGGAGGCTGAGGGTGGACCAGCCGGGGCCGGCCAGGTCGTCGGCGAGGTCCCAGGCGAGCGTGCTCTGCTGGTCCAGCCAGTCCTGGCGCAGCGTGCGGTCCAGCTGGCCCGGCCAGGTCGCCGCGAGCAGGCCGGAGCCGGCCAGCCAGGCGGCGGAGGAGGCCGAGGTCGCCTCGAGGGTGCCGGTGTTGTCGACGCTGCGGCGGCTGTCCCGGCGGGCCATCGTGACGACCACGGCGAACTTGCGCATGTCACGCGGCTCGTACTGTCTGGCCGGCTCCTCGCCGTGGCCGAGGGTGCCGTAGTCGACGTTGCCGGCGGCCCCGGCGCGCGGGCCCCCGGCGCCGGCCTGCATCAGATAGCGGCGCCCGGTCCAGCCGTCGTCCAGGCCGTACCAGGGGAAGTCCGCCGACAGGTAGGGCACCAGCGGGTCCGCCGGGCCGGGCTGCCCGCCGACCACCGGGCCACCCGCCGTGGCCGTCGTCCCCACCGCATGACTCGTCACCGCATGACTCGTCGCGTCCATCCCGGACCTCCTCAACGCACGTTTTTCCCTGCCGCGGTGCGCTCCCATGGTGGCCCACCCCGGCGTCTCCGCCGTGCGCCTTCGGTCCGGATCGGACCGGAAGTGACAGACGGCACAGCGGGAACAATCAGCACAATAGCGGCGCACACACCACCGCCCCGCTCAGCCGGGCGGCCGGACGGGGCGGTGGTGTCGCTCGCGGGGTGCCGGCGCCGGGTCGCGGCAGGCCTCGTCAGGTCGCGTCGGGGTCGAACGGGGGCCGCTCACCGGGCTGGAGCGGGGCCCCGGCGGAGGCCGCCGGAGCGGCGGCGGACTTGTCCATGCTGACGGTGCCCGCGCGGCCGTTCACGGTGGCGGCGGGCTTGTCGTCCAGCACCGACCGGATGTCCAGGGTGTCCCGCATCTCCTTGAGACCCAGCGGGTCCTCGTTGCCGCCCATGAGCTGCTTGCGGACGAAGGTCTTGGGGTGCAGGTCCTCGAACTCGAAGTCCTGGAACTCGGGGCCCAGTTCGCTGCGGATGTCCTCCTTCGCGCTGTCGGCGAAGGACCGGATCTTCCGGATGAAGCCCATGGTGTCCTGGATCAGCTTCGGCAGCTTGTCCGGACCGAAGATCACGATGGCCATGATGACCAGGGTCAGGACCTCCAGTGAGCCTACGTCGCTGAACACCTAAGCTCCCTAGCTCCTCCGACGGCGGTTCCTAACAGCGTAATGGCCACCGGCCGGTCCCTGACCCACACGGTGATGAAGCCGTGGTAAAGACCTGCCGATGGCCATAACCGTCACGAGCGGCCCGCGAGGCCCGTTCTAGCGGTTCTCGTGGTGCATCCCGGCGAGACCGGAGCCGGTGACGCGGTCCGGCAGGTCCCGGGGCGGGACCGCGGAACGGGTGGCGGCCACCGGGTGGACCGGGAAGTCCACCGGGACCTGCGCGTTCATCGGGACCGGACCGCCGCGGCCGGGGCCGCCGACCGGGCTCACCGAGGTGCCGTGCTGCTCGTCGGCCGGACCGGCGAAGCCGCCGACCCCGCCGAGGGTGACCGCGGCGACCGAGAAGGCGCCGGCGGCGGCGAAGACGAACCGGCGCCCACGCGGCGGGGCCTGCCGGGCCACCGCGGTGGCCGCCGCGGCCGGCTGCGGCCGGACCGGAGCCTCGGGCCGGCCCGTGCGCCGGCCCATCAGCGGGCGCAGCACCGAACCGCCGCGCCCGAACGCCCTCGGGTCGACCCCGGGCAGCGGTGCGTCGGCGCCGAGCGCGCCCGCGCCGAAGGAGGCACCCGCGCCCCGGCCGAACGAACCGCCGGTGAGCCGGCTGCCGCCGAGCGTGCCCGCGGCCGCCACGCCGCCGCCGGGGAGGTCGTCGTCGTCGCGGCGGGGCCGGCCGCCCGGCCGCTCGTCGTCCGGGAGGGCACCGACGGCCATCAGCCGGGCCATCAGCGCCGAGGACGGGCCGGGGGTGCCGGTACGGGTCAGCAGGTGCTTGACGGCCCGGCCCTCGTCGGCCTCGGCGAGGCACTCCGGGCAGGTCGCCAGGTGGGCCTGGACACGGTCACGGGAGTCATGGCCGAGTTCGCCGTCGACGAAGGCGGAGAGCCGCTCCCCGAGATGGTGCTCCTCGGCGGCGGGCTCGGTCGGCCGGACGGCCACCGCGCGCAGCGCCGACTCGCC
The DNA here is from genome assembly GCF_044744345.1 of Kitasatospora sp. NPDC087315. Classification (NCBI taxonomy): domain Bacteria; kingdom Bacillati; phylum Actinomycetota; class Actinomycetes; order Kitasatosporales; family Streptomycetaceae; genus Kitasatospora; species Kitasatospora sp. NPDC087315. The sequence goes on along the minus strand of NZ_JBIUYD010000008.1, from coordinate 172,259 downwards.
CGGCAGCGGGCCGGCGAGCACCGCGGGCGCGTCGGGCTCCTCGTGGCCCCGGCGCCCGAGCTGGGCCCAACCGCTCCTCCGGGCCGCGGCCTTGCCGACCGCGTCCGGCCCTGACCGGCCGGTTGCGCTCACGATCGCCTCCGTCCGCGCCCACCAGGCGCCCCGACGGCCTCACCGGCGACGGCACCGACCGGCACCGGCTCCTCGGAGCCGCCCCGGCGCTCACGGCCGGGGGCCGAGCCGGGGGCGCGGTGCTTGAGCGCGGCACGCAGGTGGGAGCGGCCGCGGTGGATGCGGCTGCGGACGGTGCCGAGCTTGACGCCCAGCGTCGCGGCGATCTCCTCGTAGGAGAGGCCCTCGATGTCGCAGAGCACCACGGCGGCGCGGAACTCCGGGGCGAGGGTGTCGAGCGCCTGCTGGACGTCGGCGTCGAAGTGGGTGTCGCTGAAGTGCTGGGCCGGGCTCGGCTCGCGGCTGGCCAGGCGCTCGGCCGCGTCCTCGCCGAGCGCGTCGAAGCGGATCCGCTGGCGGCGGCGGACCATGTCCAGGAACAGGTTGGTGGTGATCCGGTGCAGCCAGCCCTCGAACGTGCCGGGGGTGTAGGTCGACAGCGAACGGAAGACCCGGACGAAGACCTCCTGGGTGAGGTCCTCGGCGTCGTGCTGGTTGCCCGTCAGGCGGTAGGCGAGGCGGTAGACGCGGGCGCTGTGCGCCTCGACGATCTCCTCCCAGGTGGGCGGAGTCCAGGTCTGCGCGTCGGGACCCTCGGTGAAGGTCGCGAGGGCGGCGGGGGCCTCGGCGGCACCGGCGACCGGCGTCTCGGCGGCCGGCTGGTCCAGGGTGGAGTGCGCAGGCTGGTTCATCACGGGCTTCGGCGTACGGACTGACGCGGTGCCGCGGATGTGCCGCCGCACAGGGACGTCGCCCTCGGCCACACCTCCTCGGTCGGCTCTTCTGCCCAGCAGGGCCACCACCATATCCACCTCACCCGTCAAGCCCGGATAAAAGTGCCCGGGGGGTATCCGCAGGCCGGTCCCTTCTTCAGCAACGGCCCGCCGCCGTACGCGGTTCCCGGTCGGCCAGTAATCTGTGGCAGGAAATATCGACATCCCCTCGGCACCGGGCCGCCACCCGGGGCTCCGAAAGAGGCAGCCATCAGCGAGTTCGGGCCCGCGCGTGCGGCCCTCGCCGACACTTTTGTGGGCGAGGACGCGGTGCTGACCTACGCCCGGGCCCAGTCGGCGCGGACGGGAATAAGGTCGATCGGGCCGAGCGGCGGTGCCTGCCTGCGGCTGCTGGCCGCGGCGCTGGACGCCAAGGCCGTCGCCGAGATCGGCACCGGGACGGGCGTCTCCGGCGTCTACCTGCTGCGCGGGATGCGGCCGGACGGTGTGCTCACCACGGTGGACTCCGAGCCGGTGCGCCAGCAGCTGGCCCGGGAGGCCTACCACGCGGCCGGATTCGCGGCCAACCGCTCCCGGTTCATACCGGGCCGGGCGCTGGAGGTGCTGCCCCGGCTCGCGGACGGCCAGTACGACCTGGTGTTCTGCGACGGGGACCCGGCGGAGTCCCGGGAGTACCTGGCGGAGTCGCTGAGGCTGCTGCGACCGGGCGGGATGGTCTGCTTCGAGGGCGTGTTCCAGGAGGGCCGGCTGGCCGAGCCGGAGCAGCAGGACCCGCAGACCCACGCGGTGCGCGACCTGGTCCGGGACGTCCGGGAGAGCGACGACCTGCTGCCGGCGCTGCTGCCGGTCTCGGACGGCCTGCTCTGCGCCGTCAAGCGGTAGCGGGCCCGGCCGGGCAGCGGGGCCCGGCAGGACCCGGGCCCGGGGCGGAAACCACAGAGCCCGGGCCGACACATCGTGTCGAACCCGGGCCCGGCGGCACATCTCCAGGAGATGGGGAGTTCCCGCTGCGGTCAGCCGCAGGCCTTCTTCAGGGCCTCGCCGAGGGCGTCGGCCTCGTCAGGCGTGAGCTCCACCACAAGGCGTCCGCCGCCTTCGAGCGGAACGCGCATGATGATGCCCCGCCCCTCTTTGGTGACTTCGAGCGGGCCGTCACCCGTCCGCGGCTTCATGGCCGCCATGCTCGTTCCCCTTCCTGCAACGCTCAGCTACGCACCGGCAGTCCGTCCACCGCCGGTATCGAACGCATTGATCGGAAACCATTATCCCGCATGCCACGGGCTGATGACCAACATCACTCTCGGTGCAACCACGGCCGGATTGGGCCCAAGCGGCACATTTCCCGGCATAAGCCCCGGCGCGGCGGCGGTCGGCGCGGCACCGAAAGGTGCGATACCTCACACTCCCCACCCGGCCGCGCACTCCGGCATCCTGACAGACGACCGACCCCGCGACGATCACAAGGGAGCCCTCGCCCATGTCCGATTCCGTCCTGTACGAGCTCGACGGCGGCCTGGCCGTCATCACCGTCAACCGCCCGGAGGCGATGAACGCGCTGGACACCGCGACCAAGGTGGCGCTGCGGGACACCGTGGCGGCCGCCGCCGAGGACCGGGCGGTGCGGGCGGTGCTGCTCACCGGCGCCGGTGAGCGCGCGTTCTGCGTCGGGCAGGACCTCAAGGAGCACCTGGAGCTGCTCAAGCGGGCCGGGGAGACCGGCGAGGGCGCGCTGAAGACCGTCGCCGAGCACTACAACCCGCTGCTGCGGGCGCTGGCCGGGATGCGCAAGCCGACCGTGGCGGCGGTCGGCGGGGTGGCGGCGGGCGCGGGCGCCTCGCTGGCCTTCGCCTGCGACTTCCGGATCGTCGCGGACACGGCCGGCTTCAACACCGCCTTCGCCGGGATCGCGCTGACCGCCGACTCGGGCGCGTCCTGGACGCTGCCGCGGCTGGTCGGGCACGCGAAGGCGACCGAACTGCTGATGCTGCCGCGGACCGTGAAGGCCGCCGAGGCGATGGAGCTGGGTCTGGCCACCAAGGTGGTCCCGGCCGCCGAGCTGGCCGCCACCGCGCGGGCCTTCGCCAAGGAGCTGGCCGCGGGCCCCACGGTGGCGTACGGCGCCATCAAGGAGTCGCTGGCGTACGGCGCTTCGCACACGCTGGACGAACTGCTGGACAAGGAGGACGAGCTGCAGACCCTGGCGGGCGACAGCGAGGACCACCGGATCGCGGTCCGCGCCTTCGTCGCCAAGGAGAAGCCGGAGTACCTGGGGCGCTGACGCCCGGGCCCGAGGGGCCGTCCGGGCCGCCTCAGCGCGTCAGGGCCGCCCGGACGTGGCAGTCGGCCAGGTGGTCGTCGACCAGGCCGCAGGCCTGCATCAGGGCGTAGGCGGTGGTCGGGCCGACGAAGCGGAAGCCCTCCTTCTTCAGCGCCTTCGCCAGCGCCGTCGACTCGGGTGTGATGGCCGGCACCTCGCCCATGGTGCGGGGGGCCGGCCGGTCCGGGTCACCGGCGAACCGCCAGATCAACGCGTCGAGTCCGCCGTCGAGTTCGCGGGCGGCCCGGGCGTTGGCGATGGCCGCCTCGATCTTGGCGCGGTTGCGGATGATGCCGGTGTCGGCGAGCAGCCGCTCCACGTCGGCCGGTCCGAACTCCGCGACCCTGGCGATCTCGAATCCGGCGAACCCGGCCCGGAAGCCCTCGCGGCGGCGGAGGATGGTGATCCAGGACAGCCCGGACTGGAAGGCCTCCAGGCAGACCCGCTCGAACAGGGCGTCGTCGCCGTGCACCGGGCGGCCCCACTCGGTGTCGTGGTAGACCCGGTAGTCGTCCGCCGAGTCGCCCCAGGCGCAGCGCCGCAGCCCGTCCGGGCCGACCACGGCGCCGGTCCCGGCGCGGGGCTCGGTCAGCGGCTCGGTCAGCGGCTCGGTCACTGGTCCCGCCCCGGCTTCGCGTCCTCGGAGTCCTTGGTCAGCACCACGGCGGGCTCGACCACCTTGGCGAACTCCTCCAGGCCCGGCAGCGGTTCGGCGCCGGTGTCCGGGCCGGCCTCGACCGCGCCGCGCAGCGCGGCGCCCGCCTCCAGCTCGGCGATCCGCGAGTCGCGGTACGCGAGTTCCGCGCCGAGGCGGTCGAGGACGTCGTCCACCTCGTCCATCCGATAGCCGCGGACGGCCATCGGCAGCCTGATCCCGTCCACGTCGTCCCGGCTCAGCGGACGGTCCTGCGGCAGCCGCGCGGCGATCCGGTCCTGCACCGCCTCCGGCAGCGAGCCGCCCCCGCCGAGCGCCACCAGCGCGGCGCCGCCGACCACCACGGCCATGGCCACCACGATCACCCAGAACACGAGCTGTCCTCCCGACTTCCCGGCCGGCCCTGACAACAGTGGGATCATGGTCCCCGATAGGCCGGGGGCCATCATCGCACCCGGAGCAGCTGTGGAGGAGACATCGGTGGCACTGCGTCTGGGACCACGGGAATTCGGTGACGACGAGCTGGTGATCATGGCGATCGTCAATCGCACCCCGGATTCGTTCTTCGACAAGGGCGCCACCTTCGCCGACGAGGCCGCGTTCGCCGCGGCGGACCGGGCGATGGCCGAGGGCGCGGCCATCCTGGACATCGGCGGGGTGAAGGCCGGGCCGGGCGACGAGGTCACGGTCGAGGAGGAACTGCGGCGCACGGTGCCGTTCGTGGCCGAGCTGCGCCGGCGCCACCCGGGGGCCGTGATCAGCGTGGACACCTGGCGGCACGAGGTCGGCGAGGCGGTCTGCGAGGTGGGCGCTGACCTGCTGAACGACGCCTGGGGCGGGGTGGACCCGCGACTCGCCGAGGTGGCCGCGCGCCACGACGTCGGGCTGGTCTGCACCCACGCGGGCGGCGCCGAACCGCGGACCAGGCCGCACCGGGTCGGCTACGAGGACGTGATGGCGGACATCCTGCGGGTGACCGTCGGGCTGGCCGAGCGGGCCGCCGGGCTCGGGGTGCGGCGGGACGCGCTGATCATCGACCCGGGGCACGACTTCGGCAAGAACACCCGGCACTCGCTGGAGGCCACCCGGCGGCTGCCGGAGATGACCGCGACCGGCTTCCCGGTGCTGGTCTCGCTCTCCAACAAGGACTTCGTCGGCGAGACGCTGGACCGGCCCGTGGACGAGCGGCTGCTCGGCACCCTGGCGACCACGGCCGTCTCGGCCTGGCTGGGCGCCCAGGTGTACCGGGTGCACCAGGTGGCGGAGACCCGGCAGGTGCTGGACATGGTCGCCTCGATCCGGGGCACCCGCCCCCCGGCGGTGGCCCGCCGGGGGCTGGCGTAGGCCGGTCAGATCCCGTTCACCGGCCGACGGGCGTCGGCGAGGATCTTCATGACCTCGTCGACGTCGTCGGTGATGTGGAACAGTTCGAGGTCGTGCGGGGCCGCCTTGCCCTGCGCGACCAGGGTGTTCTTCAGCCAGTCGAAGAGGCCGCCCCAGTACTCGCTGCCGAAGAGGATCACCGGGAAGCGGGTGACCTTCTTCGTCTGCACCAGGGTGAGCGCCTCGAACAGCTCGTCCAGCGTGCCGAGTCCGCCGGGCAGCACCACGAAGCCCTGCGCGTACTTGACGAACATCGTCTTGCGGACGAAGAAGTAACGGAAGTTCAGTCCGAGGTCGACGAACTCGTTGAGCCCCTGCTCGAAGGGCAGCTCGATGCCGAGGCCGACGCTCAGCCCGCCCGCGTCGGAGGCACCGCGGTTGGCGGCCTCCATCGCGCCCGGGCCGCCGCCGGTGATCACCGCGTAGCCGGCCTCGACCAGCGCCCGGCCGATCTCCACGCCCGCCGCGTACTCGGGCGAGTCGACCGGGGTCCGGGCGGAGCCGAAGACGCTGATCGCGGGAGGGAGTTCGGCCAGCGCGCCGAAGCCCTCGACGAACTCGGAGGTGATCCGCAGCACCCGCCACGGATCGGTGTGCAGCCAGTCGGTCGGCCCGGTGGTGTCCAGCAGGCGCTGGTCCGTGGTGCTCGTGCCGACCTGGTCCCGGCGCACCAGCACCGGGCCCTTCTGCTTCTCGGGCCAGGCCTTCTTCTGCGGCGGCTCGCCCACCTGCTCGGGGCCGTGTCCGTAGTGCTTGTCGTCTCCTGTGCCTGTCATGACGAAACCCTACGCCCGTTGATCCCCGTTTTCAGGCAACGGGGGAAGGTCGGTTGGGCGTCCGGAAGATGGCGTGTTCGGCGGCTGCTCAGCTGGTCAGCCAGGCGCGCAGCCGCTGCTCGGTCTCGGTGACGGCGCTGAGCGAGCAGTGCTCGTCCCGCTTGTGCGCGAGGTTCGGTTCGCCGGGGCCGTAGTTGACCGCGGGGACGCCGAACGCGCTGAACCGGGCGACGTCGGTCCAGCCGAACTTGGCGCGGGCGACGCCACCGGTGGCGGCCAGGAAGGCCTGCGCGGCGGGCTGGGCGAGGCCCGGCAGCGCGCCCGGGGCGGAGTCGGTGACCGTCACCTCGTAGCCCTCGAAGACCTCGCGCACGTGCTTCTCGGCGTCGGCCTCGCTGCGGTCGGGCGCGAAGCGGAAGTTGACCGTCACCACGCACTCGTCGGGGATGACGTTGCCGGCCACGCCGCCGTCGATGCGGACGGCGTTGAGGCCCTCGCGGTACTCCAGGCCGTCGATCTCCACCCGGCGCGGCTGGTACCGGGCGAGCCGGCCGAGCACCTCGGCAGCGTGGTGGATGGCGTTGTCACCGAGCCAGCTGCGGGCCGAGTGGGCGCGCACACCGGTGAGCCGGATCTGCGCCCGCATGGTGCCCTGGCAGCCTCCCTCGACGGTGGCGCCGCTGGGCTCCAGCAGCACCGCGAAGTCGGCGGCCAGCCAGTCGGGGTGCTCGGCGGCGAGGTGGCCGAGGCCGTTGCGGTGGGCCTCCACCTCCTCGCAGTCGTAGAAGACGAAGGTGAGGTCGCGGTTGGGCTCCGGAAGGGTGGCGGCCAGCCGCAGCTGGACGGCCACACCGGACTTCATGTCGGAGGTGCCGCAGCCGTAGAGCAGGTCGCCCTCGACGCGGGAGGGCAGGTTGTCGGCGATCGGCACGGTGTCCAGGTGGCCGGCGAGCAGGACGCGCTCGGCGCGGCCCAGGTCGGTGCGGGCGACCACGTTGTTGCCGTGCCGGTCGACGGTGAGGTGCGGGTAGGCGCGCAGGGCGGCCTCCACGGCGTCGGCGAGCGCCTGCTCGTTGCCGCTGACCGACGGGAAGTCGACGAGCCGGGCGGTCAGCGTGCCGCCGTCGAGGGTGAGGTCCAGGGGCGTGTTCGGGCTGCTCATGGTCGTCCAGCCTATCGCCGCGCCACCGGGCGGCGAAGGGCGAACCCGCCCTGAGCCAAAGGGCGCGCCGGTGCCGAAAGCGAAGGAGCGCGGGAGCAACCGACGAAGGAGGGCGCGACGAAGCGAGGAGCGTCGGCACCGGGTACGAGCGCCCGGCGGCGAAGGGCGAACCCGCCCTGAGCCAAAGGGCGCGCCGGTGCCGAAAGCGAAAGAGCGCGGGAGCAACCGACGAAGGAGGGCGCGACGAAGCGAGGAGCGTCGGCACCGGGTACGAGCGCCCGGCGGCGAAGGGCGATAACACAGAACCGCCTGCGCCGTACGTCCGTCCGAGTGGGTACGGTGTCGGATCAAGGGACGGTGGAGAGGGGCGGCGGTGGCCAGGAAGAGGAGCGGCGGGCAGGGCGGCGACACGGCGCCCCGGCGGCGCCGCAGGCCGCTGCGGGCGGTGCTGATCGGGCTGCTGGCGCTCGTACTGGTCGCGGTCGGGCTGTACTGGCTCCGCGACCAGAAGTTCACGGCCGAGGGCTGCGAGGTGAAGACGCCGGCCGGCGAGGGGACGCTGGAGCTCCCGCAGGCGGCCAACGCGGCGACGATCGCCGCCGTGGCGCACGCGCGCGGCCTGCCGGACCGGGCGGTGACCATCTCGCTGGCGACCGCGATGCAGGAGTCCAAGATCCGTAATCTGTCGGGCGGCGACCGGGACTCGGTCGGTCTGTTCCAGCAGCGTCCCTCGCAGGGCTGGGGCACCGTGGAGCAGATCATGGACCCGGTCTACGCGACCAACAAGTTCCTGGACGGCCTGGTCAAGGTGCCCGGCTACACCCGGCTGCCGCTGACCGACGCGGCGCAGCAGGTGCAGAAGAGCGGCTACCCGCAGGCCTACGCCAAGCACGAGACCAAAGCGACGCTGCTGGCCTCGGCGCTCACCGGCCGCGAACCGGCCTCGCTGACCTGTGTGGTGCACGACTTCGACGCGCCGGATCCGGCCGACGACGCCGCCACCCCGACCGGGTCCGCGTCGGCCTCCGCCTCGCCGGCCGGACGGCCGGACCGGTCGCAGGCGCTGGCCGACCGGGTGCGCCGTGAGTTCGGCCGGACGGTGACGCCAGCCACCGGGTACGCCTCCACCATCAAGGGCGTCGGGAACGCCGTCTCGCTGACGCCGGACCCGGCCGCGAGCACCGACGCGGGCCCGGACGCCGAGCGGCAGAACGGCTGGGCGGTGGCGCACTGGGCGGTGACGCAGGCCCAGGAGCTGGGCATCGAGACGGTGGCGTACGACGGAAGGATCTGGCGGAAGGCGAAGTCCGAGGACGGCTGGAAGCCGCAGCCGACCGGCACCTCGACCAAGCTCGTGCAGGTCTCGCTGGCCCCCGTCGGGAAGAGCTGACGCACTGGTGTCCGGGTTACCGCCGAACCGGTGATTCCGGTCAACCCCGGTGGACGGGTGGCTGGTTGTCCCCGCCGGAGTGCAGAACCGTCACTCCCCTTGGCCACGGCCCGCCCGCGCCACCGGACGGGCCGGCCGACCCGGCGCAGCGTCAGACATACGATCCGATCGTCGGTTATGCGTTTTCGTTGCACCGACCGAAACCTTCTGGCTTCTCAAGCGGTATGAACGTCGTCCGCCCGGCGGACGGGACGGACCCAGACCCTTCGAGGAGCCCCATGTCTCACTCCCTCACGCGCCGGATCGCCCAGGCCGCGCTGCTCGTGGCGGCCGGAGCGACCCCGCTGGTCGCGGCCGGCTCCGCGTCCGCAGCCGACGCCCTGCTGCCCAAGTCGGACCTGGCCGCGCCGCTGGGCCAGCTGACCAACACCGACGCGAGTTCCACCCTGCAGCACACCACCCACGAGCTGGGCCAGGCCGCCGGGAACACCGGCGCCGCCACCGTCGCCGCGGGCGTACCCGCCACCGCGGACGCCACCGGCAACATCGTCGCCCAGCAGCTTCCCGAGGCGAACGAGAAGGCCGGTTCGCTGACCGCGCCGGTCGACAAGACCGCCGCCACCACCGGCCAGCTCTCCGCCGTCACCCCGAAGGTGGCCTCCGCCCTGGCCGGCAAGCTCGGCGAGGCCGTCACCGGCCACGCTGCGGCCGGCCGCAGCGCCGCCACCACCAACCCGGTCGGCGGGCTCACCCAGACCGGCGCGGTCACCCAGGCCCTGCCCGGCGCCGAGACGCTCACCGGTGCCGTCCCCGGCGCCAACGCCGTCACCGACGCGCTGCCGATCGGCGCGGTGACCCGCGCCCTGCCCGCCGGTCTGCCCGGTGCCGACGTGCTCGGCCTGGCCGAGCACGGCTCGGCCAACCGCCTGGGCGGCACCGACCTCGGCGCGAACAACCCGCTGGCCGGCCTCACCGGCCCGCTCTCCGGGCTGCTGGGCGGCCTGAACGGCGGCAGCCTCAGCGGGCTGCCGATCGGCTGACCGGGGAACGGCACGCGGAGGGGGCCGGTGTCCGTCGGGGCACCGGCCCCCTCCGCAGCACGTCCGCGGGCTCAGCCGCGCAGCCGCTCCACGGCCGCCGCGACCCGCTCGTCGGTCGCGGTGAACGCGACCCGGACGAACTGCCCGCCGGCCGGCCCGTAGAAGTCGCCGGGCGCCACCAGGATGCCCAGACCGGCCAGTTCGGCCACCGTCTCCCAGCACGGCCGGTCCTGGGTCGCCCACAGGTAGAGGCTCGCCTCCGAGTGCTCCACCCGGAAGCCGTACGCCTCCAGCGCCGCCCGCAGCGCCGAGCGCCGGGCCGCGTACCGTCCACGCTGCTCGGCCACGTGCGCGTCGTCCGCGAGCGCCGCGACGGTCGCCGCCTGGACCGGCGCCGGCACGATCATGCCGCCGTGCTTGCGCACCTCCAGCAGCTCCCTGACCACCACCGGGTCGCCCGCCACGAAGGAGGCGCGGTAGCCCGCCAGGTTGGAACGCTTGGAGAGCGAGTGGACGGCCAGCAGGCCCTCGTGCCGCTTCTCCCGGCCGGAGCCCCCGCAGACGTCCGGGTGCAGGACGGAGACCGGGTCGGCCTCCCAGCCCAGCTCCAGGTAGCACTCGTCGCTGACCAGCAGCGCCCGGTGCTCCCGGGCCCACTCGACCGCGCGGCGCAGCTCGTCCGCGCCCAGGACCCGGCCGGTCGGGTTGGACGGCGAGTTCACCCAGATCAGGCGCACCCGCGAGCCGTCCAGCTCGTCCACCGAGTCGTACTCGACCGGCTCGGCGCCGCAGAGCCGCGCGCCCACCTCGTACGTCGGGTAGGCCAGCCGCGGGTAGGCGACCTGGTCACCGGGGCCGAGGCCGAGCTGGGTCGGCAGCCAGGCCACCAGCTCCTTGGAGCCGACGGTCGGCAGGACGGCCTCCGGGCCGATCTCGGCGCCGACCCGGCGGCGCAGCCAGCCGGCGATCGCCTCGCGCAGCTCCACCGGGCCCCAGACGGTCGGATAGCCGGGCGTGTCCGTGGCGGCGGCCAGCGCCTTCTGGATCACCTCGGGGACCGGGTCCACGGGGGTGCCCACCGAGAAGTCGCAGAGCCCGCCCGGGTGGGCGAGGGCGGTCCGCTTGTACGGCTCCAGCTTGTCCCAGGGGAAGACCGGCAGGAGGTCGGAAACGCGGCGCGCCGCCCCCGGGTGGCCCGGGAACGGCGCGTGCGTGCTGTCGTTGGTACTCACAGCTCAGTTGCCACCGATCGGTCAGTGGTCGGCGTTCTGCGGCGGCAGAGCGGCGATGAACGGGTGGTCGCGCTCGATCAGGCCGAGCTTCGAGGCACCACCGGGCGAACCGAGGTCGTCGAAGAACTCGACGTTCGCCTTGTAGTAGTCCTTCCACTCCTCCGGAGTGTCGTCCTCGTAGAAGATCGCCTCGACCGGGCAGACCGGCTCACAAGCGCCACAGTCGACACACTCATCCGGGTGGATGTAGAGCGATCGCTCGCCCTCGTAGATGCAGTCAACCGGGCACTCTTCGATGCACGCCTTGTCCTTGACGTCGACACAAGGCTGCGCGATGACGTAGGTCACGCTGTCGTTCCTCCTCGGAAGGGCTCGGCGGCCCATTCTGTTTTGCTCGCGTGCGCGGGTGAGCGCGGCGTCGTCGATGCCCGCCCCTAGTATCGCGGGTCGGAGACCGCAAATGCACAGGAGGTGCCCAGATGGCGTCCAGCGGGCCCGTGGAGTCGCGTCCGGAGGTCCGGATAGACCGCTCTGACGTGGGACGACGCGTTTCAGTACGGCGTGTCTCGGAGTTCGTGGACGACAGGCCGGTGTTCCGCGATGTGATCGGCGTGCTCACATCGTGGGACGATCTTGGACTGACGGTCGTCCCGAGGAGTGGCGATCCGGTCTCGTTCGACGAGAAGCTGCTGGTCGCGGGCAAGGTGGTGCCGCTCTTCCCGGCCCGGCGTGTCGCCCCGCCCGTCGCGACGGCGGTCGAGCTCCAGCGGATCGCGGCGCGCGGCTGGCCCGCCGTCGAGCAGGAGCCGCTCGGCGACTGGACGCTGCGCGCCTCGGCCGGCTTCACCCGCCGGGCCAACTCCGTCCAGGCCCTCGGCGACCCCGGGCTGCCGCTGCCGCGGGCGCTGGCGGCCGTCCAGGACTGGTACCGTGCGCGCGCCCTGCCCGCCTGGGTCGAGGTCTGCGTGCCCGGCTCGCCGGAGGAACTGCGCGCCGAGCTCGACCGGCTGGGCGCCGCGTACTCGCCCACCCTGGTACGGACCGCCGCGCTGGCGCCGCTGGCCCGGATCGGCTCGGGGCACGACCGGGTCCGGCTGTCCCGGACGGCCGGTCCGGAGTGGATGGCGCTGTACCGGCGGGTGACGGACGACCCGGCGGTGGAGGAGGCCGCCCGGGCGGTGCTGCACGGCGGTCCTTCGGTCTGGTTCGCCACCGTGCCGGGGGCGGCCGGTCAGCCGCCGCCGGCGATCGGACGCTGTGTCATCGACGGACCGTGGGCCTGTTTCGGGGCGATCGAGGTCGCCCCGTACGCCCGGCGCGCGGGCCTGGCCACGGCGCTGATGGCGGTGCTCGCCGCCCGGGCCGCCGAGGAGGGCGCCACCGGTGCCTGCCTCCAGGTCGAGGCGGAGAACGATGGTGCGATCGCGCTCTATGACGGACTTGGCTTCACGACCAGTCACACTTACCACTACGCCCGCCTCCCCCAGCGGTAGCGCGCTCCGGGAGCCGTCCACCACCGGCCGTCCCTCGTCCGCCGTCCCAGCCGTCCCAGCCGTCCCAGCCGTCCGCCGCACGAAAGCCGTCGCAGCCACCGTGACCGAGCAGAGCAGAGCACGCTTCCGGACCGAGGCCCGGGCCGAGCACCCCGATCCGGTGCTGCTCTGCCTGCTCGCGGCCGCCGAGCACAGCCCCGCACCGGATCCCGACGACCTCCGGGAGCCGCCCACCCTGGACGCGCTGCTCGCCGCCTGCGAGGCCGCGCTGGACCGGCACGCCGCCGCCGTCCGGCTCGCCGTCGCGGAGCGCGCGCCGGCCGGGCCCGAGGAGACGGCCGCCCTGCTCGCGGCCGTCCTCGGCGGGCGGGAGCGGTTCCACGGGCGGCAGTCCGACTACCGGCGGCTGGAGTCCTCGCTGCTGCCGGACGTGCTGCGGCGCCGGCGCGGGCTGCCGATCATGCTGTCGCTGGTGTGGACGGCGGTCGCCGCCCGGGCCGGGCTGGCCGTCCACGGCGTCGCCCTGCCGGGCCACTTCATCGTCGCCGTCGGCGGCCCGGACGGCGGCGACGACTACGTCCTGGCGGACCCGTTCCACGGCGGCCGGCTGCTCGACCTCACGGACGTGACCGACCTGGTCCACGCCACCGGCCACCCGTTCACGCCCGAACTGCTCACCCCCGCGCAGCCGCTGGACATCGTGCTGCGGGTACTCGGCAACATCCGCGGCTGGGCCGCCGACCGTCCCGAGCACGCCCGCACCCAGCTCTGGGCCACCGAACTGGCCCTGCTGCTCCCCCGCCACCCCGCCCAGCTCCGGCTGGAGCGGGCCGAGCTGCTCGTCCGGACCGGCGACTTCCTCGGCGGCTCGGCCGAGATGGACGCGTACGCGGAGATCCTGGACGCCTTCGACCCGGACGCGGCGGCGAAGGTCCGACAGGAGGCCCGCGCGGCCCGGCACCGGCTCAACTGACCGGCTTCACAGCCAGCCCTTCTCCCGGGCGATCCGGACGGCCTCGGTGCGGTTGCGGGCCTCGGTCTTCTGGATCGCCATCGAGAGGTAGTTGCGCACCGTCCCCTCGGAGAGGTGCAGCCGCTTGGCGATGTCGGCGTTCACCGCCCCGTCGGCGGCGGCCGCCAGCACATCACGCTCACGGGCCGTCAGCGGGTTCGCCCCTTCGGCGAGCGCGGCGGCGGCCAGGGCCGGGTCGATCACCCGCTCGCCGCGCAGCACCCGCCGGATCGCCTCGGCCAGCTCGGCCGCCGGGGCGTCCTTCACCAGGAACGCGTCCGCGCCCGACTCCATCGCCCGGCGCAGATACCCGGGCCGCCCGAAGGTCGTCGCGATCACGATCCTGGTCTGGGGCCGCTGCCGGCGCAGCTCGGCGGCCGCCTCGATCCCGGTCATCCCCGGCATCTCGATGTCCAGCACCGCGACCTGCACCTCGTGCGCGATGGCGGCCGCCACCACCTCGTCGCCGCGCCCGACCTGCGCGACGACGTCGATGTCCCCCTCCAGCCCGAGCAGCGCGGCCAGCGCCTCCCGGACCATCCCCTGGTCCTCGGCGAGCAGGACGCGGACGGAGGCCCCGCCGTTCTGAATCTCACTCATGCCGACGACCTTAGGGGCCCCGGGTGGTTCGTCGAGGCACCGCGGACGTCCGCTCCCGACGGGCCCGGCACCTGAGCCCCCGCACCGGTGCGGCGGGCGGGCCGGTGTCCCCGGCCGCCCGCCGCGGGTGCGTCGCCGCGGATCGCGGGTCAGAAGCCGACGGTCTTCAGGTACGAGCCGTCGCCGCCGTGGAGGCCGACCACGTACAGCGTGTGGCCGTCCGGGCCCACCGCCGCGTCCGACACCCCGTCCAGGGCGAACCCGGTGAACGTCTCCGCCGGGACGCCGGTGTTGGTCGCGGTGTCGAAGGACAGCACCGACGCCTCCGGGGCCCACCCGTCCTTGAGCACGTACAGGCGGCGGCCGTCCGGGCTCACGGACACGAAGTGCACGTCGACCCAGCCCGAGCCGAAGGTGACCGCGGGCCGGGCGGTGTCCCTGGCGGTGTCGACCTCGTAGCCGGTGCCGCTGCCGGTCTGCCAGCCCAGCGCGTACAGGCGGGTGCCGTCCGGGGAGGGTGCCAGTTCGGTACTGGCGCCGAGCCGGTCGACGACGCGGGCCACCGCCGGGACGGCCCCGCCGGTGTCCAGGTGGAACAGCCCCTGGTCGGTGCTGACGTACGCGGCGCCGCCGTTCGGGGCGACGGCGATCGAGTCGACCTGGTAGCCGCCCACCGGCACGGTGGAGGTGAACGCGTCCTGTCCGGTGGAGAACACCAGCACCCGGCCCGTGCCGACGCCCTGGTTGAGGCCGTACGGCCCGTACTGGTCCACGTAGACCCGCGCGCCGTCCCGGCTGACCGCCAGGCCGGTCAGCCTCCCCTGGCTCCAGCCGGCCGGGCGCGGCTGGTCCGGCGCCGGGGTCCGGGACAGCACGGTGTTGGTGGCGGTGGAGACGGCCACCAGCTGCTCCGAGACCACCACATAGAGCCGGGAGCCGTCCGGGCTGACCACGGGCCGGCCCGCCGTCCCCGTGTCGGCCAGCGTCAGCCGCGCGACCACCGTGCCCGTCCGGGTGTCGACCGTCCGCAGCACCACGGAGAGGTCGCTGCCCACCCGGTCCCACGCCACCACGTACGCCCTGGTCCCGTCCGGGCTGACCGCCAGCCCGAGCGACCGCCAGCCGACCGCGGTGGCACCCGGCACCTCGGGCGCCTGATCGGCTGCGGCGGCACCCGCGCCGGTGACCAGCAGCACCCCGGCCACCATCAATGAACCTGCCCAACGCGCCTTCTTCGCAAGCGAATTCATGACACCCTCCGCTATCGGGAGACCGCCCTCCGCGGCGGCCGTGGGCCAGGCTAGGGCACCGGCCCGGCAGGGCGGGGCCGGTCGGCGGACGGGGCTCAGAACCGCCCGTACGAACCGGGCCGAACGCCCTCCAAGCGCGCCTGGAATCAGCCACGTCCGCCGGGGCGCGCCCCCTGGGCACTTCGCCGACCCGCCCTATTCCCGGTCTGCACCCGGGGCACGCCGGCCGGGGCCGGCCTCGGCCCAAGACGGTTGGGCAATATGGAAGTTGCCCGCCCGGAGCGGCACCCGTGACGATGGACCGCCGTCCGCCCACCCCTCCGAGACGAGGAAGTGCACCGTGCCGCACATCGCCATCGACAACGAACTACCGGGAATCAACGGGCTGCTGACGCTCCGCCCGGACACCGCCGCCCCGCTGTCGATGCTCGCCGACGCGCTGCTGCGCAACCCGGCCCCGATGAGCCGGGGCGAGCGCGAGCTGGTCGCCGCGTACGTCTCCGGGCTCAACGGCACCCGCTACTGCACGAACGCCCACAGCGCCTTCGCCGCAGCGCAGCTGGAGGGTGGCGAGGCGCTGGTGAAGGCAGCCCTGGCCGATCCCGCGTCCGCGCCGCTCACGGAGCGGATGCGGGCCCTGCTGCGGATCGCGGCCGAGGTCCGGGGGCAGGTCGGGCCGGTCTCGCAGGAGGCGGTCGCGGCCGCCCGGGCGGCCGGCGCCGGTGACACCGAGATCCACGACACCGTCCTGATCGCCGCCGCGTTCTGCATGTACAACCGCTACGTCGACGCTCTGGCCACCGAACTGCCCGAGGACCCCGGCTACTACACCGAGGGGGCGCAGCGAATCGTCGACTCCGGCTACGGCCGCGGGGACTGAGGGCGCCCGGGGCCGGCCTGCCCGGCGTGCCCGGACCGGCAGAGGGCGACCCGCAGGAAGTCGGGCGGCACGGCGGTCGTGGACGGCTACGCCGGGCGCCGCGGTGCACGGCCCGGGAGCGCTCATCGCGGCTCCGCCTCGTCGGTGCTCAGCGCAGGTCCGTCCAGGGCGCGATCTGGTGCAGCCGGCGCAGTCGGAGCTGGCCGTCGACGGTGAGCGTGATGAGGTTGTCGGTCACATCGACGACCTCGGCGGGGATCCGGGGGGCCCAGGGCGTCGAGATCTCCCAGTCCGGCGGGACGATGGCCACCGTCTCCCCGATGCACGGAGACCAGGAGGAGTCCGGGGCCGTCACGCCCGCGTCCCCTTCCGGGGAGCGTCGACCGGCTCGGCGGCCACCTCCGCCGGCCCCCGCCGGATCTCCTCGGTCGCCCTTCTCGGCCTCGATGCCATGGTGCAGTCCTTCCTCGCCTAGCAGCAGAACGTGCCCCTGTCCCGGCTTCACCCTGCTCAAACATCCCTCAGGGGCCGGGCGCGGGGCCCGGGCAAGCGGCGCAAGGGGATTCACCGGCGAGAAGAAGACCCGATGTGGTGACACCGGTACGGGGTCACCACATCGCCCGGCCTCCGGTTCGGCGCGCGCGGCGACCGGCCGAGGAAGGGGGAGACCACCGCCGGCCGGGGGCCCGGCGTGGCCCAGGGCTTATCCGGCAAGCCCTAACGCCCGCCGGGCGCGGGTGCGGAGGCCGTCCGGAGCGGCACCAGCGCCCGCAGCCGGAAGCCCCTGCCGCGCTCCCCCGGCCCGGTCTCCAGCCGTCCGCCGACCAGCGTCAGCCGCTCCTCCAGGCCGGAAAGCCCGTTGCCCGGGGCGGACTTGCCGGGCCCGGCGCCGTTGTCGGTGATCTCCAGGGCGGCGTATCGCTCGCCGTCGCCCTCCCAGGTCTCGTCGGCCGTCACCGTGCAGGCCGTGGCGCCCTCGCCGTGCCGGACGATGTTGGTGACCGCCTCGCGCAGCGCCCAGGCCAGGGCGCCCGACTCCTCGGTGGCGAGCCCGGTCCAGGCGTCCGGCAGCGTCGGCGACACCTCCAGGGTCACCTGCGCGGCCGCCAGCGCCGTACGGGCGGCGGCCAGTTCGACCGGCAGGGTGGGCCTGCGGAAGCCGGTCACCGCCTCCCGGACGTCGATCAGCGACTGCCGGGCCACCTGCTCGATGTCGGCGACCTGCGCCCGTGCCGCCTCGTCCTTGCCCGCGTCCATGAACCGCCCGGCCAGCTCGCTCTTCAGGGTGATCAGCGACAGCGAGTGCCCGAGCAGGTCGTGCAGGTCCCGGGAGAGCCGCAGCCGCTCCTCGGCGGCGGCCAGGTGGGCGACGGCGGCCCGTGCCTCGCGCAGCTCCCGCATGGTCGCGACCAGCCGTTGCAGGCCGGTCATCGCGGCGCCGGCCAGGAAGGCGCTGAGCATGATGGTCGGGATCGCGCCGCGGTCGACGTGGCTGAGCAGTCCGACGGCGCCGGTGACCAGCGTCATCACGGCGACCCCGCCGAGGGCGAAGCGCGGTGGCAGGACGACGCCGACGGCCACCGCGGAGTAGGTGAACAGCGTCAGCCAGGCGGTGCCGAGGCCGAAGGTGGTGACCACCGAGATCACGATCATCACGGCGGCCATCGCGTCGCCCGCCCTGGGCAGCCTCCCGACCATCGAGCGGAAGATCACCAGGCCGATGTAGCTGGCCAGGAAGGCGGCCAGGGCCAGCCAGCCGGCCACCGTGGCGGCCACCGCGTGCCCGCCCTTGAGCAGATCGCCCACCGGGTAGAACAGGTAGACCATCCAGAGCAGCATCCAGCAGACCTTGACCAGCAGCTGGCGGCGGTTCTCCACCGGGGCGCCCGGGATGTTGGTGAAGACCACCCGTTCCCCGCCCGCCTTCCCGAGCTCGTCGGGACGGTACGCGGAGAACGTGTCTGGCATGGGGGCCATCATGCCCGCCGGGTGTCCCGGCGGTACAGCGCTGCCGCGGCCGCGACGAAGACCACCGGGAAGCCGGCCGGACCGTCCACCGCCCGGACCCGGCCGCGGCTCTTGCCGACCTGCCGGAAGGCGGCCGCTTCGGTGTCCATCGCCCCGGTCCTCTCCCCTGCCGGTGTCGTTCGCGCCACCTCAGGGTCCCGCGCGGACCGGGGCCGGCGGCAGTGCCCGCCGTCGTGCCTTCCGCATGACGGATGTCATGGCTGCGGCCGGCACCCGCGGCACGGGCACCGGCCGCGGAAGCCGCGGGTCAGGGGCGGTTGCGGGGGATCAGATGCCCAGCGAGCGCTTCACGAAGTCGACCTGGAGCAGCAGCAGGTTCTCCGCGACCTCCTCCTGCGGCGTCATGTGGGTGACGCCCGAGAGCGGCAGCACGGTGTGCGGGCGGCCGGCCGCGAGCAGGGCGGAGGAGAGCCGCAGGGTGTGCGCGGCCACCACGTTGTCGTCCGCCAGACCGTGGATGATCATCAGCGGCCGCTCCAGACCGGCCGCGTAGCCGCTCAGCGAGTTGGCCGCGTAGACCTCCGGACGCTCGGCCGGGTGGCCCAGGTAGCGCTCGGTGTAGTGGGTGTCGTACAGCTCCCAGTCGGTCACCGGGGCGCCGGCGACGGCCGCGTGGAAGACGTCCGGGCGGCGCAGCACCGCGAGCGCGGAGAGGTAGCCGCCGTACGACCAGCCGCGGATGGCGACCCGGCCGAGGTCCAGCGGGAACTCCTCGGCGAGCGCCTGCACCGCCTCCACCTGGTCGTCCAGGGTGGCGCCGGCGAAGTCGAAGGCGATCGACTTCTCCCAGGCCGGGCCGCGCCCGGGGGTGCCGCGCCCGTCGGCGACGACCACCGCGAAGCCCTGGTCGGCGAACCACTGCGAGTTGAGGTGCGGGTTGTGCGCCTGGACGACGCGCTGGCCGTGCGGGCCGCCGTACGGGTCCATCAGGACGGGCAGCAGGCCGTCGCGCTCGCGGTCGTAGCCGGTGGGCAGGAAGACCGCGGCGGGGATGCGCCGCTCACCGGCGAAGCGGAAGACCGGGCGGGCGGTGATCACCGGCGTCTCGGCGTAGGACTCGATGGTGGCGATGTCGTCCACCACCACGCCCTCCGGCAGGTCGCGGGCGACCTGGACGAGCGTGCCGGGCCGGTCGTGCTCGGCGGTGGCCCGGACGGTGACGCCGGCCGCGTGCACCGCGGTGGTCACCGAGGTGAACGGCCGGCCGTTGGCCGCCTCCCAGGAGAGCCGCTTGCCGTCGTGGCTGATCCGGCCGACGGCGATCCAGCCGGGCTCGGGGTCGGTCTCCTCGGCGCCGCCGGAGGCGCTGAAGAAGACCTCGTCCTCGGTGATCGCGACCACCGAGCGCAGGTGCAGGTCGGCCCCGGTGACGGCCTGGTCGCCGATCACCAGCGCGCGCGTCCCGTCCGCGTCGGAGATCCGGACCAGCCGGCCGTCCGGCGTCCAGGCCGGGACGCCCTGGAACAGCTCCAGCCAGGCGTCGTCGCGCTCCTCGAACAGCACCTCGGTGGCGCCGCTCGCCACGTCCACCCCGAGGATCAGCTGGCTGCGCTGGTCGCGGGCCTGGACGAGCAGCAGCGGTACGCCGCCCTTGGACCAGTGCACCCGGGCCAGGTACGGGAAGGCGGTGCGGTCCCACAGCACCTCCGTCCGGGCGCCGTCCAGGCCGACCACCCAGAGGCCGACCTCGGCGTCGGCGGTGCCGGCGGCGGGGTAGGCGATCTCGGCGGGCTCGGTGCCCGGGTTGGCCGGGTCGGCGATCCACCAGCGGCGCACCGGGCTGTCGTCGGCCCGCTCGACCAGCAGCCGGTCACCGTCGGGCGACCACCAGAAGCCGCGGTCGCGGTCCATCTCCTCCTGGGCGATGAACTCGGCCTGCCCCCAGGTCACGCCGGGGCCTTCGGGCTGGACGAGGGCCCGGTCGCCGGTACCGTCCGTCCGGGTGAGCCGCAGCTCGCCGGCGGTGTTGGCGTAGGCGACGTGGACGCCGTCCGGCGAGGGGCGCGGGTCGAGGAGCGGGCCCTCGGCGGGCAGTTCGGCCGTGGTGCCCGCCACCAGGTCGGCGGTGAACAGGCGTCCGGAGAGGGCGAAGGCGGCCAGCCGGCCGGCGCCGTCCAGGGCGTAGCCGACGATGCCGGCCGAGCCCTCGCGGCTGCGCTCGCGGCGGGCCTTCTCGGCCGGGGAGAGGTCTTCCTCGCCGCCGCCGAGCAGGACGGCCGGGTCGGCGGCGATCCGCTCCTCGCCGGTGGCGGTGTCGAGGGTCCAGAGCAGGTTGGCCCGGTCGCCGCCCGAACGGGAGCGCAGGAAGACGACCCGGGAGCCGTCGGGTGCGACGGAGAACGACCGGGGCGCGCCGACGGTGTAGCGCAGGGTGCGCGCGTACTGCCTCGGGAAGGTGTCCGCAGGGGTGTGGGTGGTCATGGCACCAGACCATACGACCTTCGGGTGCCACCGCCCGGCCGATCACGATCACTCGTTCGGAGCATCCCGGCGAAGGACGCCCCGAAGCCGTCCGCCCCCCTCCGAACCCCCTCCGACCGGCCTGTGCGCCCCACCGGTGCCGCCGTACCCCGGGCGTGCGGCGTCACCGTACGTCATACATCCATCACTCATCGGGTATGACTGGGTCCGGCGCGTGATCGTCGGGCCCCGTCCCGGGCCCCGGTCGCCCGACCGCAAGTCCCGCACGGTCCGACCGCCGCCCTGCCGAGGGGTGGCGCACCCGAGAAAAGGGGTGTAAGCCGACATGGCCCTGTCCATCTCCGCAGCCATGCTGATGCTGGTCATCGTGGTGGTGCTGATCCGCCGCTCCGGTCTGAAGCTCGCGCACGCGATCATCTGCGCGCTGCTCGGCTTCTACCTGGCGTCCAGCTCCATCGCCCCCTCGATCAGCCAGGTGACCAGCAACCTCGCCGGGATGATCAACGGCCTCAAGCTCTGACCCCGCCCCCGCCCGCACCCTGTGGACCGGTCGTTAGGCTGCTCCCATGACCGTGACTACCGGCCGCCGCCTGCTCCTGGTGCACGCGCACCCCGACGACGAGTCGATCGGCAACGGCGCCACGATGGCCAGGTACACCGACGAGGGCGCCCACGTCACCCTGGTGACCTGCACCCTCGGTGAGGGCGGCGAGGTCATCCCGCCGGAGCTGGCCCGTCTGACGGCGGATCGGGACGACGCGCTCGGCCCGTACCGGATCGGCGAGCTGACCGCCGCCATGCGCGCGGTCGGCGTCGCCGACGTCCGCTTCCTCGGCGGCCCGGGGCGCTACCGCGACTCCGGGATGATGGGCGTCCCCGACAACGACGTGCCCGGCTGCTTCTGGCGGGCCGACCCGGACGAGGCGGCCGGTCACCTGGTCGCGGTGGTCCGGGAGGTGCGGCCGCAGGTCCTGGTCACCTACGACGAGGACGGCGGCTACGGGCACCCGGACCACATCCAGGCGCACCGGGTCGCGATGCGCGCGTACGAGCTGGCCGCCGATCCCGCGTACCGGCCCGAGCTGGGCCCGGCCTGGCGGATCGCCAAGGTGTACTGGAACCGGATGCCCCGTTCGGTGATCGAGCGGGGGCTCGCCGAGACCGCCGCCAGGGCACCGTTCCCCGGTGTCGCCGCGCCGTCCGACGTGCCCGGCGTGGTGGACGACGCCGCGGTCACCACCGTGCTGGACGGCGCCGCGTACGCCGGCCGCAAGGCGGCCGCGATGGCCGCGCACGCCACCCAGATCACCGTGGACGGCGCCTTCTTCGCGCTCTCCAACAACCTCGGCCAGCCGCTGGTCGCCACCGAGTACTACCAGCTGGTGCGCGGCCAGGCCGGGCCGCGGCTGCCCGAGGACGACCTCTTCGCGGGCCTGGACACCACAGGCCCGAACACCACGGGCCCGGCCGCCGCCGACGCGACCGCCGCCCCCGCGCAGGAACAGGAAGGTGTCCGATGACCGAGCCCGCCGACGCCCGGCCGCCGCGCCGCTCGATCCCGGCGGCCGTCCTCGGCACCCGCGCCGAGCGGCTGGCCGAGCCTCAGCCCCCGCGGGCCTGGCGGATCGTCGCCTACGTCCTGTTCTTCCTGCTGGGTGCCGCGGTGTCGATCTGCGGAGCCTTTGTGCAGGCCCTGTGGCCGCCGGTGGGGGTTCTGCTGGCGCTGGCCGCCACCGGTGCCACCTTCTACGCCGGTCTGCGGGTCACCGGTACCCGGCTCGGCGCGGGGCTCCCGGCGGCCGGCTGGTTCCTGGCGCTGCTGCTGGTGATGGTCCCCCGGCCCGAGGGCGACAACGTGCTCTGGACCAACGCGACCTCACTCGGCTGGCTGTTCGCCGGGTCGATTCTGGGCGTGATCTGCGCCACCCTGCCCACCCGGACCAGCTGGTTCCCCGGAGTACCGGGCCCTCCCCGCTGACCTCGGCGGTGCGCGGCGTACGGTACCGCGTACGACGAGCAGTCAGGACCGAACGGCCGTACTCTCATACCGGAGGAACCGGACGTATCAGGTTCTATCCGAACCGGTTCACCGCTCAGTTCTTCCCAGTATGGTGGTGCCGCAGAACGCCGTACCCGACCGCCGCCCGCCAGGCCCGGCGCCCACGAACCCGCGGTCGCGCCCGACGGCCCGCCCGCGAACCCGGAGCAGAGCAGCATTGAGCAGCCGCGAATCTGACAACGCCCACCCGACGCCTCGGCGCACGGGCCCGGACGCCTACCCGTCGGGCACCCCGCCCTACGGCACACCGGGCCTCCCCGGCGGCGACCGTGCGGGCACCAGTGCCGCCCAGGGACCGGCGTCGGGCGGCGAGGACGAGGCCCCGAAGACCGAGACCACCCTGACCACCAGGGTGCGGATCAACATCCCCGGCTCGCGTCCGATCCCGCCCGTCGTGGTCCGCAGCGCCGTCAAGAACGAGGACGGCCCGGGCGATGACACCCCGCCCGCCGCCACCGAGCCGCCCGGCCCCCGGCACCGCTCCGCCGCGCCCTCCTCCCCCGTGCTCGGGGTGATGGACGGCGGCGCCCGGACGGCCACACCGCCGAACCTGCCGCCCGAGTGGCAGATCCCGCCGGCCACCTCGGAGGCCGAGTCGACCGGCGCGTGGTTCCGGCCGCGCCAGAAGAAGGCGTCCTCCACCGAGCCCGCTCCGGCTCCGGCCGGCACCCCGGCCGAACCCGCCGGCGGTGCCGGGGCCCGCCCGAACGGCGCCCGGAAGAACGGCTCCCAGCCGGGTGGCGCCCGGCAGACCCAGGCCTCCGGCCAGGGTACGGACCACCCGAACGGCCGCCCGGTGCCCGGCCAGGCACCCGCACCCGCACCGCGCCCGACCGGCGCGCCCGCCTCGCCGTTCGGCACCGGCGTCGGACCGGACGTCCCTGCGGACGAGGCCGGCGTGTACGAGGACTTCCCCACCGACCCGTTCGCCCCGGCGGATCCGTTCGCCCCGGTCGCCGACCCCTTCGCCCCGGCGGGCGGCCCCGCCGCCGGCCACCCCCAGGGCCACCCGGCTGGCGGCCCGTCCGGCGCGGTGAGCCCGGAGGACACCTCGGTGGACGGCTTCGCGCCGATCCGCGAGGGCGCCCCCGCGCCGGGCGCCATATCCGGTCCGCCCGCGGGCGCGGCGGCCCAGCACGGCCTGCCCCAGGACGGCCTGCCGCAGCACGGCGCCCCGCAGCAGAACGGCCGGCCGCAGCCCGGCCTGTTCGCCTCCGCCCCGGCCGGCACCGACCCGTTCGCCGCACAGCGGCCCCCGGCCGGCACCGACCCGTTCGGCACCGCGGTCCAGGGCGGCCTCTTCCCCGGCGCCCCCGGCCGCCAGGGCGAGACCCCCGCCCCGTCCCCCGGCCACCGGCCGGAGGGCCCCGGCGCCACCGCGCCCGGCCGCCCGCAGCCCGAGCCTGGTGCCCGGACGCCCGGCGGCCCCGCCGGACCGGTGGCGGCGCCCGCGCCCGACCCGAAGAAGCCCGAGGCACCCAAGCCGGCGGCCCCCAAGCCCGCGACGGGCAAGGCGGCGGGCAAGCCCAAGGCCGGCGCCGGCAAGAAGCTCGTCAAGCTCGGCGTCTACGCCGTCGGCGGCCTGCTGTTCCTCGGCGCCGCCGCGTACGGCACCGGTCTGATGCTGAACCAGTCCGACATCCCCAAGGGCACCGTCGTGCTGGGCACGGACATCGGCGGCAACAACCGAGACCAGGCGATCCACCAGCTCGACGAGACGATCGGCAAGGCCGGCCGGCAGCCCGTCAAGCTGAAGATCGGCGAACAGTCCGTGGACCTCGACCCGGCCGTCGCCGGGCTGAGCTTCGACACCACGGCCACCGTGGACAACCTCACCCGGCACAGCTACAGCCCGGTCGACGTGATCACCTCGCTGAAGGGCGGCGAGAAGGCCGTACCGCCGGAGGTCAAGGTGGACCGGGCCAAACTCAAGGCCGCCCTGGACGCCCTGGGCGCCGGCTCGGGGCAGACCCTCCAGGAGGGCTACGTCAAGTTCAGCGATTCCGGTGAGCCCGTCGTGGTGCCCGGCCGGGCCGGCCAGGCGGTGGACTCCGCCGCCGCGGTCGACCAGATCGAGCAGGCCTACCGCGACCGCGCCGCGGGCAAGGCCGAGCAGCCCGTCGCGCTCTCCGTGACGGCCGCCCAGCCCAAGGTCTCGCCGCAGGCCCTCCAGGCCGCCGCCGACAGCCTGGGCAAGTCCGTGGTGAGCGGCAACGTCCATGTCCTGGCCGGCACCAAGAAGTGGGACTTCGGCAAGCTCACCGCGGCCAAGGCGCTGACCCTGGTGCCGGACGCCTCCGGCAAGATCGTGCCCAAGTGGGACCTGGACGCGCTGAACGGCCAGATCAACGGCTACTTCGACAAGGTGAAGGTGAAGAAGAACGGCCAGACGGCCGTGATCACCGCGCAGGACGTCGCCGACGGCATCACCTCGGTGCTGGACAAGAGCGGCGACAAGGACCGCACCTTCAAGTTCGCCACCGTCTGACCCGCTTCCCGACCCACCACCCGGCGGCAGACCCCGGGGGCGGGCCCGGATTCGGGCCCGCCCCTCGACAACTCCCCTCCCAGGTCAGCAAGATGTGACGCCGTACCGTCCGTCACACCCGCACCAGGGAGAAGCACACCATGGGCCGCCGCCTCACGCCACACCGAACGGCCCTGCTCGCCGGCCTCACCGTCGTCCCGCTCTCGCTGACGCTCTGCTCCTGCGGCACCGGTACCGGCGCCCGGGCGCTCCCGACCGCGGCCGAGGCGCCCAAGCTCACCACCGTCGACACCAACCCTCACGACCGCTCGCGGCTGCGCCGGGGCGGCACGCTGAACGTCGCGATCGCCCAGTTCTCCAGCCAGTGGTCGCCGATCCAGACCGACGGTGGCGAGTCCTCCACCATCAGCGTCACCAAGCCCCTGCTGCCCACCTTCTTCCGCTCGGACGCGGCCGGCACCCAGACCGTCAACCCGGCCTATCTCCAGGACGCCAGGTCCGAGCTGAAGGACGGCCGGCAGACCGTCACCTGGACGCTCAACCCGAAGGCCGTCTGGTCCGACGGCACGCCGATCACCTGGCGGGACATCGAGGCCAACTGGCGTGCCCTGAACGGGAAGGACCCGGCCTACCGGGCCTCCAGCAGCACCGGCTTCGAGCTGGTCTCCGCGGTCGAGCGGGGCAAGGACGACTTCCAGGCCGTGATGACCTTCGAGCGGCCGTTCTCCGAGTGGCAGTCGATGTTCAACGGCGCCGCCAACGCCCCGCTGCTCCCGGCGAGCCGGATCGCCACCCCGGAGCTGTTCAACACCTCCTACCTGAACGCGATCCCGGTCACCGCGGGCCCGTTCAAGGTCGAGAGGCTCGACCGGGCCACCCAGACCGTCACCCTGGTCGCGGACCCGGCCTGGTGGGGCGACCAACCGCTGCTGGACCGGATCGTGTTCCGTGCCATGGTCCCCAACACCATGGCCGCCGCCTTCGCCAAGGGCGAGGTCGACCTCTTCAACAACGGTCCCGACGTGGCCGGTTACCAGATCATCAAGAGCACCAAGGGGGCCGCCGTCCGCCGCGCCGGCGGCCCCGACTTCCGCCAGTTCACGCTGAACAGCCGGAGTCCCGCGCTCACCGACCCGGCCGTCCGCCAGGCCCTGTTCCAGGCGATCAACCGGGACGCCATCACCCGGTCCGACCTCAACGGCCTGGACTGGCCCACCGTCACCCTCAACAACCATCTGCTGGTCGCCAACCAGAACGCCTACCGGGACAACTCCCTCGGCCTCAGCCGCTACGACCCGGACGACGCCGTCCGGAAGCTGGAGGCGGCCGGCTGGAAGCTCGACGGCGACGTCCGCAAGAAGGACGGCCGGGAGCTGAACCTGCGGATGGTCATCCCGGCCGGGGTCACCCAGGCCCAGAACGAGGCCTCGGTCGCCACCCGGATGCTGAAGGACGTCGGGGTCAAGGTCACCACCGTGACCGCCGAAGCCAACGAGTTCTTCGACCGGTACGTGAACCGGCGCGACTTCGACATCGCCGCGTACTCGCTGCTCGGCACGCCCTTCCCGGCCAGCGGCAACCGGGCCAACTTCGTCCAGAACGGCGGGACCAACCACTCCCAGGCCGGCAGCCCCGCCGTCGACACCGCCCTCGACCGGGCCGCCGCCGCGACCGACGCGGCCACCGCCTTCGAGGCCATCAACCAGGCCGACGGCGAGCTGTGGAAGGTGGCCGGCGTGCTGCCGCTCTACCAGCGCCCGCAGCTGTACGGCGCCCGCGCCAACCTCGCCAACATCGGCGCGCAGGGCCTCTCCGACATCGTCTGGGAGAACGTCGGCTTCGAGAAGTGACGCGCCGGGCCCCGGAGGCGGTCACACCCTCCGGGGCCCGGCGGTCGTCCGGTCAGCCCGCGCCGATCACGTCCCGCACTTCGGCGAAGTGGCAGGCCGACTCGTGCGCGGCCGGGCCGCTCAGCACGGACGGCACCGCCAGCAGCGGCAGTTCGGTGGAGCAGCGCTCCTGCGCCTTCCAGCAGCGGGTGCGGAACCGGCAGCCGGACGGCGGGTTGGCCGGCGAGGGCAGGTCGCCGCTCAGGATGATCCGGTCGCGGGACTCCCGCGCCGCCGGGTCCGGCACCGGCACCGCGGAGAGCAGCGCCTGGGTGTACGGATGGGTCGGGTAGGAGTAGATCTGGTCCTCCGTCCCGATCTCGACCATCTTGCCGAGGTACATCACCCCCACCCGGTCGGAGATGTGCCGGACGATGGAGAGGTCGTGCGCGATGAACATGTACGAGAGCTCGAACTCACCCTGGAGCTGCTCCAGCAGGTTGATCACCTGTGCCTGGACCGACACGTCCAGCGCGGAGACCGGCTCGTCACAGATGATCAGCTCCGGCTTGAGCGCCAGCCCCCGGGCGATGCCGATGCGCTGGCGCTGACCGCCGGAGAACTGGTGCGGATACCGGTTGATGTACTCCGGGTTGAGCCCGACCACGTCCAGCAGATCCTGAACGGCCTTGCGGCGGTCGCCCTTCGGCGCCACCTCGGGGTGGATCTCGAAGGGCTCCCCGATGATGTCGCCGACCGTCATCCGCGGGTTCAGCGAGGTGTACGGGTCCTGGAACACCATCTGGATGTTGCGCCGCACGGCCTTGAGGCCGGCGCCCGAGAGCCGGGTGATGTCCTCGCCTTTGAAGAACACCTGGCCGGAGGTGGCCCGCTCCAGGTTCATCAGCACCTTGGCCAGCGTGGACTTGCCACAGCCGGACTCGCCGACGATGCCCAGCGTCTCGCCCCGCCGCAGCTCGAACGAGACGCCGTCGACCGCCTTCACCGCGCCGACCTGCTTCTTGAAGACGATGCCCTGGGTCAGCGGGTAGTACTTGACCAGGTCCTTCACCTCCAGGATGGGCTCAGCCATGGAGGGTCTCCTTCCAGAAGTGGCAGGCGCTGCGGCGGCCCGGCAGGTCGGCCCCTTCGCCGTCCAGCACCGGGACGAGCTGCGGGAGTTCGGTGCGGCAGCGGTCCGCCACCCGGTCGCAGCGCGGGTTGAACGCACAGCCCTGCGGGATCCGCAGCAGGCTCGGCGGCAGGCCCTGGATGGCGTAGAGGTTCTGCCCCTTCTGGTCCAGCCGCGGGATCGAGTTGAGCAGGCCCCGGGTGTACGGGTGCGCCGGGCGCGCGTACAGCTCGTGCACCGGCGCGGTCTCCACGATCCGCCCCGCGTACATCACGGCGATCTTGTCCGCGACGTCGGCGACCACACCGAGGTCGTGGGTGATCAGGATCAGCCCCATGTTGAACTCGGACTGCAGCTCCGCCAGCAGATCCATCACCTGCGCCTGGACGGTCACATCCAGCGCGGTGGTGGGCTCGTCCGCGATGATCAGGTCCGGCTCCAGCGCCAGCGCCATCGCGATCATGATGCGCTGACGCATACCGCCGGAGAACTGGTGCGGATAGTCGTTCACCCGCTGCCTGGCCGCGGGAATGCGCACCCGCTCCATCAGCTCGATGGCCTTGTCCTTGGCCTCCTTGCGGGAGGCGCCCTGGTGCACCCGGAACATCTCACCGAGCTGATAGCCCACACTGAGCACCGGGTTCAGCGAGGAGAGCGCGTCCTGGAAGATCATCGCGATCTTCCGGCCACGCACCGCCCGCCGGGCCTTGGGGCTCATGGTGAGCAGGTCCTGGCCCCGGAACCGGATCGAACCGGCGGTGATCTTCCCCGGCGGCATGTCCAGAATGCCCATGATCGCCTGGGCGGTCACCGACTTGCCCGAGCCCGACTCCCCCAGCACCGCCAGGGTCTCACCGGCCGACACCGAGTAGCTCACCCCGTTGACCGCCTTGGCGACACCGTCCCGGGTGTGGAACTCGATGTGCAGGTCGTCGACCTCCAGCAACGGGGTACCGGGCGTCAGGTTCTCCCGGCCGCCCTTGATCACCTCCACCGCGTCCTGGCGCGGTGCGCCGTCCTTCGACGGCCTTGTCGCGTCACTCATCGTCCGCGGCCCTCCTCAGCGAAGCTTGGGGTCGAGGGCGTCGCGCACCGCGTCGCCGAGCATGATGAACGCCAGCACGGTGATGCTCAGCACGACGGCCGGGAAGAGCAGCACATGGGGGGCGTTCAGGAAGCGGGACTGCGCGTCGCTGATCATCAGACCCCAGGAGATCGCCGGGGACTGGATGCCGATGCCCAGGTAGGACAGGGCGGCCTCGGCGCCGATGTAGACGCCCAGGTTGATGGTGGAGACCACGATCACCGGCGCCACGGCGTTCGGCAGGATGTGCCGGGAGACGATCCGTCCGGTACCGGCCCCGAGCGCCCTGGCCGCGACCACATAGTCGTTGTGCTTGTTGGAGAGCACCGCCGAACGCATCAGCCGGTAGATCTGCGGCCAGCCGAGCACCGCCATCACCGCCGAGACCGTCCAGGCGTTGCCCGTCTTCCAGGTCGACATGATCAGCATGCCGCCGAGCAGCAGCGGGATGGCGAAGAAGATCTCGGTGACCCGGGAGAGCACGCTGTCCCAGAGACCGCTGATCCAGCCCGCCCAGAGGCCCAGCGTGCCACCGACCAGGACCACCAGCGTGGTGGTCAGGATGCCGACGATGATCGAGTTGCGGGCACCCCACACCGTCCGGGTGTAGATGTCACAGCCCTGGACGTCGAAGCCGAACCAGTGCTCGGCGCTCGGCCGCTTCAGCGAGTCGACCAGGTTGCAGAAGCCCGGCGAACTCGGGTCCTTGTCGGTGAACAGCTGTGGGGCGACGGCCAGCGCCACCATGAACAGCACCAGCACCCCGCCGATCAGGAACAGCGGGTTGCGCCGCAGGTCGTACCAGGCGTCGGTCCAGAGGCTGGCCACCCGCTCATTGCCGTCCGGCGTGACCGCGGGCGCGGCCCCGGCGGCGGATCCGGCGGCCGGCTGCCCGGGGGCCGCCACCGTCACGTTCTCGCTCTTCGTCGGCTCACTCATAGCGGATCCTCGGGTCCAGAACGGCGTACAGCAGGTCGACCACCAGGTTGGCGAACAGGTAGACCAGCACCAGGGCGCTCACGATCCCCACCACGATGGTGCGTTCCCGCAGGTAGACGGACTGGAAGAGCTGGTGTCCGACCCCGGGGATGTTGAAGATGCCCTCGGTGATCACCGCACCGCCCATCAGCCCGCCCAGGTCCATGCCCAGGAAGGTGACGATCGGGATCAGCGCGTTGCGCAGACCGTGCCGGACCACCACCCGGAACGGGCTGAGCCCCTTGGCGACCGCCGTCCGGACGTAGTCCGCCCGCATGACCTCGATCAGGCTGGTCCGGGTGAGCCGGGCGACGTACGCCAGCGAGGTGGAGGCCAGCACATAGGCCGGCAGCAGATAGGACCGGAAGCCCGCCTCCTCGTTGAAGGAGACCGGGAAGAAGTCGATGCCGTAGTCGGTGTTGAGCTTCACCCCGAGGATCAGCTGGAGCACGAAGCCGATCACGAAGACCGGGATCGAGATCACCATCAGGGTCGAGATCAGCACCACGTTGTCGATGAACCGGCCGCGCCGCAGGGCGGCGACCACACCGGCGGTGACACCCACCACCATCTCGATGACCAGCGCGGTCACCGCCAGGTTGATGGTGTACGGGAACGCGGTCTTCATGACGTCCACGACCTGATTGCCGCGGTAGTCCTCGCCGAAGTCGCCCTTGAACAGGCCGACCAGGTAGTCCCAGTACTGGACGAAGAACGGGTCGTCCAGGTGGTAGCGGTCCCGCAGGACGGCCACCACCGCCGGGTCCTGCCGCTTCTCACCGGCCAGTGCCGTAATGGGGTCACCAGGCAGCAGGAAGACCAGTGCGTAGATAAGGAACGTCGCGCCGAGGATCACAGGTATGGCCTGGATGATCCGGCGGACCACATAGCGGCCCATGCGGCCTCCTCGTGGTTCGGGGCACGCCTGCGCCGGACGGCGCGGGGGTTGCCCGCGCCGCCCGTCCGGGCGGGCCGGTCAGATGGTGGTCGGTCAGGCCAGTTCGACGTTGGCCAGGTCCATCTGTCCCTGGGCGTTGACGTTCACGTTCTTCACGGACTTGGTGTAGGCCGAGGAGGACATGTAGGTGTACACCGGGATGTACGGCAGGTCCTTGATCAGCACGTCGTCGGCCTGCTGGTAGAGCTTGATGCCCTCGGCGTCGCTCTTGGCCGCGTCGGCCTGGGTCAGCAGGCTCTCGAACTCCTCGTTGACGTAGCCGCCGTAGTTGGAGCCGTTGTCGATGGCGACCTTGGAGAAGATCGGGCGCAGGTAGTTCTCGATCGACGGGTAGTCCATCGACCAGGCCATGCGGAAGGCCCCGGAGTACTGCTTGTCGCCCAGCGCGGTGAGGATGGCGCCGAACTTCTCGAACGGCTTGAAGGTGACCTCGATGCCGAGGTTGGCCTTCAGCTGGTTGCCGACGGCCTCGATCCACTCCTTGTGGCCGCCGTCCGCGTTGTAGCCGATCTCCAGCGTATTCCCCGGCAGGCCGCCGGCCCGGGTGAACAGCTCCTTCGCCTTCGCCGGGTTGTACTTGGCGAGGTCGCCGAGCGCGCCCTGGCGGTACCCGGGAATGATCGGGTTGACGAAGTCGTCGGCGGGCTTACGGGTGCCCGAGAAGATGGTCTTGGTGATCGACTCCCGGTCGATCGCCATCGAGATCGCCTTGCGGATGTCCGGCTTGCCGAAAGCGGCCGGGTTCGTCGCGATCGGGAATCCGATGTAACCGACGCCGGAATCCGGCTTGTAGATGTAGCGGTCACCGAACTCCTGCGCGACCGTCGCCATCGCCGAGATCGGCAGCTTGTCGGTGATCTGGATGGTGTCCGCGCGGAGATCGTTGTAGGCGGTTTCCAGCTTCTCGTAAATCCTGAACGTGACGGAATCCAGCTTGGCCTTTCCGTCCGCTGCCGGGAAGTTCTCGAACCGCTTCACCTTGATCTGCTTGTTGTGCTCCCAGGCGCCGTCCATCTCGAACGGGCCGTTGCCGATCGGCTTCTCGCCGAACGCCTTCGGGTCGGTGAAGAACGCCTTCGGCAGCGGGAAGAAGGCGTTGTAGCCCAGCATGGTCTTGAACTGGGAGAACGGCGCCTTGAGCGTGACGGTGAAGGTCTTGTCGTCGACGACCTTCAGGCCCTTGAGCTCCTTGGCGGAGGGCTTCTTGCCCTTGCCCGGTGCCAGCTCCTCGGAGCCGAGGATCTTGTCGAAGAACGGCAGCGCCTCCTGCGCGTTGTCCTGGTTCGCCCCGTAGTTCCAGGCGTCCACGAAGGACTGCGCGGTGACCTTCTCGCCGTTGTGGAAGGCGTAGCCGTCCTTGAGCTTGATCGTCCAGGTGGTGGCGTCGGTGCTCTCGATCGACTCTGCGACCCGGAGCTTCGGCGAGTTGTCCTTGATGTCGTAGTCGACCAGGCCGGCGAAGATCGCGTGGAGCACCTCGGCGCCCTCGGACTCGGCGGTGTTCTGCGGCACCAGACCGTGCTGCGGCTCACCCAGCTCGACATTGATCGAGCCGCCCTTCTTGCCCGATCCGCCGCTCGCCGGGTCCGAGGACTTCTTGTCGCCGCCGGTGCTGCAGGCGGAGATCGCGAGCGCGGTGCACGCCGCGAGCGCGGTCCAACGCATCGTCTTGGTGAGCCTCATTCAACTGCCTCTCGATTTAGGGGCTTACGAACGAACGGCGCCCCGCCAGTCGGTGTGCCGGGCATGGCGAGGGTCGACATCTCAGGGCCGATCCGCACAGTTGGCGAGGTGACCACTGATACGCGCAGAGCAACTATCGATCACCCGACCCCCCTGGCGGAATCCACGTCACATCTCTTTTCAATTACATGCTCAGACCAATTTGTGACATTGCTCGCCAAATTCCTGCATATCGCTCCCGGAGCCCCCTGCTCCGCCTTCCGAATAGCGGACAATAATCTCCGGTATTCGATGCTTTACGTAGCGTAATGACTAAAAGGGAGCCGTTCGGGCGCCCGGAATTCGAGCGTTTCCGCAGCACAACGCAAGGGCGCGCCCTCCGAAAGGAGGACGCGCCCTGCAAGGCGGACCGGTACAGCCGTGTCAACTACGTTTCCGTGCCCCCGGGGCCTCCCCCGCCCTCCGCAGCGCTCCGACCGACCTCGCGCTCCGCCGCGCCGGGCTCGACCTCGCGCTCCGCCGCGCTCTGCTCGATGTCGCGCTCCGCCGCGAAGTGACACGCCGACTCGTGCCGGGCGAGCCCGTCCAGCCAGGCCGGGGCCGCCAGCAGCGGGATCTCGGTGGAGCAGCGCTCCTGCGCCTTCCAGCAGCGGGTGCGGAACCGGCAGCCGGACGGCGGGTTGGCCGGCGAGGGGATGTCGCCGCTCAGGATGATCCGGTCGCGGGACTCCCGCGCCGTCGGGTCCGGCACCGGCACCGCGGAGAGCAGCGCCTGGGTGTACGGGTGCGTCGCATGATCGTAGATCTCCAGGTCGGAGCCGATCTCGACCATCTTGCCGAGGTACATCACCCCCACCCGGTCCGAGATGTGCCGGACGATCGAGAGGTCGTGCGCGATGAACATGTACGAGAGGTTGAACTCACCCTGGAGCTGCTCCAGCAGGTTGATCACCTGCGCCTGCACCGACACGTCCAGCGCGGAGACCGGCTCGTCACAGATGATCACCTCCGGCTTGAGCGCCAACCCCCGGGCGATGCCGATCCGTTGGCGCTGACCGCCGGAGAACTGGTGCGGATACCGGTTGATGTACTCCGGGTTGAGCCCGACCACGTCCAGCAGGTCCTGAACGGCCTTGCGGCGGTCGCCCTTCGGCGCCACCTCGGGGTGGATCTCGTACGGCTCGCCGATGATGTCGCCGACCGTCATCCGGGGGTTCAGCGAGGTGTACGGGTCCTGGAACACCATCTGGATGTTCCGGCGGACGGCCTTCAGCCCCGCGCCCGAGAGCCGGGAGATCTCCTCGCCCTTGTACCGCACCTGCCCGGAGGTGGCCGGCTCCAGGTTCATCAGCACCTTGGCCAGCGTGGACTTGCCACAGCCGGACTCGCCGACGATGCCCAGCGTCTCCCCCTGCATGAGGTCGAAGCTGACCCCGTCGACCGCCTTCACCGCTCCGACCTGCTTCCTGAAGAGGATGCCCCGGGTCAGCGGGAAGTGCTTGACCAGATCCCGGACTTCGAGGATCGGCTCGCCGGGCGGCACCTCCTGCGCGAACGCGGCCTCCTCCGGTACCGCCGCCCTCAGTGCGGTGGACCCGTTAGCGGTCATGGAGGGTCTCCTTCCAGAAGAAGCAGGCGCTGCCCCGCCCGGCCGCCGTGGTGCCGTCCTCCTCGGTGACCGGGAACAGCTCCGGCACCTCGGCCCGGCAGATGTCCTGAGCCCGCGGGCAGCGCGGGTTGAACGCGCAACCCGGCGGAATCCGCAGCAGGCTCGGCGGCAGGCCCTTGATCGCGTACAGCTCCTGCCCCTTCTGGTCCAGCCGCGGGATCGAGTTGAGCAGGCCCCGGGTGTACGGGTGCGCCGGGCGCGCGTACAGCTCGTGCACCGGAGCGGTCTCCACGATCCGCCCCGCGTACATCACGGCGATCTTGTCCGCGACGTCGGCGACCACACCGAGGTCGTGGGTGATCAGGATCAGCCCCATGTTGAACTCGGACTGCAGCTCCGCCAGCAGGTCCATCACCTGCGCCTGGACGGTCACATCCAGCGCGGTGGTGGGCTCGTCCGCGATGATCAGGTCCGGCTCCAGCGCCAGCGCCATCGCGATCATGATGCGCTGACGCATACCGCCGGAGAACTGGTGCGGATAGTCGTTCACCCGCTGCCTGGCCGCGGGAATGCGCACCCGCTCCATCAGCTCGATGGCCTTGTCCCTGGCCTCCTTGCGTGAAGCCCCCTGGTGGGCCCGGAACATCTCACCGAGCTGGAAGCCCACACTGAGCACCGGGTTCAGCGAGGAGAGCGCGTCCTGGAAGATCATCGCGATCCGCCGGCCGCGGACCTTTCGCCGTTCCTCCTTGCCCATCTTCAGCATGTCCTGGCCCCGGAAGCGGATCTCGCCCCGGGGGATGCGGGCCGGCGGCATGTCCAGAATGCCCATGATCGCCTGGGCGGTCACCGACTTGCCCGAACCCGACTCCCCCAGCACCGCCAGGGTCTCACCGGCCGACACCGAGTAGCTCACCCCGTTGACGGCCTTCGCCACACCGTCCCGGGTGGCGAACTCCACGTGCAGGTCGCGAACGTCGAGCAGCGGCCCCTCGTAGGGCGTTTCCCGCGCGGACCTGGCGGTGTCGACAGCTGTTGTCACGATGCGTCCCCCTCGCTCAGCGAAGCTTCGGGTCGAGGGCGTCGCGCACCGCGTCGCCCAGCATGATGAAGGCCAGCACGGTGACGGAGAGCGCCGCGGCCGGGAAGAACAGCGCGAACGGGGCCGTCCGGATCACCTTCTGGGCGGAGGAGATGTCGATGCCCCAGGAGATGGTCGGGTCCTGCAGACCGATGCCGAGGAAGCTCAGCGTGGCCTCGGTGGCGATGTAGCCGCCGAGCGCGATGGTGGCGACCACGATCACCGGTGCGACCGCGTTGGGCAGGATGTGCCGGAACATCAGCCGCCCCGTCCCCGCGCCGAGCGCCCGGCCGGCCACCACGTAGTCCGACTGTTTGACGGTCAGCACCGCGCCGCGCATCACCCGTGCGATCTGGGTCCAGCCGAGGAAGGCGAGCGCGATGACCACGCTCCACACCGTGCGGGTGGCGAAGGCGTTCAGCAGCACCAGCGCGCCGAGCAGCAGCGGGATGCCGAAGAAGATGTCGACGATCCGGGAGATCACCGCGTCCACGCCGCCGCCGAAGTAGCCGGCGACCATGCCCGCCAGACCGCCGAGCAGGGTGACGGCCGCCGTGACACAGATGCCGACGGTGATCGAGGCGCGGGCCCCGTACACCACCCGGGCGTAGATGGACCGGCCCTGCCCGTCGTAGCCGAACCAGCCGGCCCCGAAGAAGTCGGCCCAGTCCGGGCGTTTGAGGTAGTCGTGGACCAGGTCGGCCCTGCGCGGGTCGGCGTCGGTGAACGCCCAGGGGAAGACCGCCATCACGACCAGCAGCAGGATCAGCACCGCCGAGATCAGGAAGATCGGCCGGCGCCGCAGGTCCCGCCAGGCGTCGCCCCAGAGGCTGCGGGCCTCCTCCCGTTTGATGACGTCGGCCTCGACCAGGGTCTCCTGCTCGACCGCCATGCCCTGCTCGCCGGCGTAGTCCAAGCGTGAGACCCCCGGTTTCGGATGCGGCTCGTACGAGTTCTCGTCGTGGATGTCAGGCATAGCGGATCCTCGGGTCCAGGACCGCGTAGAGCAGGTCGACGAGCAGGCTGGCGACCAGGTAGACGATCACCAGGACGGTCACGATGCCGACCACGGTGGGTCCCTCCTTCTGGTTGATCGCCCGGTACAGGACGTTGCCGATGCCCTGCACGTTGAAGATCCCCTCGGTCACGATCGCGCCGCTCATCAGTGCGCCGAGGTCGGTGCCGAGAAAGGTGACCACCGGGATCAGTGAGTTGCGCAGCAGATGGCGGGAGATGATGGTCCGCCGGGGCAGCCCCTTGGCCACCGCCGTCCGCATGTAGTCCGCGCGCAGGTTCTCGCCGATGGACGTCCGGGCGAGCCGGGCGACGTACGCGAGCGAGAGCGAGCCGAGCACGATCGCGGGCAGGAGCAGCTGGGAGAGGTCCCGGGAGTCCTGCACGGTCGGGGTGACCCAGCCCAGATTGGTGGCGAACACCGTCTGGGCGATGTACGCCAGCACGAAGACCGGGATCGAGATCACCAGCAGCGTGAGGATCAGCACCAGGGTGTCCTGGACGCTGCCTCGCTTGAGTCCGGAGACCACGCCGAGGCAGAGCCCCAGGACCAGCTCGAACGCGAAGGCCATCAGCGCCAGCCGGATGGTCACCGGAAAGGCGTTCGCCATGATGTCGGTGACCGGGCGGCCGGTGAAGCTGGTCCCGAAGTCCCCCTGGAAGAGGTTCCCCATGTAGTGCAGGTACTGCTTCCAGATCGGCTGGTCGAGGTAGTACTTGTGCTTGAGGTTGGCCACGACGGCGGGATCGGCGGCCTTGTCCCCGAACAGCGCCGCGACCGGGTCGCCCGGCAGCGTGTAGACCATCAGGAAGATCAGCAGCGTGGTGCCGAAGAACACCGGGATCATCTGCAGCACCCGCCGCAGCACATAACTGCCCATCCGAGCCTCCTTCCTAGGTGACCGATTGGCCGAGTGCCCGGGCCCCGCCCTCCGTGCGGGGAGGGCGGGGCCCGGCGTGGGACGGCCCTCTCTCCCCGGCCCTCGCGGCCGGCCCCCCGGTCCGGTGACGGGCGCGGGGGCGGGAGAGGGTCAGCCCTTGACCTCGACCTGGGTCCAGGCCGGGTTCCCGAAGGAGTCGAAC
Source organism: Kitasatospora sp. NPDC087315 (assembly GCF_044744345.1). Classification (NCBI taxonomy): domain Bacteria; kingdom Bacillati; phylum Actinomycetota; class Actinomycetes; order Kitasatosporales; family Streptomycetaceae; genus Kitasatospora; species Kitasatospora sp. NPDC087315. The sequence continues at coordinate 134,717 of NZ_JBIUYD010000008.1, read as the reverse complement.
TTCACGTTCTGGACCTTGGTGGAGTAGCCCGAGTTGGTGCGGTAGTACCAGAGCGGGATGGCGGGCATGTCCCCGGGCAGCACGGCCTCGGCCTGCTGGTAGCCGGTCACCGTGTCGGCGACGCTGGCGGCCTGGTCCGCCTTGGCGGCCAGCTGGTCGAACTTCGGGCTGCTGTAGCCGAAGTCGTTGGAGGCGGCGCCGGTGCGGTAGACGTCGGCGAGGAAGTTGGCGTTCAGCGGGTAGTCCTGTACCCAGCCGGTGCGGAACGCGCCGTTGATCTGGTGCCCGGTGATCGCCGCGCGGGCGGTCTTGAAGTCGGGCTTCGGATCACCGGTGCAGTCCACCCCGGTGCTCTGCCGGATCGAGTTGCAGACCGCGTCCACCCACTCCTTGTGGCCGCCGTCCGCGTTGTAGGTGATCGTCAGCTTGTTCCCGGGCACCCCGCCGCCCTCGGTGATCAGCTGCTTGGCCTTGGCCGGGTCGAACGTGCAGTTGTCGCCGCAGACGCCGGCCTTGTAGCCCTCGACGCCCTCGGCCACCCAGGCGGAGGCGGACTTGCGCGAGCCCTGGAGCACCGTCTTGGTGATGGTGTCGCGGTCGATCGCCATCGACAGACCCTGCCGGACCTTGGCCTTGGCCGGGCCGGACCAGTCCGCCTGGTACAGCGTGAAGCCGATGTTCTGGATGGCACCCTGCGGCTCGTCGATCGCCCGGTCCCCGAGGTCGCTCCGGTACGTCGCCAGCGCGGACGGCGGCACCTGGTCCATCACGTCGAGGTTGCTGGACAGCAGGTCGGCGTAGGCCGCCTCGGACGTGTTGTACATCCTGAAGACGACGCCGCCGTTCTTCGGCTTGTCCACGCCCTGGTAGTCCGGGAAGGCCTTGGTCACCACCTGCTGGTTGTGCGACCAGCTGACGAACTGGTACGGCCCGTTGCCCACCGGCTTCTGCCCGTACCCCGACGGGTCGTTGAAGAAGGCGTCCGGCAGCGGGGAGAAGGCGATGTAGCCGAGCTTGTACTCGAAGTACGAGACCTTGCCGCTCAGCTTGACGGTGAAGTGCGTGTCGTCGACGACGGTCAGCCCGGACATCGTGGTCGCGGCCGGCTGGCCGCTGTCCGGGTGGACGTCCTTGTAGCCCTCGATGTCGGAGAACCACGAGCTGTTGATCTGGTTGTTGGTGGTGGTCGCGCCCCAGTTCCAGGCGTCGACGAAGTTCTTCGCCTTCACCGGGGTGCCGTCGTGGAACTTCCAGCCGTCCTTCAGCGTGATGGCGAAGGTCTGCGAGTCACTGGTCTCGATCTTGTCCGCGACCTGCATCCGGATCTTGGCATCGCCGGGGTCGTAGTCCACCAGCCCCCTGAAGAGGTTCTGCAGGATGCGACCGCCACCGACCTCGTTCGCGTTCGCCGGCTGGAGCGGGTTCTGCGGCTCGCTGCTCTGGTAGCTGAAGGTCTTGCCGCTGTCCGACGAACTTCCGCCTCCGCCGCTGCTGCTGCACCCGCCGGCCGCCAGGGCCACGGATGCCGCTCCGGCGAGGACCCAACGAACACGAGTGGCTGCGGGCATGGAGGTCCCTCCTCAAGGTGTGTGTCGCATCACACCCCATGAGAAGCGTGCCCTTGCGGCGGCGCGCGCCGGGTACCCCCGGACGGGTACACCTCCGCGGCGGCAAGTTGACGGAACGCCGGAAGGGCCCGCGGCTCGATGGCCGCGGGCCCTTCCTGATGGCGCCTCGGGGATCAGACGGCGGCGGCCGTCTCCCGAACCTCGGCGAAGTGGCAGGCCGACTCGTGCGCGGCCGGACCGCTCAGCACGGACGGCACCGCCAGCAGCGGGATCTCGGTGGAGCAGCGCTCCTGCGCCTTCCAGCAGCGGGTGCGGAACCGGCAACCGGACGGCGGGTTGGCCGGCGAGGGGATGTCGCCGCTCAGGATGATCCGGTCGCGGGACTCCCGCGCCGTCGGGTCCGGCACCGGCACCGCGGAGAGCAGCGCCTGGGTGTACGGGTGCGTGGCGTTCTCGTAGATCTGCTCGTCGGTGCCGATCTCGACCATCTTGCCGAGGTACATCACGCCGACGCGGTCGGAGATGTGCCGGACGATCGAGAGGTCGTGCGCGATGAACATGTACGAGAGCTCGAACTCGTCCTGGAGCTGCTCCAGCAGGTTGATCACCTGCGCCTGCACCGACACGTCCAGCGCGGAGACCGGCTCGTCACAGATGATCACCTCCGGCTTGAGCGCCAACCCCCGGGCGATGCCGATGCGTTGGCGCTGACCGCCGGAGAACTGGTGCGGATACCGGTTGATGTACTCCGGGTTCAGGCCGACGACGTCCAGCAGGTCCTGAACGGCCTTGCGGCGGTCGCCCTTCGGCGCCACCTCGGGGTGGATCTCGAAGGGCTCGCCGATGATGTCGCCGACCGTCATCCGGGGGTTCAGCGAGGTGTACGGGTCCTGGAACACCATCTGGATGTTCCGGCGGACGGCCTTCAGCCCCGCGCCCGAGAGCCGGGAGATGTCCTCGCCCTTGAACAGCACCTGGCCGGAGGTGGCCCGCTCCAGGTTCATCAGCACCTTGGCCAGCGTGGACTTGCCACAGCCGGACTCGCCGACGATGCCGAGCGTCTCGCCCTTCGCCAGGTCGAACGAGACGCCGTCGACCGCCTTGACCGCGCCGACCTGCTTCTTGAAGAGGATGCCCTGGGTCAGCGGGTAGTGCTTGACCAGGTCCTTGACCTCCAGGATGGGCTCAGCCATGGAGGGTCTCCTTCCAGAGGTGGCACGCGCTGCGGCGGCCGGTGAGCTCCTTGCCGTCCTTGTCGGTCACCTGGTGCAGCTTCGGGGTCTCCGTGCGGCACAGGTCGGTGGCGACGTCACAGCGGGGGTTGAACGCGCAGCCGGCCGGAACCTTCAGCAGGTTCGGGGGCAGACCCTTGATCGCGTACAGATCCTGGCCCTTCTGGTCCAGGCGCGGGATGGAACGGAGCAGGCCCTTGGTGTACGGGTGCGCCGGGTTGGCGTACAGCTCGTGCACCGGAGCCGTCTCGACGATCCGGCCGGCGTACATGACGGCGATCTTGTCCGCGACGTCGGCGACCACGCCGAGGTCGTGGGTGATCAGGATCAGCCCCATGTTGTACTCGGCCTGGAGCTCGGCGAGCAGGTCCATCACCTGGGCCTGGACGGTGACGTCCAGGGCGGTGGTGGGCTCGTCGGCGATGATCAGGTCGGGCTCCATGGAGAGCGCCATCGCGATCATGATGCGCTGGCGCATACCGCCGGAGAACTGGTGCGGATAGTCGCCCACGCGCTGCTTGGCGGCGGGGATGCGCACCCGCTCCATCAGCTCGATGGCCTTGTCCTTGGCCTCCTTGCGGGAGGCGCCCTGGTGCACCCGGAACATCTCGCCGAGCTGGGCACCGACGGTCATCACCGGGTTCAGCGAGGAGAGCGCGTCCTGGAAGATCATCGCGATCTTCTGGCCGCGGATCAGCCGGCGCTGCTCCTCCTTCATGGCGAGCATGTCCTCGCCGCGGTAGAGGATCTGGCCCTGGCTGATCTTGCCGGGCGGCATGTCGAGGATGCCCATGATGGTCTGGGCGGTCACCGACTTGCCGGAGCCGGACTCGCCGAGCACCGCCAGGGTCTCACCGGCGGCCACGGAGTAGTTGACGCCGTTCACGGCCTTGGCGACGCCGTCCCGGGTGTGGAACTCCACATGGAGGTCACGGACCTCCAGCAGCGGGGTGCCCACGGCGAGTCGGTCGTTGTTCTGGTTCTTCTCGATCACGGTGGTCATCGGGTCGTCACCTCTTCTCTCAGCGGAGCTTCGGGTCGAGGGCGTCGCGCACCGCGTCGCCGAGCATGATGAAGGCCAGCACGGTGATGCTCAGCACGGCGGCCGGGAAGAGCAGCACGTGCGGCGCGTTCAGGAAGCGGGGCTGGGCGTCGCTGATCATCAGACCCCAGGAGATCTCCGGGGACTGGACACCGATGCCCAGGTAGGACAGCGCGGCCTCGGCACCGATGTAGACACCCAGGCTGATCGCCGCGATGACGATCACCGGCGCGATGGCGTTCGGCAGGATGTGCCGGAAGGTGATCCGGCCGCTGCCGGCCCCGAGCGCGCGGGCCGCCATCACGTAGTCGTTGTGCTTGTTGGAGATCACCGAGGCGCGCATGATGCGGAAGATCTGCGGCCAGCCCAGCACGGCCATCACCAGCGAGACGGTGTAGGCGTTACCGGTCTTGAGCACCGACATGATCAGCATGCCGCCGAGCAGCAGCGGGATCGAGAAGAAGATCTCGGTGAAGCGGGACAGGATGCTGTCGACGATGCCGCCCTTCCAGCCGGCCACCAGGCCGAGCAGGGAGCCGACAAGGGTGACGAGCAGGGTGGTCAGGACGCCGACGATGATCGAGTTGCGGGCACCCCAGAGCGTCCGGGTGTAGATGTCGCAGCCCTGGACATCGAAGCCGAACCAGTGCTCGGCGCTCGGGCGCTTGAGCGAGTCGTCCAGGTTGCAGGCACCGCCCGCGAACGGGCTGCCGTCGGTGAACCACTGCGGGACGGCGGCGATCACCAGCAGGCAGAGCACCAGCACCGCGCCGATGATGAAGACCGGGTTGCGGCGCAGGTCGCTCAGCGCGTCCGACCAGAGGCTGGCAACGCGCTCCGGCTTCTCCTTCTTCGCCGGCGCGGCCTTCGGCCTGTTGTCGTCGGACGGGGCCTCGGTGCCCTTGGTGATGGTGTCAGGCATAGCGGATCCTCGGGTCCAGAACGGCGTACAGCATGTCCACGAACAGGGTCGTGACCAGGTAGACCAGCACCAGCAGCGTGACGACGCCGACGATGATCGTGCCCTGCTTCTGGTACACGGCCTGGGCCAGGAGGCCGCCGATGCCGTGGATGTTGAAGATCCTCTCGGTGATCACCGCACCGCCCATCAGGCCACCGAGGTCGGCGCCGAGGAAGGTGATGATCGGGATCAGCGCGTTGCGCAGCGCGTGGCGGCCGATCACCCGGCGCCGCTTCAGGCCCTTGGCGACCGCGGTGCGGACGTAGTCCGCGCGCATGGTCTCCATCAGGCTGGTGCGGGTCAGTCGGGCCACGTACGCCAGCGACATCGAGGCGAGCACGAAGGCCGGCAGCAGGTAGGCGCGCAGACCGTCGTCCTCGTTGAACGAGACCGAGAAGAAGTCGATGCCGTAGTCGGTCTTCAGCTTGACGCCCAGCACCAGCTGGAGCATGAAGCCGGTGACGAAGACCGGGATCGAGATGACCAGCAGGGTGCTGATGAGCACCAGCTGGTCCAGGAACTTGCCCTTGCGCAGGGCCGCCATCACACCGGCCAGCACACCGATGACCGCCTCGAAGACGAAGGCGACCAGGGCGAGGTTCACGGTGTACGGGAAGGCGTCACCGATCATCTCGCTCACCGAGCGACCGGTCAGGCTCTCGCCCAGGTCCCCCTGGAAGACGCCCTTCATGTACTCCCAGTACTGGAGCAGGAAAGGGTCGTTCAGGTGGTACTTGTTGCGGATCATCTCCGCGACGATCGGGTCGGCGCGCTTCTCGCCGGCCAGCGCCTGCACCGGGTCGCCGGGCAGGCTGAAAACCAGCCAGTAGATCAGGAACGTCGCACCGATCAGCACAGGGATCGCCTGTATCAGTCGGCGGATGACATAGCGGCCCATCAGACCTCCATACTTTCGGACAAGGAAGGGAGGCGGGAGGACCCGGACTGTAGTCCGGTCCGCCCGCCCCCGATCGTCTGATTACAGATCAGGCCAGCTCGACCTCGGCCAGGTTCATGTGACCCTGGGCGTCGGTGTCGAAGTTCTTGATCTTCTTGGTGTACGCGGCGGAGGACATGTAGGTGTACACCGGGATGTACGGGAGGTCCTGGATCAGGACGTCATCGGCCTGCTGGTACAGCTTGAGGCCCTCCTCCTCCGTCTTCGCCTGGTCGGCCTGGCTCAGCAGGGTCTCGAACTGCTCGTTGACGTAACCGCCGTAGTTCGAGCCGTTGTCGATGGCGACCTTGGAGAAGATCGGGCGCAGGTAGTTCTCGATCGACGGGTAGTCCATCGACCAGGCCATGCGGAAGGCGCCGGAGTACTGCTTGTCGCCCAGCGCGTCCAGGATCTTGCCGAACTTCTCGAACGGCTTGAAGGTGACCTCGACGCCCAGGTTCTTCTTCAGCTGGTTGCCGACGGCCTCGATCCACTCCTTGTGGCCGCCGTCCGCGTTGTAGCCCAGCTCGATGGTGTTGTTCGGAACACCGTTGGCCTGGGTGAAGAGCTCCTTGGCCTTGACCGGGTCGTACTTGGCCGCGTCGCCCATGGCGCCCTTGCGGTAGCCGTTGACCAGCGGGTTGACGAAGTCGTCGGCCGGGACGCGGGTGCCCGAGAAGATCGTCTTGGTGATCGCCTCCCGGTCGATCGCCATCGAGATCGCCTTGCGGATCTCCGGCTTGCCGTAGGTCTCCGGGTTGGTGGCGATCGGGAAGCCGATGTAGCCGACGCCCGACTCGGGCTTGTAGATGTAGCGGTCGCCGAACTCGTTCTTGACGGTCGACATGGCCGAGATCGGCAGCTTGTCGGTGGCCTGGATGTTGTCGGCGCGCAGGTCGTTGTACGCGGTGTCCAGGTTGTCGTAGATCTTGAAGGTCACGCCGGCGAGCTTCGCCTTGGTGTCAGAGCTCGGGAAGTTCTCGAAGCGCTTGACCTTGATCTGCTTGTTGTGCTCCCAGGCGCCGTCCATCTCGAACGGGCCGTTGCCGATCGGCTTCTCGCCGAACGCCTTCGGGTCGTTGAAGAACGCCGTGGGCAGCGGGTAGAACGCGTTGTACCCGAGCATCGTCTTGAACTGCGAGAACGGCGCCGACAGGGTGACGGTGAAGGTCTTGTCGTCGACGACCTTCAGGCCCTTGAGCTCCTTGGCGGAGGGCTTCTTGTCCTTGCCCGGGGCCAGCTCCTCGGAGCCCTCGATCTTGCTGAAGAAGGGCAGGCTCTCCTGCGCGTTGTCCTGGTTGGCGCCGTAGTTCCAGGCGTCCACGAAGGACTTGGCGGTCACCTTCTCACCGTTGTGGAAGGTGTAGCCGTCCTTCAGCTTGATCGTCCAGACCTTGCTGTCGGTGGACTCGATCGACTCGGCCACGCGCAGCTTCGGGGCGTTGGTCTTGCGGTCGTAGTCGACCAGGCCGGCGAAGACCGCGTTGAGCACCTCGGAGCCCTCGGACTCCGCGGTGTTCTGCGGCACCAGACCGTGCTGCGGCTCGCCGAGCTCGACGGCGATCGTGCCGCCGGCGGACGCGCCCGCCTTGCTGTCACTGCTCTTCGAGCTGGTGCTGCAAGCGGTTGCCGCGAGGGCGATAGCGGTCGCCGCGACGATCCACTTGGTCTGGGTTGCACCGCGCATGGGGGATGCCTCCTGAATTCGACTTTCCAACGAGGAGAGCAGGCGGGCGGTTGTCACCGGTCCGCCATGCCGTCCGCGCTCGTGGTTTCGGCGCGCACCCCTGCGCGTTAACCCTTGACCCGAGCCTGACTGCACCCACTATCCGTCACGCACGGACACGAAAGTGACCAATGCCGATCTCAATTAGGTCACATGAACGGTCAGTAAGTTTCGAAAACCGGACATAAGAGACATAGCCAGACAGGCATTAAACGGACAGTCGTCATGAATGACGGACTGTCACGTTCGCTCAGCGGACACCTTGCGGTGTTAAGCGCTATTCCGTTTATACGCGCGTCGACAGCGTGGAGTAGTGAAAAACGATCGCCCCCCTCTCCGGTGGAGAGGGGGGCGATCGTTTCCGGCCAAAGGCCCGATCAGACCGAACAGATCACGACTTCTTGGCGCGCGAGGCGGTGCGGCCGCGGTCCTTCTGGTCCAGGACGAGCTTGCGGATACGGACGGTCTCCGGGGTCACCTCGATGCACTCGTCCTCGCGGCAGAACTCCAGCGACTGCTCCAGCGAGAGCTTGCGCGGCGGGACGATCGACTCAGCCACATCGGCGTTCGAGGAACGCATGTTGGTGAGCTTCTTCTCCTTGGTGATGTTGACGTCCATGTCGTCGGCGCGCGAGTTCTCGCCGACGATCATGCCCTCGTACACCTCGGTGCCCGGGTCGCAGAAGAGCACACCGCGCTCCTGCAGGTTGGTCATCGCGAAGGCGGTGACCACGCCGGCCCGGTCGGCCACCAGCGAGCCGTTGTTGCGGGTCGTCAGCGTGCCGAACCACGGCTCGTGGCCCTCGTGGATCGAGTGCGCGATGCCGGTACCGCGGGTGCTGGTCAGGAACTCGGTACGGAAGCCGATCAGGCCGCGGGACGGCACGACGAACTCCATCCGGACCCAGCCGGAGCCGTGGTTGGACATGTTGTCCATCCGGCCCTTGCGGACGCCCATGAGCTGCGTGACCGCGCCCATGTGCTCCTCCGGCACGTCCACCGTCAGGCGCTCGACCGGCTCGTGGGTCTTGCCGTTGACCTCCTTGGTGACCACCTGCGGCTTGCCGACGGTCAGCTCGAAGCCCTCGCGGCGCATGGTCTCGATCAGGATGGCCAGCGCCAGCTCACCACGGCCCTGCACCTCCCAGGCGTCCGGGCGCTCGGTGTCCAGCACGCGCAGCGAGACGTTACCGATCAGCTCGCGGTCCAGGCGGTCCTTCACCTGGCGCGCGGTGACCTTGCGGTCCTTGACCGCGGACTTGGCGTCCGCGCCCTTGCCGCTGCCACCACGGCCGACCAGCGGCGAGGTGTTGGTGCCGATGGTCATCGAGATGGCCGGCTCGTCCACCGTGATCAGCGGCAGCGCGATCGGGTTCTCGGTGTCGGCGAGGGTCTCACCGATCATGATCTCCGGGATGCCGGCGACGGCGCAGATGTCACCCGGGCCCGCCACCTCGGCCGGCTTGCGGGTGAGCGCCTCGGTCATCAGCAGCTCGGAGATGCGGACGTTGGAGATCGAGCCGTCCCGCTTGATCCAGGCCACGGTCTGGCCCTTGCGCAGCTCGCCCTGCTCGACGCGGAGCAGCGCGATACGGCCGAGGAAGTTGTCGGCGTCCAGGTTGGTGACGTGCGCCTGGAGCGGGGCCTCGGCGTCGTAGGTCGGGGCCGGGACGTGCTCCAGCAGGGTGGAGAAGAACGGCTCCAGGCTGTCGCTGTCGGCCGGGACGGTGCCGTCCTCCGGCTTGGTCAGCGAGGCCACGCCGTCACGCGCACAGGCGTAGACGATCGGGAACTCGATCTGGTCCTCGTCGGCGTCCAGGTCCAGGAACAGGTCGTAGGTCTCGTTGATGACCTCGTCGATCCGGGAGTCCGGGCGGTCCGTCTTGTTGATGCAGAGGATGACGGGCAGGCGCGCGGTGAGCGCCTTGCGGAGCACGAAGCGGGTCTGCGGCAGCGGGCCCTCGGAGGCGTCGACCAGCAGGACGACGGCGTCGACCATGGACAGACCGCGCTCGACCTCGCCACCGAAGTCGGCGTGGCCCGGGGTGTCGATGATGTTGATGGTGATGGGAGCCCCGCCGTCCTTGGGGTGGTACTTGACGGCGGTGTTCTTCGCGAGAATGGTGATGCCCTTCTCGCGCTCCAGGTCGTTGGAGTCCATCATGCGGTCGTCGAGCTGCTGGTGGGCGGCGAAGGCGCCGGCCTGCTTCAGCATGGCGTCGACCAGAGTGGTCTTGCCGTGGTCGACGTGGGCGACGATGGCGACGTTACGGATGTCGTTGCGCGTGGGCATGCCTGGCTGATTCTCCCGGAATCGTGGGTTTCGGCGCCCGGCCGCGAGACGCCGACCGGCGATCCCTGTTGATCGCCGCCGCCCGTTCCGCCTGCTACTACCGGTCCACCCGCCGGGCAGGACATGCCACGGCTTCCTCCTATCGTACGGGGAACCACCCAGGTGGGCCGAAACGGGCAGGTCGGGCGGGATCAAGATCACAAGTGGATCACCCCGTCCTCACCGCGCTTCACCACGCGGACGGAGTGGCCTCGGGGCTCTGCTCCCCGCCGGCCCAGCCGATGTCCTGGAAGCGCGGCCACCCGAAGCCCCACGCCCCGGCGCCCACGACGCCGGACCGGACACCCACCAGGTCGGGCCGCTGGTAGAGGGGAACGGAGTGACCGAGCTGCCAGATCCGGGTGTCGGCCTCCTGGAGCAGGGCGAGACGGGCGTCGAGGTCGAGCTCGGCGGCGGCGCGGTCGAAGAGCCGGTCGATCTCCTCGGTACCGGCGCGGGCGAAGTTGGTGCCGGCGTCCAGGACGCCGTCCGGGTCGGGCCGGGGCTTGGCGTAGACCGGGCGCTGCTCGGTGGCCGGGTTCGAACCGGCCGGCCAGGAGAGAACGGCGAGCTCGTAGTCGCCGGTGGCCAGGTGATCCTGGACGAAGGTCTCGGCGGGCGCCGTCACCGGCCGGACGGCGATGCCGGACTCGGCCAGGTCGGCGGTCAGCGCGTCGGCGGTGCGCAGGGCGGTGGCGGAGCCCGCCGGGATCAGCAGGGTGAGGGCGAGGTCCTTACCGTCCTTGGTCCGGGTACCGTCGTCCGTGGGGCGCCGCCAGCCCGCCTCATCCAGAAGCCGGCTCACGTCCGCCGGGTCAGCAGCGGGCCCGTTGTCGCGGTAGCCGTCCTGGTCGGCGGTGAGGAGGTGGCTGCCGAGCGGTGCGGCGGCCAGGCCGAGCGGGGTGAGCGCGGCATCGGCGATCCGCCGCCGGTCGACGGCCAGACCGAGGGCGGCGCGGACGGCCGGGTCGGTGAGCGGCTCGTGGGCGGCGTTGAGGGTGAGCTGGGTGAGCGAGGGCGCGGCGGCCCGGTGCACGGTGACGCCGGGCAGCGCCTCCGCCCGCCGCAGCTCCCGGACGGCGGCCTCCGGTACGGCGGCGGGCGGCGCGGCGGCGGGGGTGGGGGTGGCCGTGCCGGAAACGGTGGGGGAAGCGCTGGGCGAAGCATCGGGGGAAGCGCCCGACAGGACGCCGGCCCGGTCGACCGCGGCGGTGAGCGGCGCGATGTCCAGCCGGTCCTGGTCGAGCCCGTCCAGCCGCTGCTCGGGCGGCGCGGCCAGGAAGTCGATCCGGTCCGCCTTCGCCGGGTCGCCCCACCAGAGCGGGTTGCGCCCCAGGGTGACCCGCCCGCCCTCGGGGTCGTAGCCGGCCACCGCGTACGGCCCCGCCGTCACCTGCCCCGTGCCCGTCAGCGGCTGGTTGAAGGCGGTCGCGGTGGCCGTCCGGGCCGCGGGGTAGAGGGGACTGAACAGCGCCCGCCAGTCGGCGTACGGCTGCCGGAGGACGACCTTGACCTCGGCCGGGTCGGCTCCCTGCTCGATCGAGTCGATCAAGCCGTATCCGGCCGGGCGGGTGCTGGTGTACGCGGTGTCGGGACCGGAGAGCGCGGCCCGCTGGGCGGTGAAGTCGGCCGCCGAGAACGGGGTGCCGTCGCTCCAGACGGCCTTCGGGTTGAGCCGGTAGGTGATCACCTGCGGCCGCCGCCCCGGCGGGGTGGACTCCGCGGCCACCAGGTAGTCCGGGTCGGCGACCGGCCGGCCGTGCTCGTCGGGCCGGAACAGCGAGGGGTACAGGGCGTGGGCGAGCAGCGCCGAGTCGGCGGTCGCGGCCGGCTGGTAGACGTTGAGCGTGGCCGGGACGGCGTCCACCGCCCAGCGCAGCGTGCCGCCGTCCCGGACGGTGTCCCGGTCGTACGGGCGGACGTCACCGGTGGTGATGGTGGGCGGGGCCGGCACCGGGGCCGGCGCGGGGGCGGGTGCCCGGTCGCCGGTGCAGGCGGCCAGGGTGCTGGTGGCGAGCAGCAGCGCGGCGGCTGCGGCGGTGAGCTGGCGGGCGCGCATGGCGGCCATGGAACGCCGTCCGGGGGCGGCCCGGCCCGCCGACACGGCGGGCCGGCGGGCTACTGCACCCGGACAGCCGAAGCGCCCGGGTGCGGTGGCCCGGGGGTCAGAGCGACAGCTCGAACCAGACGATCTTGCCCTTGGGGGTGCGCCGGCTGCCCCAGCGCTCGGCCAGCAGGCTGACCAGCTGGAGGCCGCGGCCGCCCTCGTCGGTCTCCTGGGCGCGCCGCTGGCGCGGCTGGGCGTAGCCGTCGTCCCAGACCTCGCAGACCATGTTCCGGTCGCGCAGCAGCCGCAGCCGGATCTCGCCCCGGCCGTGCCGCAGCGCGTTCGTCACCAGCTCGCTGACCAGCAGCTCGGTGGTGTCGACCAGCTCCTCCAGGCCGCGCGCCAGCAGCCAGCTGCAGGCCAGCTCGCGGGCCTTGGCGACGGAGGTCGGCTCGGGCGGGAGGAACCAGTTGCCGACCGCGTCCTCGGGGAAGGCGTGCACCCTGGCCATCAGCAGGGCGATGTCGTCCTCGCCGTGGTGCGGGTTGAGCTCGCCGAGCACATGGTCGCAGAGGTCTTCCAGGCCCTTGCCCTCGGCCGACAGCGCGGTGCGGAAGGCGCGCAGGCCCTCGTCCAGCTGGTGCTTGCGGCTCTCCACCAGGCCGTCGGTGTAGAGGCCGAGCACGGCGCCGTCCGGGAGGGTCAGCTCGACCTCCTCGAACGGCTCGCCGCCGACGCCCAGGGGCAGACCGGGCGGCACGTCCAGCATCCGGGCGCTCTCGCCGGGGCTGAGCAGGACGGGCGGCAGGTGGCCGGCGTTGGCGAACACACAGCGCCGGGTGACGGCGTCGTAGACCGCGTAGACGCAGGTGGCCAGGTAGACCTCGCGGGCCTCCTCGTCGGCCGTCGAGGTGAGCCGGCCGTACGGGGTGGGCGGGCCGACGGGCGGCGCGGAGTCGTCGCCGAGGCCGCGGGCGATCTCGTCGAGGGCGGTGAGCACCTCGGCCGGTTCGAGGTCGAGCATGGCGAGGGTGCGGACGGCGGTGCGCAGCTGGCCCATGGCGACGGCGGCGCGCAGGCCGCGGCCCATGACGTCGCCGATGACCAGGGCGGTGCGGTTGCCGGGCAGCTGGATGACGTCGAACCAGTCGCCGCCGACCTCGGTGTTGTTGTTGCTGGGCAGGTAGCGGCAGGCGATCTCCAGGCCGCTGGCGGCCGGGTTGCCCGGGGGCAGCAGGCTGCGCTGGAGGATCAGGGCGCGCTCGTGCTCGCGGCGGTAGAGCCGGGCGTTGTCGATGCAGACGGCGGCCCGGGCGACGAGCTCCTCGGCGATCGCGACGTCCCTGGCGTCGAAGGGCTCGCTGCCGATCGCGCGGGACAGCTGGACCAGGCCGAGCACCTGGTCGCGGGCGACCAGCGGGACGATCAGGGTGGAGCGCAGCAGCGGGTCCGGCCCGGGGTCGGGGACGACGCTGCGGCCGGTGCGCAGCGCCCGGGCGTGCGGGGAGCGGCGCGGGTAGCAAAGGGTGCCGCCGGGCTCGGCGATCGGCAGGCCGGTGACCGAGCCGAGGACCGAGGAGGCGCCGCCGACCACGCTGGAGACGGCGACCCGGCGCAGTTCGCCGCTGCCGTCGGTGAGCACGGTGTCGCCGAGCCGGCCGGCGCTGGGAACGGTCTCGCCGGAGAGCAGCGCGGTGTAGAGGTCCACGGTGGCGAGGTCGCAGAACGGCGGGACGACGACGTCCAGCAGTTCCTTCGCGGTGGTCTCCAGGTCGAGGGTGGAGCCGATGTGGGCGCTGGCCTCGTTGAGCAGGGCGAGGTTGCGGCGGACGCCGTCGGCCTCGCGCTCGGCGACGTGCCGGCTGGTGACGTCGGAGACCTGGCCGGCGACGCCCATCGGCTGGCCGGCCGAGCCGTTCAGCCGGTAGAGCGAGACGGCCCAGAGCCGGTTGCCCTCGCGGGTGGGGACGGTGGAGTGGAAGCGCAGGTCGAAGACGGGCTCGCCGGTGGCGAGGACCTTGCGCAGGGCCGCGGTGAGGCGGTCGGCCTCGGACGGCGGGAAGAGGTCGTGCGGGGTGAGGCCTTCGAGGTCGGTGGGGGTCAGGCCCAGGCCGGAGGCGAAGGCCTCGTTGACGCGCTGGAGGCGGACCCGGTCGTCGAAGAGGATGAAGCCGGTCGGGGTCTGGCCGAAGACCGCCTCGGAGGCGGCGAGGTCGGTCTCGATCCGGCGCAGCCGGCCGAGGTCGACGGCGAGACAGGTGGCGCCGGCGGTGGGCAGCGCGCTGTCGGGCATGAGGTAGAGCTCGGCGAGGCCCTCGCGGCCGGCCGCGTCCCGGTAGGGGGTGGTGCCGACCCACTCCTCACCGGCCAGCGTGCGCTCCAGCCGGGCGCGGCCGCGCTGCCAGAGCTCGCGCGGGACGAAGGTGGTGATCGGGTCGGCGCCGACCGCCTCGGCGGCGGGCAGGCCGAAGAAGTCGGCGGCGCGCCCGCTCCACTGGCTGATCCGGCCGTCGGGGCCGATCGTGAAGGTGGCGACGCGGATGTAGTCGTAGATCGAGCCCGGGTCGCCGGCGCCCCAGTGGTGGGCGTCGGCCATCGGCCGGGCCGCCGGGGCACGGCCGATGGACCCCGCGGCGGGCGCCGCCACGGGACCGGGCAGGTGGGAGGACCCGGCCTGCCCGGGCACAGCGGCATGACCGCTGCTGCTCGGCGCATTCCGCGCCGGGGTGCTGTTCAACGGACCGACCCCTCCAACCCGCGACCGTCCGGATGTCGAGAAGACCGAGTATTCATCATCGAGGGGTACGTTCACACGCCCTCAACATCACAACATCAGATCGGGCGAAGGTTTTTGTCCTACCGCCCGCGCAACCACAATGCCACGCCCGCGCCCCCTGCCGGAGTGCGCGCTCCCCCCGGCCCCCTGCTGGCATATGCGGCCCCGTTCTACTCGCGTCCTACTCGGCTCCCGGCTCGTCGGGCTCATTACCCGGCAGGGCCTGCTCAAACCAGACAACCTTGCCCATACCCTCCGCCCGGGCGCCCCAGCGGAGCGCGAGCCGGCGCACGAGCTCCAGCCCCCGCCCGCCCTCGTCCGCCTCCTCCGCGTGACGCTCGCGGGGCGGGTCGGGCAGCGGGTCGGAGATCTCGACCAGCAGCGTCTCGCCGAGCGTCAACCGTACTCCGATGGGTGCGCTCGCATACCGGACGGAGTTCGTGACCAGCTCGCTGACCAGCAGTTCCGTGATGTCGGTGAGCTCCTCGACGCCCCATTCGACGAGCGTGGCCCGGACCAGCCGGCGGGCCCGGGAGACGGCGGTGGGCTCCGCGGGCAGGGTCCAGCCGGCGGTCGGGGTGCCGGCCTGACCGTGGCCGAGCCGGGCGAGCAGCAGCGCCACGTCGTCCGGTTCGCGGCCCTGCTCCATGGTGTCCAGCACCGCCTCGCAGGCCGCCTGGATGGAGGCGTACGACTGTTCGAGGACGACGAGCAGCCGGCCGAGGCCGACGTCCAGGTCCTTGTCCCGGGACTCCACCAGGCCGTCGGTGCAGAGGGCGAGCAGGCTGCCCTCGGGGATCTTCAGCTCGACGGACTCGAACGGGACGCCGCCGACGCCGAGCGGGGCGCCGGAGGGCAGGTCGAGGATCCGGCCGGTGCCGCCGGGCAGCGGGCCGCCGGTCCGGGTCGGCTCGTCGGACTCGTCGGCCGGCACGATCAGCACCGGCGGGATGTGGCCCGCCTTGGCCACCGTCAGCCGGGCCGTCGCCGGGTCGAACACGGCGTAGATGCAGGTGGCCAGCAGCGCCTCGTCCGGCCCCTGGGCGAGGTCGTCGGCCAGCTCGTGGACGTGCCGCAGCAGGACGTCCGGCGGCAGGTCGAGAGCGGCCAGCACCCGGACGGCGGTGCGCAGCCGGCCCATGGTGGCGGCGGCCCGCAGACCGTGGCCCATCACGTCGCCGACCACCAGCGCGGTGCGGTCGCCGGGCAGCGGGATGACGTCGAACCAGTCGCCGCCGACCTCGGTGCCGCTGCTGCCGGGCACGTACCGGTAGGCGACCTCGACGCCGGTCGGCTGCGGGACCTGCTGCGGGAGCAGGGTGCGCTGCAGGGTCAGCGCGGCGGTGCGCTCGCGGGCGTACAGCCGGGCGTTGTCCAGGGAGCTGCCGGCCCGGTCGGCCAGCTCGACCGTGAAGGCCAGGTCGTCGCGGTCGAAGCCCTCCCGGTAGCCGGCCCGGCTGACCAGCAGCAGGCCGATCACGATCCCCCGGGCGCGCAGCGGCACCACCAGCATCGAGTGCACGCCCAGGTCGTGGGCGGCCTGCATCTTCGGGTCGCCCGGGTAGGTCACGTCACTCAGCTGGTCGGCGCCGGAGAGCAGCTCGGGAACGCCGGTGCGCAGCACCCGGCCGCAGGCGGAGTCCTCGGCGAAGGTGATCCGGGCCCCGCGTCTGAGCATCACCTCCACCTCGGGGCCGTCCTGGACGGAGGCGGTGCCCAGCTGGAGCAGCGAGGTGCGGCGGTCGTGGCCGTGCCGGGGCAGGTCGTCCCCGTGGGCGACGGCCTGGAGCAGGATCACCGCGGAGTGGTCGGTGAGCCTCGGGACGACGGCGCTGGCCAGCTCCTGGGCGATCCGGGAGGCGTCCAGGAGGTCGCCGACCCGGGAGCCGAACTCGTTGAGCAGCGAGAGCCGGCGGCGGGCGTGCTCGACCTTGGCGACCGCCCGGTACCGCTCGGTCACGTCCATCACGGTGCCGGAGATGCCGAGCACGCGGCCGGCCCGGTCGGTCATCCGGTTGTAGGAGATCGAGCGGTAGCCGGCCCGGGCGGTGACGGGCGCGGCCAGCGTGACGTCGATGACCGGCTCGCCGGTGGCGAGCACCTGGCGCTGGATGGCGGTGATCTCGTCGGCGGCCCGCTCGGGCAGCGTCTCGCCGGTGGTGCGGCCGACATGGTCCTCGAGAGCGACGCCGTTCATCTCGGCGAGGGTCTGGTTGACGGCGGTGTAGCGCAGGTCGGTGTCCATGATGGCGATCCCCAGCGGGGACTGCTCGAACAGCGCGTCACGGACGGCGAGGTCGCGCTCGACGGCCCGGACGGCCCCCGCCTCGGCCATGTTGACCTGGAGGAACGGGGTGCCGTCGCCGTCCACCAGCAGGGAGATCCGGGCGTCGACGGTGACGGCGGCGCCGTCCCGGTCGCGCAGCTCGGCGAGACCGGCCCAGCGGCCGTGCCGCAGGGTGTCCTGGATCGCGGCACGGATCCGGGCGACCTGGTCCTCGTCCGGGATCAGGTCGTCGATCCGACGGCCGACCAGCAGCTCGTTCGGCCAGCCGAGCAGTTCCTCGGCGGCCGGGGACCAGAGCACCACCCGGCCCGCGGTGTCCAGGATCGCGATGGCGACCTTGACGACGTCGAAGAGGTTGCCGCCGGAGTGCCCGCCGGGGCCGCCCTGGTCGCCGGGACCGCCCGGGAACGGCCGGCCGGGCCGGCTGCGGGCACCCGCCCGCGACGGGGTGCCGGACACCACCGGGGACGGCGCCGGCGTCGACTGCTGAGGGGTCTCGGGGACGGCGCCGTCGCTCCGGCGGCGGCCGGCGGGCGGCGGAGGCGCCGCCGGGCGCACGCCACGGCGCAGCCGGGCGCGAGCGGCTGCGCTCCCGCCGGCGCCCGTACGCCGTGCTCCCCCGCCGCCGTTACCGGTATTCGACACCGACGGGGCCTCCGGCTCTGGTCGGGATCGGCGTCGCCGGCTGGGGGCGGCTCACCGATGGTGACGAATAGTGCCAAAAAGCGACATACCCAGCAGAGCCCAGGCTATCCCGGCGACCAGGTCGTCTTTTCCGATTGACCTACGCGGCATCCGGCGCGTCGACGGGGCAGCGGAGGCGGGGACGGGGGTGGTGGCGGGGATGGTGGCGGTGGTCGGGCAGGTCCGGCCGGTCAGGCCGTCAGCAGGCGGGCGATGTGCGGGAGGACCTCACGGTCGTGGTCGATCCAGTCGACGTCGGCGAGCTCGGCCGGGCCCAGCCAGCGGAGTTCGTCGTGGTCCTCCAGCGGCCTCGGGTCACCGGAGAGCAGCTCGGCGGCCCAGAAACGCAGCTCCAGGCCGGGCCGGACGAGCCACGCACCGGGCAGCCGCTCCAGCGCCTTCGCCCGGACGCCCAGTTCCTCCAGCAGCTCGCGCTCCAGCGCCTGCGTCTCGGTCTCGCCGGGCTCGGCCTTGCCGCCGGGGAACTCCCAGCGGCCGGCCACCTCGGCCGGTGCGCTGCGGCGGGCGGCCAGCACCCGGCCCCGGTGGACGAGCGCGCCGCCGACGACGATCCGGTTCCCGGCCCGGCCCGCGCCGGGGCCCTCGACCGGGTTCTCCATGGCCTTCTCCATGGGCCAGACCCTATGCGCCCTCGGCCTCCACCCAGTACAGCTGCTTGTGGCCGCGCGCCTCGAAGCGCGCGGCCACCTCCTCGGCCTCGGCCCGGCCGAGGCCCTTGGCGACCTCGAAGCGGTTGCCGTTGTCGTCCTGCCGCATCACCCGGAAGGTGTCCATGGCGTGAGCGTAGCCCCGGCCCGTATGGGGGCCGGGGCGAAGCCTCGCCCCCATACGGGCCGGGGCTCCCGGCGCGGGGCCGACGGGTACCGGCGCGGCCAGCACCGGGCAGGACACCCGGCCGGGTCAGGTCAGACCTGGATCTCGCCGACCTGCTCACCGGTGGACAGGCCCAGCTCGCGGCGGATCTCCACGCTCGGCCTGGTCGACTTGGCGACCAGCACCTCGGCCCGCCGGACCTCGCGTTCGAGTGTGGCGTTGTCGGTCGTCCCGGCCGCGGCGTCCCACGCGGCGGCGGCCTCCAGTTGGACGGCCGCCAGCTCGGCGATCTTCGGCCGGACGCTCTCCGGCCAGACCGTCGAGCTCTTGGTGAGCGTCTCCGCCTCGCCGCGGGAGGCTGCGGCCATCTGCCGTGCCCACGCCCGGTACTCGGAGTGCGCCTCGGTGATGTCGTCCTCCGGTTCCTTCCCGTAGGCGGTGTTGAAGGTCCGGACGGCCTCCAGGTAGGCGAGCTGGGCCGAGGTCAGGCTGCCCCGGTCGGTGCGCACGGTGCCGCGGTGCTGGGCGCCCGGGTCCTCGAAACCGCAGGTGACGTAGCGTTCGCCGGACTTCCAGCTGGCCCGGTCGGGGTAGAGGTAGACCTCGCCCATGCCGTCCGGCACGACCCAGCTGTCGAGGGCGTAGTCGGCGAGCACCGGGCCGCAGAGGGTGGCGGCGCGCTCACGCATGAGGTTCTCGCCCAGGTAGGGCCCGGCACTCTCGGGGATCCGGGCGGTGCCGGCCACCTCGCCGTAGTGCGGCAGCAGGCACGGCACCTTGCGCACCCAGAAGACGGCCTGGTCCCCGCCCTCGGGATCGGGCAGGGCGGAGCCCTCCGGCGGGTTGTAGCAGTCGCCGGACTTGAGCGTGGACCACAGGACCGAACCGGGCGGGGCCTTCGGGGCACGGGCGGGGCGGCCGGTGGTGGTGGTGCCGACGTCGCCCGCGATCACCCCGATCATGGCCACCAGGATGATCACTGCCCCGACGACGCCCAGCAGTACACCGGCCACCGCCATGCCGCGGCCGCGCTCGTTGCGCTTGGGGATCTGGACCAGCGCGGTGATCCCGAAGGCGAGCGAGAGCGGCCACATGCAGAGCAGACCGGTGATCAGCGCGGCGACGGCGAAGCCGTTGGTGGCCCCGGGGGCGGGCGGATAGGCGTATCCGGGCTGGAAGCCGGAGAGCGCCCCGGGCGGGACCGCCGCCCAGCCGCCGGACGGTGCCCCCGGCGGGACCGGAGCGCCGGGTGGCACCGGAGCGCCGGGCGCGCCGGGGCCGGGTACGGCCCACGGGTCGGCGGGGGCGGCAGGGGGCATTGCGGGGGCGGCGGGGGGCGCCGGGGGCCCGGCGGGTGCGGCCGGAGGTGCGGCGGGCACGGGTGCGACAGGTTCAGATGTGGCGGGCCCGGCCGGCGCAGGCGGGGCGGCCGGGGCGGCCGGCTTGGTCAGTTCCACCCGGTCGACGGGCGCGGGAACGTCCGCTGCGGGGATGTCCGACGCGGGCGGCGGGGTGTCCACCGCGGGCACGGGCGCGTCGGGCTCGGGCTTGGACACGTGGACTCCCCCGCCCGCCGGTACGGGCATCAGTTCAGCGGTTGCGACTCGAACGTTCCGCGGACGGATCAATGGGAACGGACGCGCGACTTTACCCGATCCCGCCCAACACCCCCCGCTCATTTTTCACCCGGCCCGGACCGCCCGGGCGCCCTACGGCCGGGCCAGGACCTCACCGTGCAGCATCGCGAACCAGCCGTCCCCGGCGGCCGCCCAGTCCCGCCAGCCGGCCGCGATCCGTTCCAGTTCCGCCGGGTCCGCGTAGCCCTCGGCCACCGCGGTCGCGGCGATGCCGGAGCTCACGATCCGGTCGGCCCACAGCCCGCCCCACCACTCCCGCTGCTCGGGGGTCGCGTACGTCCAGCTGCTGGAGGAGACGGTGACCTCGGTGAAGCCCGCCTGCCGTGCCCAGGACAGCAACCGCCGGCCGGCGTCCGGCTCGCCGCCGTTGGCCCGGGCGATCCGCCGGTACAGCGCCAGCCAGCGGTCCAGCCCGGGCGCCTCGGGGTACCAGGTCATGGTCGCGTAGTCGACGTCCCGGGCGGCGACGACGCCGTCCTCCGCCACGACCCGGCGCATCTCGCGCAGCGCGGCCACCGGGCCGGTGACGTGCTGCAGCACCTGGTGGGCGTGCACCACGTCGAACTCCCCGTCCGCGTAGGGCAGTCCGTGCACGTCCGCGACCTCGAAGACCACGTTGGACAGGCCTCGCCCGGCGACGTACCGGGCCGCCTGCTCCAGCACCTCGGCCGAGGTGTCCACGGCCACCACCCGCCCGCCGGGGCCGACCAGCTCGGCCAGGTCGGCGGTGATGGTGCCGGGGCCGCAGCCGACGTCCAGCAGGGTCTGCCCGGGCCGCAGCCGGGGCAGCAGGTAGGCGGCCGAGTCGGCGGCGGTACGGGAGCGGTGCGAGCGCAGCACGGGCTCCTGGTGGCCGTGCGTGTAGACGGCGTCGGACTGCGGTCCGGTCATGGCGTCCCCCTGGGGTTCGGTCGGTCTCCTCGACGCCTTCGACGCTACTCCTCGTCCCGCATTACGAGAATATTCGTCTCACATAATGGTTTGCGTCCGGCGCGCGAAAGCCCCCGGCCGCTGGGATCCGGGATCCCGACCGGGGGCTTCTTCCGTTCGGTAGAGGCTAGTTGAGGGCGAACCAGGTGGTCCGCGACTTCTTCCACTCCGCGTGGGTGAGGTCCTTGGCCGCCGTGCCGTCGCCGTACAGGTCGGCGGAGCCGTCGTCGGTGATCAGCTGCACCCGGGCACCCGGGGCGGTGAGGTCGGGGAGGTCCGCGACGGCCTCCCAGCCGCCCGCGTCACTGGTCGGCAGGTCCAGCACCTTGACCGGCCTGGACCCGGGCTGCCCGTCCCAGCGGTAGAGCGCGTACGGGTCGGAGTTGTCGTCGGCCGCCCAGGAACCGGCCACGATCAGGTACTGGCCGAGCGCGTTGCGCCGCAGGTCCCGGACGGAGAGCCCGCCGAGGTCCAGCTCGACCGGGGCACCGAACGCGGCGTGCGCGGAACCACCGGGCAGCGACGAGAAGTTGGTGACGGGCACGAGCAGCGCCCGGCCGCCGGTGACGGCCGGGGTGAGCGGCGCCCGGAAGCCCACGTACGCGGTGGTGGTGCTGCCCGGCGCGAACTCCAGCCCCTCGACGTTGAATCCGTCGATCTGCTTGGGCGCCTGGCCGTCCGCCGCACCCGCCGCGAAGCCGTAACGGTCACCGTTGGCGTGGTCCCAGGCGATCAGGTCGTCACGCAGCCCGCGGTACGAACCGGCCGGCGACAACTGGGTGTCGGCGCCCGAGCCGGTGACGGTGGTGGTGAAGACGGTCTGCCGGTCGCGCTTCACCGCGCCGTCCTTGTTGTTGCCGAGGGAGCCCGTCCAGTAGACGGTGTCGCCGACCCGGGTGGCGGCCTCGATGTCGATCTCCTTGGAGACCCCGAGCGCGCCGCTGAAGTCCCAGGTGCGGACCGGCCCGCCGGAGGCGTTGCGGTCGTACAGGCGCAGCACGTTGGACTCGTCGTCGGCCACCAGGATGTAGCCGCCTCCCGCGTCGACGGCCGCCGAGGCGTCGCTGGAGCCGGTCAGATAGCGGCTCGCGGCCGCGTGCTGGACGGCGGGCGAGGCCGCGTAGTGCAGCGTCTTCGTCGCGCTCTTGCCGCCGAGGCCGGTCACCTTGATGGTGAGGTCGGTGTAGCCGACGCCCTGCGAGGCGACCACGAGGGTGCGGGTGCCGGTGGTGCCGGCGACACTGACGTCGCCGGGCCTGGCCACCGAACCGCGGCTGCTCGCCGAGGCCGCCACGGTCAGCGCGGACGCGGCGGCGCCGCTCTGCGCGACGGTGACGGTGACCGTCGGGTCGCCGGTGGCGCCGACCGCACCGGAGAGGTAACCGGCCGAGAGCGTGATGGTGGGGGTTCCGTACGACGCGGCGGTGGCGGGCGCGGCCGGCAGGGCCAGCACCGGCAGGACGGCGACGGCCAGCGGCAGGAGGCCGCGGGAGAGACGGGACACGGTGACAGCCCTTCGAAGTGGGGGCGGTGCGAGGTCGCAACCAGAATGAGGCCGCTGGGCGAACGCCACCCCCAGGCCGGTGGTCCGGTCGGCGAACAGCGCCCCTCACCGGACCGACGCCCCCCGCCCGCGCCGTACGGTGGAGGGCACCCGACAGAACGGTCCCACCATGCCCGGCCCCCGCCCCTTCGTCCTGCTGAGCGCCGCGATGTCGCTCGACGGACACCTCGACGACGCCTCCCCCGAGCGGCTGCTGCTCTCCAGCCCGGCCGACTTCGACCGGGTGGACGAGGAACGCGCCGCCAGCGACGCGATCCTGGTGGGCGGCAACACCCTGCGCACGGACAACCCCCGGCTGCTGGTCAACGACCCCGCCCGGCGCGCCGCCCGACTGGCGGCCGGCCGGCCCGAGTACCCGCTGAAGGTGACGCTCACCGCCGGCGGCGGGCTCGACCGGGCGCTCAACTTCTGGCACACCGGCGGCGACCGGCTCGCCTACACCACCGACGCCGGGGCCGTCACGCTGCGCCCGGCGCTGGACGGGCTGGCCGAGGTGGTGGCGCTCGGCGGCTCGGTGGAGCTGGGCGCGGTGCTGGACGACCTCGGGGCGCGCGGGATCCGCCGGCTGATGGTCGAGGGCGGCGGCAGCGTGCACACCCAGTTCCTGGCGCAGGGCCTGGCGGACGAGCTCCAACTGGCCGTCGCCCCGCTGCTGGTCGGCCAGGCGCGGGCGCCGCGCTTCGTCCACCCCGCGGTCTTCCCCGGCGGCCCGGCCCGCCGGATGCGGCTGCTGGAGGCACGTACGGTGGGCGACGTCGTCCTGCTCAGATACGCCCCCAAGGAGCCCGCCCCGTGACCACCGACCCGGCCGACCTCGCGCACCTGCGGCGGGCCGTCGAACTCTCCCGCCGCTGCCCGCCGTCCGCGACCGCGTTCTCGGTCGGCGCGGTGATCGTCGGCGCGGACGGCACGGTGCTGGCCGAGGGCTACAGCCGCGAGGCCGACGCCCACGACCACGCCGAGGAGGCGGCGCTCGGCAAGCTCCCCGCGGGGGACGAACGGCTGCGCGGCGCGACCGTCTACAGCTCGCTGGAGCCGTGCGGGCAGCGGGCCTCGCGGCCACTGCCGTGCGCCCGGCTGCTCATCGCGGCGGGCGTGCCCCGGGTGGTGGTGGCCTGGCGCGAGCCGGACCTGTTCGTCACCGACTGTCAGGGGACGGCACTGCTGGAGGCGGCCGGGGTCGAGGTGCTGGAGCTGCCGGAGCTGGCCGGGGAGGCCCGCGCGGTCAATGCCCACCTGTTGGGATGATTTTTTGTATCATCACTGAACAAACAGCTCGCATTTCGTTCCGCGCCCGCGAGGAGACTCCATGCCTGCCACCCCCACCGCGCTGACCACCCAGGCCCTGCTGCTGGACATGGACGGCACCCTGGTCAACTCCGACGCCGTCGTCGAACGCTGCTGGCACCGCTGGGCGGACGAGCAGGGCCTCGACCCCGCCGAGGTGCTGGCCGTCGCACACGGCCGCCAGGGCCACGCGGCGATGGCCAGGCTGCTGCCCGAGCGCCCGATGGACCTCAACCTGGCCGACAACCGGCGGATGCTCGCCGAGGAGCACGCCGACACCGACGGCATCGTCCCGGTCCCCGGCGCCCCCGCCTTCCTCGCCTCGCTGGCCGGCCTGCCGCACGCCCTGGTCACCTCGGCCGACGACCGGCTCGCCCGGCTGCGGATGGCCACCGCCGGCCTGCCGCTGCCGGAGACCCTGATCACCGCCGAATCGGTCGGCGCCAGCAAGCCCGACCCCGAGGCCTTCCTGAAGGGCGCCGCCGCCCTCGGCTTCGCCCCCGTCGACTGCCTCGCCTTCGAGGACTCCGAGGCCGGCATCACCGCCGCCCTCGCCGCGGGCATGCCGGTCGTCGGCATCGGCCCCCGCGCCGCCGCCCACCACCCCACCGCCCACGCCCTCACCCTGGAACAGGTCACCGTCACCCCGTCCCCCGACGGCACCCTCACGATCACCGTCCACACCGCCTGAGCCCCGACCCGCCCGGTCGCCACACGCACCCGGGCGAACGGGCGGTGGCGCACGGATACCGCCCGGACGTCGAAGCGACCGATCCGGCACCGCCGAAGCCCCTGCGCACCTCTTGTTCGGTAGAGCCGGCCCGAGGAGCGCACCAGGCGCCGGTCCGCCGGAGGGGCGCTCGCGCCCTTGTCGCCGTCCGAGCACAGGCGTACAATTTCCTGTACCTAGCGGAGGAGTCGAGTCATGAAGACGATGACCTACTCGGAGTCCCGTGCGCGCTACGCCGAGGTGCTCAATGCGGTCACGGATGACCGCGAGGAGATAGTGATCACTCGCGCCGGGCACGAACCGGTGGTCATCGTCTCGCTGGAGGACTACCAGTCCCTCAAGGAGACCGCCTATCTCCTGCGCAGCCCCGCGAACACCCGCCGCCTCCTGGCCTCCATCGAGGAGCTGGAGAACGGCGGAGGAACCGTACGGGAGCTGGCGAACCCGGAGTGAAGATCACCTTCGCCTCCCGGGCCTGGGAGGACTACCTGTGGTGGCAGATCCAGGACCGCAAGACCCTCGGACGAATCAACACACTCGTTGCCGACATCGCGTGCAACGGCAACGAGGGAATCGGCAAACCGGAACCACTCAAGCACGGATTCCAGGGCTACTGGTCGCGTCGGATCAATGACGAGCACCGCTTGATCTACAAGGTCACCGGCGACTCGATCCTGATCGCCCAGTGCCGCTACCGCTACGAGAACTGAGGGGCGGCGGCCGAGACGCCACAGGACGACCCCCGGCCCGATACTCGGGAAGCCGCCCGCCTGCCGTTCCAGGACGGCGCACCGCAGTGATCCGCCCCGAATCTCAGCACCAGGTCGGCACGGAAAAGAAATCGAGGCTTGCCTCAAGAGAGGCAAGCCTCGCCCGACCTGTGCATTTGACAGATCAGGTTAACTTAGGGCATTAATCCGGTCACACGTTGAAGCGGAACGTTGAGTACAGAGTTCTGACCTGTGGAAACGTCGATTCCGGCGACCTAAGTCAGCACGAAATCAGCACGGTGGGACGACCTTCGCCAGAGGACGATCAGTAGTGATAGCGAGCAGCGAGGATGATGATCTCCTCATCCGTGACCAGGTAGACGAGGCGATGCTCGTCGTCGATCCGCCGTGACCAGGCGCCGGCCAGGTGGTACTTCAGCGGCTCGGGCTTGCCGATCCCGGCGAAGGGATCACGGCAGGCGTCCTCAATGAGCTTGTTGATCCGGGCGAGCATCTTGCGGTCGCTCTTGAGCCAGGACGTGTAGTCCTCCCAGCCCTGATCCTCGAAGACGAGCCTCACGCGGCGCCCTGCCCCGCATCCGCCGCATCGGGGTCGACCAGTTCGCGCTCGGCGAGGTTGATGCGACCGAGAGCGTTTTCGTACGCCTTGAGCAGGCGGCGGGCATTGGCGGGCGAGCGCAGCAGATAGGAGCCCTCGCGCAGGGCGGCGTAGTCCTCGGCGGATACGAGGACGGCATTCCCGTGCTTGGAGACGATCTCGATGGCCTCGTGATCGTCATTGACTTTCTTGATGAGCGGGAAGAGATCCTTGCGGGCCTCGCTCGCAGTGATGGACATGGCAGGAAACCCTTCGAGAGTGGTACCGAATAACGTACCACTCGCGGCGATGACCGGTGAGGCATTCAGCGCGATGCCGACCCGGAGAAGCCAGCACCAAGTCAGCACGGGAACAAGCAAGGGGCCCACCCCCCGAGAGAGCGGGCCCCATCTGACCTGCACAGTTGACAGGTCATCTAGCGCAAAGTATGCACATCGTCACACGTTGAAGCGGAACTCCACCACGTCGCCGTCCTGCATGATGTATTCCTTGCCCTCGATGCGGGCCTTGCCCTTGGCGCGGGCCTCGGCGATGGAGCCGGTCTCGACCAGGTCGGCGAAGGAGATGACCTCGGCCTTGATGAAGCCCTTCTGGAAGTCGGTGTGGATCACACCGGCGGCCTCGGGGGCGGTGGCGCCCTTCTTGATGGTCCAGGCGCGGGCCTCCTTGGGGCCGGCCGTGAGGTAGGTCTGCAGGCCCAGGGTGTCGAAGCCGACCCGGGCGAGGGTGGCCAGGCCGGGCTCGTCCTGGCCCATGGACTGGAGGAGCTCCAGCGCCTCGGCGTCGTCCAGCTCGATCAGCTCGGACTCGATCTTGGCGTTGAGGAAGATCGCCTCGGCCGGGGCGACCAGCGCGCGCTGGGCGTTCTTGAAGTCCTCGTCGGCCAGCTCGTCCTCGTCGACGTTGAAGACGTAGAGGAAGGGCTTGGCGGTCAGCAGGTGCAGCTCGCGGATCGGGGCGGTGTCGAAGCCGGCCTCGAAGAGGGTCTTGCCGGTCTCCAGGATCGCCTGCGCGGCCTCGGCGGCGGCCAGCACGGGGGCGGTGTCCTTCTTCAGGCGCGCCTCCTTCTGGAGCCGGGGCAGCACCTTCTCGACGGTCTGGAGGTCGGCCAGGATCAGCTCGGTGTGGATGGTCTCGATGTCGTCCTTGGGCGACACCTTGCCGTCCACGTGCACCACGTCCGGGTCGGTGAAGGCGCGCACGACCTGGCAGATCGCGTCCGACTCACGGATGTTGGCGAGGAACTTGTTGCCCAGCCCCTCGCCCTCGCTGGCGCCGCGCACGATGCCCGCGATGTCGACGAAGTCGACCGTCGCCGGCAGGATCCGCTGCGAGCCGAAGATCTCGGCGAGCTTGCCCAGCCGGGCGTCCGGGACACCGACGACGCCCACGTTCGGCTCGATGGTGGCGAACGGGTAGTTGGCCGCCAGCACGTCGTTCTTGGTCAGGGCGTTGAACAGGGTCGACTTGCCGACGTTCGGCAGGCCGACGATTCCGATCGTGAGCGACATGAAGCGCAGTCCCGTGGGCTTGGAGGAGTTGGGTCGGCACCGTGCGGGCCGATCCCCCAGTCTACGGGCAGCCGGTCAGGCCGCCGGCGCCGCCGGCAGCGGCTCCAGGAACTCCAGGCGGTTGCCCAGCCGGTCGCTGGAGTGGAACCGCCGGTAGCCGGGCAGGTCACCGTCCCAGACGACGTCATGGCCGTGGGCCGCCAGCCGCTCGGCGAGCGCGTCCAGCCCGCGCACCTGGAGGCCCGGGTGCCCCTTGCGGGCGGGCCGGAACTCCGCCGCCACGCCCAGGTGCACCTCCACCCCGCCGCCCCGGAACCAGCAGCCGCCGCGCGCGGCCAGCACCGGCGGCTTGGTCACCTCCGTCATGCCGAGCACGTCCCGCCAGAACGCGCGGCATTCGTCCTCCGCGCCGGCCGGGATGTCGAGCTGGACGTGGTGCAGCCGCTCGAAGCCGAAACCGCCGGTGAGATCGCTGGTGAAATCGCTGGTCATGAATCCCCCTGGCCGAGTTGATCGACGATCACACGAGTACTCCGTCCGAAGACACGGACGAAGCCTCGAACAACCATTACACAGTGTGGCGATGATCGGACCGTACGTTGGGTGGGTGGAGCAGAGCATCCGAACCCAGCCGCCAGGGCCCAGACGCCGACCGCCGAGCAACGCGGCCAGGGCCGCCGTCCCCGGGCCCAAACGGGCCCCCGAGACCGCCGGAGCGCCCGCCCCCTCCCCCTCCCGGCTACGCCCCGTGGCCGGCGTCCCCGCCCCGAGCCGCTCCGGCGGGCCCCGGCTCCGGCTGCGTCTGCCGCTCGCCGCCCGTGGCGAGCGGCCGGCCGAGGGCCGCGTCTACGGCCGGCAGCGCAACGGCCGGCCGACCCGGCTGACGGCGATCGGCACCGGGGTGGCCGCCCTGGTCGCGACCGTCGCCGTGGCGGGCCTGGACAGGCTGGTGTTCGGCGGTCTCGGCCCGCTGTTCGGCATCGGCTACCTGGTGATCTGCTTCCAGCTGGCCGTCCGGGTGCGCTTCGCCGACCTGCCGGCCGCCCCGATCAGCGGGCCGATCGGCTTCGCCGTCGCCCTGCTGCTGTTCGGCCCGGTCACGTCCACGGGCACGACGGCCCAGGTGGTGGCGCTGGCGACGGGTCTGGCGCTGCGGGCCGGCTGGCTCTTCTCCGGCACCGGCCTGGCGGCGGCGATCGTCCTCGCCCGGTTCGTGGCCCAGCGGCGGATCCACCGCGCGCGCTGAGGAGTGGGAAGTCGGCCGGTCCGGCCTTCCACTCCTGCGGCCGTGGATCGCCACGGTCCACCGGCCGGTACCGCGGGCCCGCCCGGCGCCGGACCCACCGCCGGCCGGACCGTCCGTCAGCCGGACGCCCGGGCCGCCGCCATGGCCGCTCCGACGATCCCGGCGTCGTTGCGCAGCTCCGCCGGGACGATCCGCGCCGCCCGCGCGCGCAGCAGCGGCAGGAACTTCTCGTGCTTGCGGCTCACCCCGCCGCCGATCACGACCAGCTGCGGCGAGAACAGCATCTCCACCGCGTCGAGGTACTCGTCGACCCGGACCGCCCACTCCTCCCAGGTCAGCCCGTGCCGTTCCTTGGCCGCCGAGGAGGCCCGCCGCTCGGCGTCCTTGCCGCGCAGTTCGAGGTGGCCCAGCTCGGTGTTGGGCACCAGTGTGCCGTCCACGAACAGGGCGCTGCCGATGCCGGTGCCGAAGGTGAGGACCAGGACCACGCCCCCCTGGTCGCGGCCGGCGCCGTGGACGGTCTCGGCGTACCCGGCCGCGTCCGCGTCGTTCAGCACGGTGGCCGGCAGGCCCAGCGCCTCCCGGAACAGGCCCTCGGCGTCCAGGCCGATCCAGCCCTTGTCGACGTTGGCCGCCGTCCTGGTGTGCCCGTTCACCACCACACCGGGGAAGGTCAGCCCGACCGGGCCCTGATGGTCGAACTGGCGCACCACCTCGCACACGGCGGCGACCACGGCCCCGGGGGCGGAGGGCTGCGGGGTGAGGACCTTGTACCGCTCCTGGGTGAGCTCCCCCCGGCCCAGGTCGACGGGGGCGCCCTTGATGCCCGAACCGCCGATGTCCACGCCGAATACCGCCGTCATGACGATCACCCTCCGCCGAAACCCTTGTCCACAGGCCTGTGCACAAAGCTACGAGAGGCCGGACGGCCCCGCACAGCAGAGAGCCCGGTACCCCGCAGGGGCACCGGGCATCCGCGTCCGGCTACAGCTTGCCCGCGGCCTCGGCGCGCAGGTCGCGGCGG
This sequence comes from Kitasatospora sp. NPDC087315, assembly GCF_044744345.1. Classification (NCBI taxonomy): domain Bacteria; kingdom Bacillati; phylum Actinomycetota; class Actinomycetes; order Kitasatosporales; family Streptomycetaceae; genus Kitasatospora; species Kitasatospora sp. NPDC087315. Next base: position 105,033 of record NZ_JBIUYD010000008.1, on the reverse strand, counting down.
AGCTCCTTGGGCAGCGAGAAGATCAGGTGCTCCTCGGCGGTCTTGACCGTCTCCACGTCGGCGTAGCCGCGCTCGGCGAGCCAGGAGAGCACGCCGTCGACCAGGATCTCCGGCACCGAGGCGCCGCTGGTCAGGCCGACCGTGGTGACGCCCTCCAGCCAGGACTCCTGGATCTCGTCGGCGAAGTCCACCAGGTGGGCGGCCTTGGCCCCGTACTCCAGACCGACCTCGACCAGACGGACGGAGTTGGAGGAGTTCTTGGAGCCCACCACGATCAGCAGGTCCGCCTCGGGCGCCAGCTGCTTGACGGCGACCTGGCGGTTCTGGGTGGCGTAGCAGATGTCGTCGCTGGGCGGGCTGACCAGCAGCGGGAAGCGCTTCTTCAGCTCGCCGACGGTGGCCATGGTCTCGTCCACCGAGAGGGTGGTCTGGGAGAGCCAGACGACCTTCGACTCGTCCCGGACCCGGACGCCGGCCACGTCCTCGGCACCGTCCACCAGGTGGATGCGGTCCGGGGCCTCGCCCATGGTGCCGACGACCTCCTCGTGGCCCTCGTGGCCCACCAGCAGGATGTCGTAGCCCTCGTCGGCGAAGCGGACGGCCTCCTTGTGCACCTTGGTGACCAGCGGGCAGGTGGCGTCGATGGTGGCGAGTCGGCCGGCCTCGGCCTCGTCGTGGACGGCCGGCGCGACGCCGTGCGCGGAGAACACCACGATCGAGCCCTCCGGCACCTCCTCCGTCTCGTCGACGAAGATCGCGCCCTGCTTCTCCAGGGTCTGCACCACGTACTTGTTGTGGACGATCTGCTTGCGGACGTAGATGGGCGCCCCGTACTGCTCCAGGGCCTTCTCCACGGCGATCACGGCGCGGTCGACGCCCGCGCAGTAACCCCGGGGGGCGGCGAGCAGGACACGGCGCTGCGCGGTGTTGGACATGGCTCCATCGTACGGGCGGCGGCGAGCCGCGCCGACGGCCGGCGCCTTCGGGGCGGAATCGGTCCCGAATGCTCAAATGTGGAGTTTATGAGCGAGCGAGTCGAACCCGGCGGGCTGCGACGCAGCCTGGGTGTCCGCGATCTGATGGTCTACGGGCTGCTGTTCATCGCCCCGATGGCGCCGGTCGGCGTGTTCGGTGTGCTGGACGCCAAGAGCCACGGCGCGGTGGCCTCGGTGTACCTGGCGGCCACGGTCGCCATGGGATTCACCGCCTTCTCGTACGCCCAGATGGTGCGCGCGGTGCCGCAGACCGGCTCGGTGTTCGCCTACGCGCGGGCCGGACTGGGCGAGGGGCCGGGGTTCATCGCCGGGTGGATGGCGATGCTCGACTATCTGCTGATCCCGGCGGTGGCGTACCTGTTCTCCGGCATCGCGCTGAACTCCCTGGTGCCGGACGTCTCGCGCTGGGTCTGGACGGCGCTGGCGGTGCTGGTGACCACCGCGCTCAACCTGGTCGGGGTGCGGACGGCGGCGGCGGTCGGCTTCGCGGTGCTGGCGATGGAGATCGCGGTGCTGGCGGTCTTCGTGGCCGCCGCCGTGGTGGTGCTGGTCCGGGACGGCGCGCAGCGCGGCCTGGCCACGCCGTTCACCGCGGTCGGCGCCTTCTCGATGACCGCCGTGATCTCCGCGGTCTCGGTGGCGGTCCTCTCCTACCTGGGCTTCGACGCCATCGCGACCTTCGTGGAGGAGGCCGTGGGCGCCTCGGCGGCGGTGGCCAGGGCGGTGCTCTGGTGCCTGGTGCTGGCCGGGGTGCTGTTCGTGGCGCAGACCTACCTGGCGGCGCTGCTGGAGCCGATGACCCCGCAGCAGCTGGCGGCCGACCCGGCGGCACAGGGCTCGGCGTTCTACGACACGGTGGAGAACGGCATCGGGCACTGGCTGCACGTGCTGGTGGCGGCGAGCAAGGCGATCGGCGCGGCCTTCGCGGCGCTGGCCGGGCAGGCCGCGGCCGGGCGGCTGGTCTTCGCGATGGGCCGGGCGGGCCGGCTGCCGCGCTTCCTGGGCGCGGTCGACCCGGCCTCGGCGGTGCCGCGCCGGGCGCTGCTGACGGCGGCGGTGATCACGCTCGCCGCGGCGGTCTGGGCGGCCCGCCGGGACGACGGGCTGGACCAGCTGACCTCGGTGGTGAACGTGGGCGCGCTGACCGCGTTCGCCCTGCTGCACGCCTCGGTCATCGGCTGGTACGCGGTGAAGCAGCGCTCGCGGGACCTGCTGCGGCACGTGGTGGTACCGGTGCTGGGGATCGCGGTGATCGGCGCGGTGGTCTACGAGGCCTCGTCCACGGCGCAGACCGTGGGGGCGGTGTGGCTGCTGGTCGGGCTGGTGGTGCTGGCCGTCCAGGGCTCCCCCGGTGTCGGCGTGCGCCACTAGGTTGGTACGCATGGCCACCACCAGTTCTCCCGAAGCCCCGCTCCCGGTCGGCAAGGTCTCCGCACTGATCGGCGGCTGGATCGACCGGCTCGGCGCCGTGTGGGTGGAGGGGCAGATCACCCAGCTCAGCCGGCGGCCGGGCGCGGGTGTCGTGTTCCTGACGCTGCGCGACCCGCAGGCGGACGTCTCGCTGACGGTGACCTGCTTCCGTTCGGTCTTCGACCGGGTCGCGGACGCGGTGCAGGAGGGCTCGCGGGTCGTCGTGCACGCCAAGCCGGAGTGGTACGCGGCCCGCGGCCAGCTCTCGCTGCGGGCGGCGGAGATCCGGCTGGTCGGGCTGGGTGAGCTGCTGGCCCGGCTGGAGCAGCTGAAGCGGCGGCTCGCCGGGGAGGGCCTGTTCGCGGCCGAGCGGAAGCGGCCGCTGCCGTTCCTGCCGCAGTGCGTCGGGCTGGTCACCGGGCGCGGCTCGGCCGCCGAGCGGGACGTGCTGGAGAACGCCCGGCGGCGCTGGCCGGCCGTCCGCTTCGAGGTGCGCAACGTGCCGGTGCAGGGGGTCAGCGCGGTGGAGCGGGTGAGCGCGGCCGTCCGGGAGCTGGACGAGCACCCGGAGGTGGACGTGATCGTCGTGGCCCGGGGCGGCGGCAGTGTGGAGGACCTGCTGCCGTTCTCGGACGAGGGGCTGGTGCGGCTGGTCGCGGCCGCCCGGACGCCGGTGGTCAGCGCGATCGGGCACGAGCCGGACCAGCCGCTGCTGGACTTCGTCGCCGATCTGCGCGCCTCGACCCCGACGGATGCCGCCAAACGGGTGGTGCCGGACGTCGGTGAGGAGCTGACGAAGATCCGCCACCTGCGCGACCGGGCCCGCCGGCACGTCCTCGGCCGGGTGGAGCGGGAGCAGCACGGGCTGGACGGCGTGCGCAGCCGCCCGGCGCTGGCCGCGCCGCACCGGATGCTGGACGGGCGCGCCCATGAGCTGGAGTCGCTGCTGGAGCGGGCCCGGCGCACCCTCGGGCACCGGCTGGACCGCGCGCAGGGCGATCTGGGGCACACCCTGGCCCGGGTGGTCGCGCTCTCCCCGGCGGCCACCCTGGAGCGCGGCTACGCGGTGCTCCAGCGGGCCGACGGCACGGTGGTGACGGACCCGGCGCAGACGGCGCCGGGCGAGGGGCTGCACGCCCGGGTGGCACACGGCTCGTTCGGGGTGACCGTCGGGGAGCCGGCGGCCGTCGGAGCCGAGGCCCCCGCCGGCCGGGATCAGCCGTAGGAGCGCTGCCGGGAGAGCGCGACGGAGTGCTCGCCGAAGCCCAGGCTGCGGTAGAGCGCCTCGCCGCCACTGCTGGCATGCAGGTCGATCCGGCCGACCCGGCGGGCGTCGAACCAGTCGAGCAGCGCCTCGGTGCAGGCCCTGGCGTAGCCGCGGAGCCGGTGGCCGGGGTCGGTGCAGATGTTGAAGACGAAGCCGAACCGGCCGTCCGGGTTGCCCGGCGAGGGCAGCCGCTGCTCCAGGGTGCCGACGGCACAGGCGGCGAGCGCGCCGGGGCGGCGCGGGTCGTCGACCACGAAGGACGGCATGGTGAGCAGTTCGGCCGGGACGGCGAGGCGTTCGCGCAGTACCGCCTCGGCGGTGGCCTGCCAGGGTCCGGGGCCGTGCAGGCCGGCCATGCCGGGCATGGCCTCGAACATCAGGTCGCGCAGGCGGACGAGCTCAGGTGCGTCGGCCGGAACGGCCGGTCGAACGTCGATCATGCGGCGGAGGTTAGCGCCCGGGGGCGCCGGGGCCTACTTGTTTTCCCCGTCCGTCCGTCCGGACGAACAAACGAACGGACGAACGGACGGCCGGGCGAGCGGACGGCCGGGCGAGCGGTACGAGCCGGAGGGGCCGCGCTGTCGGGGGCACCCTCTACGCTGGCTCCCATGGCAGATCAGCAGGAGCAGGCCGCGCCGCGGACCCCGGACGACGCGCTGGGCTACGAGCACGCCCGGGACGCGCTGCTGGAGGTCGTCCGGCAGCTGGAGAACGGCGGCACGTCGCTGGAGGAGTCGCTGGCGCTGTGGGAGCGGGGCGAGCAGCTGGCGAAGGTATGCCAGCGCTGGCTGGACGGCGCCAGGGCCCGGCTGGACGCCGCGCTGGCCGCCGGGGAGGACGAGCCCGCGGGCGAGTGACGCAGGTCACGCCGGCCGCCGGGAACAGTTGAAACTTCACTCATGTTGGGACCAGGTGATCGGCACCGGCCGACCGCACAGACGAACCCCGTTCCTCATGAGGTGTAGAGAAACATGACCACCGCCGCCACCGACGCCCTGGTTCTGGACGACGCCGCTCAGGACCTGCTGTTCCGCGAGGCCCGCACCGCGAACACCTTCACCGACGAGCCGGTCTCCGAGGAGCAGATCCAGGCCATCTACGAGCTGGTCAAGTTCGGCCCGACCGCCTTCAACCAGCAGCCGCTGCGCGTCGTCCTGGTCCGTACCGCCGAGGGCCGTGAGCGCCTGGTCCAGCACCTGGCCGACGGCAACAAGGCCAAGACCGCCGCCGCGCCGCTGGTCGCCATCCTGGCCGTGGACAACGAGTTCCACGAGGAGCTGCCGACCCAGCTCCCGCACTTCCCGCAGGCCAAGGACCTCTTCTTCACCGAGCGCTCGGTGCGCGAGCAGTCGGCGGTGCTGAACGGCGCCCTCCAGGCCGGCTACTTCATCATCGGCGTGCGCGCCGCCGGCCTGGCCGCCGGCCCGATGACCGGCTTCGACGCCGCGGGCCTCAACAAGGAGTTCTTCGGCGACGGCGAGCACTCGGTGCTGGCCGTGGTCAACATCGGCAAGCCGGGCGAGGACGCCTGGTTCCCGCGTTCGCCGCGTCTGGCCTACGACGAGGTCGTCACCTCCGTCTGAGCCTGACGGTCGCGTCCGACCGGCACACGAAAGGGCCCCGCACCGGTGCGGGGCCCTTTCGTGTGTCCCGGGGCACGGCCCGGGGCGGCTTTCGCCAGGGTTACTTGAGCGCCTGCGCCAGCTCGGCCAGCTCCTCGTAGGAGGCGGTGCCGGTGAGCACGGTGGTGGCGCTGCCGCTCTGGATCGTCAGGGCGCGGGACTTGGGGCCCTGGAGGCGCTCCCAGGTCTGCCCGGCCACCTCCGAGGTGCCGTCCGGCTTGCCGCCGGCGACCGTCGAGCCGAGCACGGTGTCGCGGGCGAGATCACTCTGCTCGACCGCCGCGTACTGGCCGGACGGGGTGACGAAGCCCAGGTGCCAGGCGTTGCCCTTGCCGCCGCCGAGCGCGGCCGGCTGGTACGTGACCGAGGTGGCCCGCCACTGGTCGCTCAGGCCGTCCGGAGAGAGCAACGGGTACGGCGCGCCGCGCTTCGCCGAGGCCGCCGCAACCTTGTACTCGACCTTGTGCACGCCGTCGCCGTCCGCGTCGTGCGGAAGGAACAGGTACCCGATCCAGACCACGAAACCGACCGCGACCATCGACAGGACCATGTCCCGTACGGTCTGCCGACCCCTCATGCCCTTGCTGTTTCCTGCCACCCCCACATGGTGACTCATCGGGTCCGCGGTCCCGACACCCGGGGGTGTGCGCGCACGGGTGAAGCGGGACGAACCGGCCGGTTCCGACGGGGGGTGGCGACCCGCGCCACAGACAGTCATCTCATGGGCAGATACGATCGCAGGACCCTCACCACGGCGTTCGACCTGGCAGTAGTCGGGCGCTTACTGGCCGTCGCGTACAGAGAGGTAACGACGATGACCACGCAGTACCCGCACAATCTTCCGCGATCCCTTGAGGTCGCGCCCGAGGCTCCCGACCGGAACCTCGCGCTCGAACTCGTCCGGGTGACCGAGGCGGCCGCGATGGCCGCCGGCCGCTGGGTCGGCCGGGGCGACAAGAACGGCGCGGACGGTGCCGCCGTGAAGGCGATGCGCACCCTGGTCTCGACCGTGTCGATGAACGGCGTCGTCGTCATCGGCGAGGGCGAGAAGGACGAAGCCCCGATGCTCTACAACGGCGAGCGGGTCGGCGACGGCACCGGCGCCGAGTGCGACGTCGCCGTGGACCCGGTCGACGGCACCACGCTCACCGCCAAGGGCATGAACAACGCGGTCGCCGTACTGGCCGTCGCCGACCGCGGCACCATGTTCGACCCCAGCGCCGTGTTCTACATGGACAAGCTGGTCGCCGGCCCGGAGGCCGCCGAGTTCGTCGACATCACCGCCCCGCCGGCCGTCAACATCCGCCGGGTCGCCAAGGCCAAGGGCAGCGCCGTCGAGGACGTCACCGTCGTCATCCTCGACCGCCCCCGCCACGAGAGCCTGGTCCAGGAGATCCGCGAGGCCGGTGCCCGGATCAAGTTCATCTCCGACGGCGACGTGGCCGGCGCGATCATGGCCGCCCGCGAGGGCACCGGCGTCGACCTGCTGATGGGCGTCGGCGGCACCCCCGAGGGCATCATCGCGGCCTGCGCCATGAAGTGCATGGGCGGCGTGATCCAGGGCCGGCTCTGGCCGAAGGACGACGCGGAGCGCCAGAAGGCCCTCGACGCCGGCCACGACCTGGACCGCGTGCTCACCACCGACGACCTGGTCAGCGGCGAGAACGTGTTCTTCGTCGCCACCGGCATCACCGACGGCGAGCTGCTGCGCGGCGTGCACTACCGCCAGGAGACCGCCACCACCAGCTCGCTGGTGATGCGTTCCAAGAGCGGCACCATCCGGGAGATCCACTCCACCCACAAGCTGTCCAAGCTGCGGGCCTACAGCGCGATCGACTTCGACCGCGCCAACTGACCCCCGGAGGCGCACCGCGCCCCGCGGGCCCACCACGACGGCAGAACCCGGGGCCTCGGCGGAATCCCCCTCCGCCGAGGCCCCGGGCGTCCGGCCCACCGGCCGTCCGGCCGGCCGGGCGTTCCATCGGCGTCCCGCCGGCCACGCTCGGCCGGCGACGGGCGCTGACGCCCGCTCAGCCCGCTATCCGGCGCTGGGCGGCCTGCACCCGGGCCGGCTCGCGCAGTTCCGTCTCCCGGCGCCGCCGCCGGGCCAGCACCACCCGGCGCTCGGCCGCCGTCAGCCCGCCCCACACCCCGTAGGGCTCCGGCTGCGCCAGCGCGTGCTCCCGGCACTCGAGCAGCACCGGGCAGCGCGCACAGACCTGCTTCGCCTGCTCCTCCCGCGAAAGCCGGGCCGCCGTCGGCTCCTTGGACGGCGCGAAGAACAGCCCCACCTCGTCCCGGCGGCAGGCCGCGCCGGTGTGCCAGGGGTCGTCCTCCCCCTGTGGCTGGGCGCCTGGCCGGCGTTCCAGCAGCTGGGCGGCGGCAACGGGCGAGGTGGTGCGGGACTCGATCGGATGCAGCACGGCCGTACTCCTGACGAGGCTCTCGGACACGGGGGAAGCTCGCTCCCCTGCCCGGCTGCGAGCCCCCGCTCTTCACCCCCCGGGCCGGCCTCAGGCCGGCTCCGGTGCGCAGCCGTACAAGAAGCGATGTGCGAGAGGAACTACCCCGCCGCGCCGCGATTCATGCACACTGCACGCAATCGACTACGGAGTGCACCGACCGCAACGACAAGTGCCCGGCCGGGAGTTGCTCCCGGCCGGGCAGTCCGGTCAGACAACTCCTAGTCGGCGCCGAGCTGCTTGCGCACCCACTCCTTGAGCTTCTTGCCCTTGCGCGGCTTGGCCTCGCAACCGCCGAACACCGCCGCCCCCTTGACCCGCACCACCGGCGCGTACGGGTCGGCGGCGGTCTGCTCCTTCACGTCGAAGCCCCCGAAGATGCCGACGCCGCCGCCGTGCAGGCTGACGTTCTCCGGCACCTTGATGTCGACCCCGCCGAACAGGGCCGTCACCTCGATCACCACCTCGGGCGACTCGAAGACCGCGTCGGTCAGGTCGATCTCCACCCCGCCGAAGACCGCGACCGCCCGCAGGTGCGAGCCGACCCGCCAGCGGCCCTTCCGGGACGCCCCGCCGAAGATCGCCACCATGGACGGCGACTCCTGCCGGGCCGGCAGCCGCACCGGGCCGGCCGGGCGCTGGTCCGGGGCGTCCAGCGGGGGCTTCTCGAAGGAGACCGCCCGGTGTGCGGGAAGGTCCCGGGTGAGCGGCACGAGGTCCCCCAGGGTCTTGGCCCCGTAGGCGGCCTCGATCCGCTCGGCGTGCTCCTCGACGTCCAGCCGGCCCTCGGCGTAGGCGTCGCGCAGCAGCTCCGCGACCCGCTCGCGGTCGGCGTCCGAGGCCCGCAGTTCGGCCTCGGCCACCGGAGTGTGCTCGGTCCGGACGGCGGGCTTGGCCTCCGGTTTGGTCATCGGTACGGGCGGCTGCCCCTGGTCGTCCTGCGACGGCGAGTTGTCCACGCGCCAAGCCTAGTCAACCGGGCAAGTCCCGTACGCGTGTCCGAGTGACCCCGGTCACGCAGGCCGACCTCTCCGCGTGCGACGTTCCGCCGGGTCCTACCCTTGAGGGTGCTTCGCCGACGCAGCCGGACCACTGGAACACTAAGGACCGCCCCCATGGCTCCCACGCCAGACTTCGAGTACAGCGACCTGCTCCCCCTGGGCGCTGACCCGACCCCGTACCGCAAGCTGACCTCCGAGGGTGTCTCCACCTTCGAGGCCGGCGGTCGCACCTTCCTCCAGGTCGAGCCCGAGGCCCTGCGGCTGCTCACCGCCGAGGCGATGCACGACATCTCGCACTACCTGCGCCCCGCCCACCTCGCCCAGCTGCGGCGCATCCTGGACGACCCGGAGGCCAGCCCCAACGACCGCTTCGTCGCGCTGGACCTGCTGAAGAACGTCAACATCTCGGCCGGCGGCATCCTGCCGATGTGCCAGGACACCGGCACCGCGATCGTCATGGGCAAGCGCGGCCAGAACGTGCTGACCTCCGGCGGCGACGACGCGGCGATCGCGCGCGGCGTGTACGACGCGTACACCAGGCTCAACCTGCGCTACTCCCAGATGGCGCCGGTGACCATGTGGGACGAGAAGAACACGGGCAACAACCTGCCCGCCCAGATCGAGCTGTACGCGACCGACGGCGACGCCTACAAGTTCCTGTTCATGGCCAAGGGCGGCGGCTCGGCCAACAAGTCGTACCTGTACCAGGAGACCAAGGCGATCCTGAACGAGGCGAGCATGCTCTCGTTCCTGGAGCAGAAGATCCGCTCGCTCGGCACGGCCGCCTGCCCGCCGTACCACCTGGCCATCGTGGTCGGCGGCACCAGCGCGGAGTTCGCGCTGAAGACCGCCAAGTACGCCTCGGCGCACTACCTGGACCACCTGCCGACCGAGGGCGACGCCCGGACCGGCCACGGCTTCCGCGACCTGGAGCTGGAGGCCAAGGTCACCGAGCTGACCCAGCAGATCGGCATCGGCGCCCAGTTCGGCGGCAAGTACTTCTGCCACGACGTCCGCGTCATCCGGCTGCCGCGGCACGGCGCCTCGCTGCCGGTCGCGATGGCCGTCTCCTGCTCCGCCGACCGCCAGGCGCTCGGCAAGATCACCGCCGAGGGCGTCTTCCTGGAGCAGCTGGAGACCGACCCGGCCAGGTACCTGCCGGACACCACGGACGAGCACCTGGACGACGACGTGGTCCGCGTCGACCTCAACCAGCCGATGTCCGCGATCCGCGCCGAGCTGTCCAAGTACCCGGTCAAGACCCGGCTTTCGCTCACCGGCACGCTGGTGGTCGCCCGCGACATCGCGCACGCCAAGATCAAGGAGCGGCTGGACGCCGGCGAGGGCATGCCCAAGTACCTCCAGGACCACCCGGTCTACTACGCCGGCCCGGCCAAGACCCCCGAGGGCTTCGCCTCCGGCTCCTTCGGCCCGACCACGGCCGGCCGGATGGACTCCTACGTCGACCAGTTCCAGGCGGCCGGCGGCTCGATGGTCATGCTCGCCAAGGGCAACCGCTCCAAGCAGGTCACCGACGCCTGCGCCAGGCACGGCGGCTTCTACCTCGGCTCCATCGGCGGCCCGGCGGCCCGCCTGGCCCAGGACTGCATCAAGAAGGTCGAGGTCCTGGAGTACGCCGAGCTGGGGATGGAGGCCGTCTGGCGGATCGAGGTCGAGGACTTCCCGGCGTTCGTCGTGGTCGACGACAAGGGCAACGACTTCTTCCGGGAGACCACCGAGGGTCCGCTGATCACCAGCCTGCGGGTGCGCTCCAAGGAGTGACGCGCCCGGCTCCGCACGGCACCGCCCCGGCCGCCCGCACGGCGTCCGGGGCGGTGCCGTCGGCTGGGGCGGTGCCGTCGGCCGCCTCCGGGCCCGGCGGGCGCGGCGTCCTCACGCGTCGAAGTCGTACTCCAGGACGTAGGACGCCGCGTCGAGCGTCATCTCGTTCAGCTCGACGACCTGGCCCTCGTCGGCGAAGGCCGTCCGGCAGATCAGGATGACCGGGGTACCGGCGGACAGGTCGAGCCGGCTGCTCTCCTCCGCGCTGGGCATCCGGGACCGCACCTCCTCGCGGAAGTGGACGGGCTTCGCGCCGATCTCGGCGAGTCGGGCGTAGGTCCCGCCCGGGCCGGTGTCCTCGCGGGTGATCGCCGTGCCGGCGACCAGCCCGGCCGGGAGGTAGGAGGTGGAGAGCAGCACCGGCTTGCCGTCCAGGACGAACCGGCGGTGCCGCACGCACATCGGCACCCCGGGGTCGACGCCCAGGACCCTGGCCACGTGGTCCGGCGCGCCCTGCTCGGTGACGGACACCTGGTCGACGACCAGCGTCCGCCTGTCGATGTCCGCGGACCATATCGACCGCCCGGATCCCCACTGCCCCTGGGCGAGCCGCTGGATCCCGCGCCGCCGCAGCGGCCGGAAGTCCCGGACGAAGACCCCCGCGCCCTTGCGCGCCTCGGCGATGCCCTCGCTCTGCAGGACCCCGAGCGCCTGACGGGCGGTCATCCGGGCGACGCCGTAGGTCTCCATGAGGTCGTTCTCGCCGGGCAGCCGGTCGCCGGCGCGGTACTCCCCCGAGTCGACGGCGGCCCTGAGCGCGTCGGCGATCCGTTGGTACTTGGGCTGCTTCTCGCCACTGCTGCCGGCCATCGCCCTGTTCCTCTCCTTCGCGAAAACCCTAGGCGCGCCCGCGGCCGTCGGTAAACCGATAAGACCGTTGACATCTCTAGAGATATTAGCTTCTCTAGAGATGCTGGGTAGTCGCCGAGCAGAACACGCACCGACAGCGACCAGGGCCGGCGAACCCATCGCCGCGCCCGCACCAGAGCAAGGAGCAGCGCGGTGAGCACCCGAAAGCGCGACGCCGCGGCCTACCGGCCGCGTGCGGGTGAACTCGTCCTGGACGGCAGGACCGGACGCACCGGCATCTACATGGACACCATCGGCGGGGAGCACTACCTGCGGCCCCTGGGCGGCGGCCGCGAGTGGACCACCCGCCCCGACCGCGTCGGCCCGGCACCGGAGGCGGTCCCGGAACCACGGACGGCCCAGGAACCGCAGACGGCCCAGACCGGGGCGGACCCCGATCCCGCCGCCGAGAGCCGGGCCAGGCTCAGCGCCCGCCTGGCGGCCCGCAACCGGGACTCCCGCCTCAACGAGGGCCGGGTGGCCTGACCCGGCGGGCCGGGAACGACGAACGCCCCGCACCTCAGGAGCGCCGAGGTACGGGGCGGATGGCCTTGCGGGCGGCTACGGGTGAGCGTTGATCGCACCGAGCGGGACGGTCTCGCCCGGCTTGGCCTCGACGTGCTCGGGCTCGACGGCCTCGCCGCCGAAGAGCTCCTGCGGCTCCTCGTGCTTCTCGTCGGCGGGGGCCGTGTACCCGGCCACATCGGCCGCAGCCTCGGCGATGCCCTCGGCAGCCGTCTTCGCCGCGGCCTCGGGGGTGTCCGCATCGGCCGACGGGGTCGTGGCGCTGGTGGGCTCAATCTCGGCCATGGCTGGCTGCCTTTCAGGTCATCGGGATCTGCGTGCGCCCGACCGGTTCGACCCAGGCGCCCGGACAGTATCGTAGGAACCGTTAAATGTCCTATAAACATCGCAACGCTGATGCTGATCTCCAGCGTTTGCAGCTGTCCGCCTAAGCTGATGCGACCGCAGCGGGACCGCCGAACGCCCTGTACGTGCAGGGCACCGCCACAGGTCATCGGGGGAATTCATGGAGCCTCAGGAAACGCCGCACAGTTCGACGCTGCGCTTCCAGGTGCTCGGTCCGGTGCAGGCGTGGCGCGGCCCGGAGTCGCTCGCGCTGGGCTCTCCGCAGCAGCAGGCGGTGCTCACCTCGCTCCTGCTCCAGCAGGGCCGCCCGGTCGCCACCCAGGATCTCGTCGACGGCCTCTGGGGTGATCGCCCCCCGCCGCAGGCCATCGCCGCACTGCGCACCTACGTCTCCCGCCTCCGGGCGGTGATCGAACCGCATCGCGAGGTTCGCGCACCGGCCGAGATCCTCATTTCGGTGAGCGACGGATACGCCCTGCGGACTTCCTCGGAAGCACTCGATCTCACGGTCTTCGAGACCACCGTCGCGCAGGCCACCGCGGCCAGGGCCGACGGCGACCTGTTCGAGGCCCACCGGCTGCTGGTGTCGGCACTCGGGCTGTGGAGCGGCCGGGCCCTGGCCGGAGTGCCGGGGCCGCACGCCGAGACACAGCGGAGCCGCCTCGCCGAGCGCCATGTCTCGGTGTGGGAGGAGTGCTGCGCCGCCGCGCTGGAGATCGGTCAGCACACCGAGGTCGTCTCCGAGCTGAGCTCGCTCACCGCCGAACACCCGCTCCGGGAACGGCTGCGCGAACTCCTGATGCTCGCGCTCTACCGCTGCGGCCGGCAGGCCGAGGCGCTCGGCGTCTACACGGACACCCGGAAGCTCCTGATCGACGAGCTCGGGGTCGAGCCCGGAGCCGGCCTGTCCACCATGCACGCGCGCATCCTCGCGGGAGATCAGGCCCTGACCCCGGACCCGCCCGCGCGACCGCACAGCCGGAGCCGGGACGACGGCTCCGCGGTCTCCCCGGCGCCGGCCCAACTGCCCGCCGACGTCTCCGACTTCAGCGGCCGGACCGCACTGGTCGCGGAACTGCGGGCGACCCTGCGCAACGGCACCGGCCAGGCGGTCGTGGTGACCTCGCTGGCCGGCATCGGCGGCGTCGGGAAGACCACCCTGGCCGTGCATGTCGCGCACAGCGTGCGCTCCGAGTACCCGGACGGCCAGCTCTACGTCGATCTGCGCGGCGCGGGCGCGTCCCCCGCCGACCCCGCCGTCGTACTCGGCGACTTCCTGCACTCGCTGGGCGCCACCGAACTGCCCGACTCGCTGGAGCAGCGGGCGGCCCTCTACCGCTCCCTCCTGGCCAAGCGCCGCATGCTGATCCTGCTGGACAACGCCCAGGACGCCGACCAGCTGATGCCACTGATCCCCGGCGTGTCCGGGTGCGCGGTGCTCGCCACCAGCCGGTCCCGGCTGGCCGGAATTCCCGGCGCCCACCTGGTCGACGTCGAGGAGATGACTCCCGAGGAGGCCCTGGCGCTCTTCTCCACCATCGTGGGTGAGCAGCGGGTCGCCGCCGAACCCGACGCGGCGCTGGCCGTGGTCTCCTCCTGCGGTTTCCTGCCGCTCGCGGTGCGGATCGCCGCGGCGCGGCTGGCCAGCCGGCCTCGCTGGAGCGTCTCCGATCTGGCCCGGCGGTTAGCGGACCAACGGCGGCGGCTCGACGAGCTGCAGCTGGGCAACCTCGCGGTGGAGACCACCATCGGCCTCGGCTACGGCCAGCTCCGGCCCGACGAGGCCCGCGCGTTCCGTCTGCTCTCCCTGGTGGACTCGCCCGACCTTCCGCTCGACGCGGTGGCGGCGCTGCTCGGGGAGGAACAGGCGTACGCCGAGACGCTGGCGGAGTCGCTGGTCGAGGCGAACATGCTGGAGTGCTTCACACCCGGCCGCTACCGCTACCACGACCTGCTGCGGCTGTACGCCCAGCGCAAGAACGAGAAGCTGGCGGACTCCGCCGAGCAGGAGCGCGCCGTTCTCCGGCTGCTGGAGCACGTGCTGCCGACCATGCGCAACGCCGCGCAGGCCATCGAGCCCGACGACCAGCTGCCCGAACCGCTCGACGGGCTGAAGACGCCCGGGCTCGCCCTGGCGACCGGGGCGGCGGCACAGCAGTGGCTGCGGACCGAGGTCGGCATGCTGCTGAGCACGGTGGAGGCCGCGGTCAACGGGCCGTCCGCCCTGCTGCGGCCCGCTCTCGATCTGCTGATCGCGCTCAACAGCATCGTCGAGGACCCGACGCACGGTCCCCGCACGCGCCGGCTGCTGGAGACCGCCGAGTCCAACGCGCAGGCGCACGGGGACACCCAGGCCCTCGCCCGGGTCCATTTCGCCCTCGGGACGCTGGAGTACTTCGCCAACAACTTCCAGGGCGCCGAGCGCTCGCTGCGGGCCAGCCTGGACCTTCAGGGCACGGACGACATCACCGTGCTGCGCTCGATGGTCGCCAACATTCTCGGGATCGTGCTGAGCGTCTCCGACCGCGCCGCCGAGGCCCTGCCGTTCTTCGAACAGGCCCTGGCGATCAGCCGGGTCATCGGGTTCCCCATCGGCGAGGCCCGGCTGCTCGGGAACATCGCCCGCGCCCAGCTCAACGCGGGGCAGAGCGAGTCCGCGGTCCGTTCGGTGGAGGAGGCGGCCGTCACCGCCCGGCGTTCCGCGAACGGGCCCTGCCTCGCGGACACCCTCTACCAGCTCGGCGTGGTGCTGTCCTCGACCGGTTCGCCGGCCGAGGCGGTCGCGCACCTGCGCGAGGCCCACCAGCTCTACCAGACCCAGCAGAACCGGCTCCGCGAGGGCTACGCGCTCGCCCGGCTCGCGGTGAGCCTGCTGGCGAGCCGGCAGACCGCCGAGGCGGCCGAGGCGGCGGGCGAGTCGCTGGCGATCGCCCAGGAGATCGACGGCGCCTACTGCCAGGGCCTGGCCAACGCCGCGCTGGGCGAGGCGCTGCTCGGCCTCGCCCAACCGGCGCGTGGACTCGCGTGCCTCCAGGAGGCCCACGCGATCTTCATACGGCTCGGTGTGCCAGAGGCCTCCCCCGTGGCGGACCTCATCTCCCAGCAGCACACCGAGCCCCTCTGTCCCCCCGCGCCGTAGACCTCCGACGTCCCCCGACATCCCCCCGTGGAGGTCTCCCCCGATGCGTTCGGTGCCCCCGCAGCCCCCCGGCTGCGGGAGCACCCTCAACGCTTCCCCGGCGCTGGTTCCACTCTGCACCGGACCGATTGACGTTCGATAAACGCCGGGTCGTCGGCCCGCCGGACCGCCCGCTCGCAGGTCGGCGGCGCAGGTCAGCGGCGCGGCTCGAACGCGCCATGCGGCGTGCGGTCCCGGCCCGCACCACCTCGGCCCGCACCGTCGTGCTTCCGCAACCCGGGCCACACCACCCCAACCGCGACGAGTTGGCTGGAAAGGGACCCTATGGTGGAGTGATCACGCATATTCTCAGATGCCAGTACACACACGAGTGCACCTGTCCGGCGGAGCATCCGGAAACGGCAGCGCGCAGGCGCTCCCACGGTGCAGAGTGTCTCTGTGCAAAGTGTCAGAGTGCAGTCAGAGTGACGCGGGGAGCGTGACGTACCGCCACCGGCAGCTGGCCGGCGGGGCAGCGCGGGCGCCGGGAGGACGGCGGCCCGGCCTCGTACAGCCGACCGGAGGCCAGGGTGGAAGGGTGCCTCTCAATCGTGACGACCGGACAGATATCCGACCCGTTCCCCGTCGACGAGGACGCGGGTGACGACGAGCCCGACGTGCTGCGCCGCCGGGCCGCTCGCGCCCTGCAGGCGGTCGCCTTCGACACCATCGGCACCGGCTACGCCGAGGCGTTCCCCGCCAAGGACGGACAGCTCGCCTGCGGCCACCGGCTGCTGGCCGCGCTCGAACCGGGTGCCGCCGTCCTCGACGTCGGCTGCGGCGCCGGTGATCCGACCGTCCGGCAGCTGGTCGCGGGCGGTGCGCACGTCACCGGTATAGACCTTTCGGACGTTATGCTCACGCTGGCCCGGCAGGCCGGCCACGGCGGCCCGCACCCGCCCGCCTTCCACCGCATCGACCTGTACGACCTGGCCACCGAACGGGCCGACCGCGCCTGGAACGTCCCCGAACTCGGGCCGCGCGGCCGGGGCACCTTCGCCGCCGTCACCGCGTTCTTCTCCCTGATCCTCCTCCCCCAGGACGAGATCCCCACCGTGCTCGCCCGGCTCCGCGAACTGCTGCGGCCCGGCGGGCTGCTGGCGCTCGGCATGGTCGAGGCGGATCTGGATCACGTTCCCCTCCCGTTCCTCGGCCGGGAGCTGCGGATCAGCGGGTATCTGAGGGAGGATCTGGAACGGGTACTGGTGGAGTCCGGGTTCGCCGTCGAGGAGCGGTCGGGGCATTCCTACGCACCGGCCAGTACCTCGCTGCCGCCGGAGGAGCAACTGTTCCTGTGCTGTCGACGCGTCGGCTGACCACCCGCCAGACCAGAAGAGCCAGTACTCCCCACCGATCCCCAGGACAGGCAGCCGTGCGCGACCAGCTCAAACCCGAGGCCGGACAGCCTCCTGCCGTCCCGAACCGGCGCCGCCCGCCGGACACCGCGGACGGCCGGACGGGCGACGACCCCGGACAGGTCGCCGAACGGCTCTCCTACCTCGACTCCGCCACCCGGCGGATCAACAGCGCGCTCGACCTCGCCGCCACCCTGCGCAACATCTGCCGGGTCCTGGTCCCGGCCCTGGCCGACGCCGCCGTGGTGCACCTGCGCGACCCGCTGCCCAACGTCGAGCGCGAGCCCGGTTTCCCGGACGAGCTGCGGATCCACCACAGCCACGGCACCCGGCTCGGCCGCCGCGGCCGCCCCAGCGGCGGGGCCGACCACCGCAACTCCCGCTACGCCACCCGGTACGGCTCGCGCTCCACCGCCGACACCGGGCCCGCCACCCCGGTCACCCGGGGCGGAGCACTCGCGCACGCCCTGCTGAGCCGCCGCCCGGCCGAGCCCGCCGTACTCGGCACCCCCGGCGCCGAACGGACCGCCGGGCTGCTGCGCGAGCTGTACGGCGCCCGCGGACTGGCCCGGCTCGGCCCGGGCACCTCTGTCCTCGCCCTGCCGCTGCGCGGCCGCAAGGCCGTCCTGGGGATGCTGGTGCTGATCCGCCGGCCGTCCGAGAAGACCGGCCGCCCCACCTTCGACGCCACCGACACCGCCACCGCCGCCCACCTCGCCACCCAGGCGGGCCTGGCGATCGACACCGCCCTGCGGTACGCCCGCGAGTGGGAGATAGCCAACGAACTCCAGCGCAGCATGCTGCCGTTGCGCCTCCCCCAGCCGCACGGCGTCCGCCTCGCCCAGCGCTACCTGCCCGGCGAGCGCGGCGCCCAGGTCGGCGGCGACTGGTACGACGCCGTCCCGCTGCCCGGCAACCGGGTGGCGCTGATCGTCGGCGACGTGATGGGCCACTCGCTCACCTCGGCCGCCATCATGGGCCAACTCCGCACCAGCGCCCAGACCTTGGCCGCGCTCGACCTGCCGCCGCACGAGGTGCTGTACCACCTCGACGAGCAGGCCCAGCGGCTCGGCCGGGAACAGCACCTGGCCACCTGCGTGTACGCGGTCTACGACCCGATCGCCAACCGGGTGGTGCTCGCCAACGCCGGGCACGTACCGCCGGTGCTCGTCCAGCCGGACGGGACGGCCGAGTTGCTGGAGCTGGACGCCGGGGCGCCGATCGGGGTCGGCGGCGTCGACTTCGCCTCCGTCGAACTGCCCGCACCGCCCGGCTCCTCCCTGCTGCTCTTCACCGACGGCCTGGTGGAGACCCGCAGCCGCCCGATCAGCGACGGGCTGGAACTGCTGCGCGCCCGCCTCGCCAGCGCGCAGCGGCACACCCCCGAGCAGCTCTGCCAGGAGGCGCTGCGCATCCTGCCGCCGGGCGACCGGGGCGACGACATCGCGCTGCTCGCCGCCTGCTTCGAGGGCATCCCGGCCGGGGACGTCGCGCACTGGTACCTGCAACCGCGCAACGAGACCCCGGGGCGGGCCCGTCGGCTGGCCGCCCACACGCTGCGCCGCTGGGGCCTCGACGAGCTCTGCGAGGCGACCGAGCTGATGGTCAGCGAGCTGGTGACCAACGCGGTGCAGCACGCCACCCGCCCGGTCACCCTGAGCCTGGTCCGCACCACCCGGCTGCGCTGCGAGGTCGGCGACGACAGCCCGCTGCTGCCCCGGCCGCGCCGCATCGGCCCGGAGGACGAACGCGGGCGCGGGCTGCAGATAGTGGCCCGGTGCGCCGAGCGCTGGGGCGCCACCCGGCTCGGCACCGGCAAGGTGGTCTGGTTCGAGCAGCGGCTGCCGTGACCGGCGGACGCCCGGTGGTCCCCGCGGACCACCGGGCGTCCCCGGGCCGGCCCGGAACGGGTCAGACCGGCTCGGCCACCTTCACCGGCCCGGGCCGCTCCTCCAGGTGGGCCATCAGCTGCTCGCCCTCCATGTCGACCCTCGGCACCACCTTCTCCAGGCTCTTCGGGAACCACCACGCCGCCCGGCCGAACAGCGCCATCGCGGCCGGCACCAGGGCCATCCGCACCACGAAGGCGTCCACCAGTACGCCGGTCGCGAGCGCGAAGCCGATCGGCTGGACGATCGGGTCGTGGCCGAAGACGAAGCTGCCGAAGACCGCCACCATGATCAGCGCCGCCGCGGTGACCACCCGCGCGCCGCCCCGCACCCCGGCGACCACCGCGTCCCTGGGCGCCATGCCGTGCACATGGTGCTCCTTCATCCCGGAGACCAGGAACAGCTCGTAGTCCATCGCCAGCCCGAACAGCACCCCGATCAGCAGGATCGGCACGAAGCTCACCACCGGCCCGACCTTCGGCACGTCGATCACACCGTCCAGCCAGCCCCACTGGTAGACGGCGACCACCGCGCCGAGCGACGCCGTGATGCTGAGCAGGAACCCGGCCACCGCCTTGAGCGGCACCAGGATCGACCGGAACGCCAGCGCCAGCAGGACCATCGCGATGCCGACGATCACCGCGACGAACGGCGGCAGCGCCTGCCCGAGCTTGGTGGAGACGTCGATGTTGGCTGCCGTGGTGCCGGTGACGTCGATCCGCGCGCCGGTCGCGGCCCGCAGTCCGTCGCGCTGGTCGCGGATCCCGGAGACCAGCGCCTTGGTGTCCGCGTGGTCCGGGCCGGTCTCCGGGATGACGGTCAGCAGCGCCGTCCGGCTCACCGGGTCGACGGTCGGGGGCAGCAGCGTCCGCACCCCCTTGAGCGTGCCCAGCTTCTCCGCGACGTCCTGCACCGCCTGCTCCGGCCGCGGCGCGCCCTGGGCGTCCACGACCACCACCAGCGGAGCGTTGAAGCCGGGCCCGAAGCTCTCGCCGATCAGGTCGTACGCCTTGCGGGCGTCCGTTCCGGCGGCCTGCGAGCCGCCGCCCGGCAGGCCGAGGGTGAGGCTCGCCGCCGGCACCGCGAGGGTGACCAGCGCGGCCAGCCCGGCGAGCAGGACGGGCAGCGGCCGGCGCACCACGAACCGGGCCCAGCGCTCACCCATCGGCGGCCGGCCCGGTTCGGCCCGCGGCGCCCGCCGGCGGACCGGCAGCCGGTCGACGGCCCGCCCGGCGAAGCCGAGCAGCGCGGGCAGCAGGGTGATCGCCACCAGCACCGCCACCACCACCGCGCCGGACGCGGCCAGGCCCATCACGGTGAGGAACGGCACGTCCGCGACGGCGAGCCCGGCGAGCGCGACGACGACCGTCAGCCCGGCGAAGACCACCGCGCTGCCCGCCGTCGCGTTGGCCCGCGCGGCGGCCTCGTCCGGCTCCAGGCCCTCGGCGAGGTGCCGGCGGTGCCGGGAGACGATGAACAGGGCGTAGTCGATGCCGACCGCCAGGCCGACCATCAGGGCCAGCACCGGCGCGGTGGTGATGATCTCGAACGAACCGGAGAGGGCCAGCAGCGCGGCCATCGCCACGCCGACCCCGACGAAGGCCGTCAGCAGCGGCAGCCCGGCGGCGACCAGGGAGCCCAGCGTGAGCACCAGGACCACCCCGGCGACCGCGAGGCCGACCGCCTCGCCGCCCTCGACCTGTGCCATCCGGTTGTACGCGTCGCCGCCGAAGGCGACCGTCAGCCCGGCGGCCCGGGCCGGCTCGGCGGCCGCCTTCACCGCGTCGCGCTGCTCGTCGGTGATGTCCGCGAGCTTGCGGTCGAAGGAGACCAGGGCGATCGCGGCCCTGCCGTCCGGTGAGACCGCCCCGGTGGCATACGGGTCGGGCGCGGCCGCGACGCCGGGCACGCCGGCTATCCGGCCGACCGCCTCGGTGACGGCCCGGCCCGCCTCGGGAGCGGCGATGCCGCCCGGCCCGGCGGCGGCGAAGACCACCTGCGCGGAGCCGTGGCCCTGGGCCGGGAAGGTGTCCTTGATCCGGTCCAGCGTGCTCTGGGCCTCGGTGCCGGGCACTTTGAACTCGTCGCTGGTCTTGCCCGCGAACGCCCCGGCGGCGCCGCCGACCGCGATCAGCACGGCGAGCCAGACGGCGAGCACGGCCCGCCGTCGGCGGAAGCAGTAGCGGCCAAGGCGGTACAGATACGTGGCCATGAGTGAGCCCTCGGTCAGGTCGGTCGGGCAGCCGAGTGCCCGAACAGGTCGCCCACTACCGTAGGGGCAAGTTTGTCATCTGACAAAGTCGTTCGACAGGGCCGCTCGACCGAGTCGATGGGTCACGTCGTTCGACCACGTCAATCGACCAGAGCGCTACCCTGTCCCAATGGCTCACGTCCCCGCCGCCGAAAGGCGTCCGCAGCTCGTCCAGGCGGCCATCGACCTCATGGCCCGCGAGGGCGTCCCCGCCGGCAGCACCCGGGCGATCGCGGCCGAGCTGGGCGTGGCGCAGGCGACGGTGCACTACACCTTCGGCACCAAGAAGGACCTGTACCGGGCCGTGGTGGAGCAGCTGATGGCCGACTTCATCGGCCAGGTGCGCGCCGCGGCCCCGGGCGAGGGGCCGTTCGGGGAGCAGGTGCGGGCGCTGGTGCACGCGCTCTGGGCCAGCACCACCGGGGAACCGGGGCGGTGCATCCTGCTCGCCGAGCTGGAGACGCTGGCGATGCGCGACCCCGGTCTGCAGGACATCATGCGCGGACTCCAGGACGAGATGGAGCGGACGGCGGCGGGCATCATCACCGCGCTCGCCGAGGCGCACGGCCAGCCGCTGGCGCGGCCCGCGCACGACATCGCCGTCCACTTCCTGGCCGGCTTCGACGGCCTCT
This sequence comes from Kitasatospora sp. NPDC087315, assembly GCF_044744345.1. Classification (NCBI taxonomy): domain Bacteria; kingdom Bacillati; phylum Actinomycetota; class Actinomycetes; order Kitasatosporales; family Streptomycetaceae; genus Kitasatospora; species Kitasatospora sp. NPDC087315. The sequence continues at coordinate 83,410 of NZ_JBIUYD010000008.1, read as the reverse complement.
GCGGGCGCTATCTGGTCCTCAGGGACGCCGGCCCGGCGGCCGAAGCGGAGGCGGTCCGGGCGCTGGACCTGCTGGTCGCCACCACGGTCGACCTCTGCGCCGCACCGCCCGCCTGACCACCGCCCGCCTGACCACCGCCGGCCGGTCTGCCACCGGCCGCCGCGGCTACTGGACGATCCGGACCGGCAGTTCCACCAGCACCTCGCGCAGCGAGGCGGCGAAGCGGTCGTACTCGCCGCTGCGGGCGGAGCCCGGCCGGGTGGCGAGCCCGATCCGACGGCCCGGCGCGGGGGCGGCGAAGCGGACGGCGGCCAGCCGGTCGGTGCGGCCCGCCTCGACGTCCAGGGCGGTGGCCGGCAGCAGGGTGACCCCGAGACCCCCGGCGACCAGCTGGACCAGGGTGGAGAGCCCGGCCGCCCGGGTGGTGGAGCCGCCGGGATCGGCGCCGACCTCACGGCAGATGTCGAGCGCCTGGTCGCGCAGGCAGTGCCCCTCCTCCAGCAGCAGCACCTCCAGGTCGAGCAGCACGTCGCGCGGAACGTCGATCCGCCCGGCGAGCGGATGCCCGGGCGGGGTGACCAGCACGAAGTCCTCGTCGAACAGCGGGACGTCCCGGGTGGGCGAGGCCCCGCCGGCCGGGAGCGCGAGCAGCAGCACGTCCAGCCGCCCGGCGGCCAGCCCCTCCAGCAGCGAGGGCGTGCGCTCCTCGTGGACGTGCAGCTCCAGCTCCGGGTAGCGGTCGCGGACCAGCCGCAGCACGGTCGGCAGCAGATAGGGGGCGACGGTCGGGATCACCCCGAGGTGCAGCGGTCCGGTGAACGGGCGGCGGGCGGCCTCGACCTCCTCGGTGAGGGCCTGCACGGAGGCCAGCACCCGGCGCGCGTGTTCGACCACACGCTCCCCCAGCGGGGTGACAATGACCTTGCGCGTCGTACGCTCGACCAACTGCGCGCCGAGCGACTCCTCCAGCGCCGCGACCGCCCCCGACAGAGCCGGCTGGCTGGTCCCGGTGGCGGCCGCCGCCTCCCGGAAGTGCCGGTGCTCGGCCACCGCGACGAACGCCCTGAGCTGGGCGACCGTGGGTGTGCGGGGGCTGCGGACTGTGGCGCTCGACACAGTCGCGTCGGGTTTGCGCGAGGCGCCCTTGCGGGGCCTGGCCCCAGCGGGGGGCGGCGGGGTATTGATAGCTCTCTCCGATCAGACACAACGAGTCTAGCTATTTCCCTGATCAGTCCACGATGTGGAATCGTGGAGGGCGTTCCGCAATCCGGACAAAACTCCCCTCAGTCTCACCTTCAGGAGAAGCGAACGTGCTCACGATCGGTGACAAGTTCCCCGAGTTCGAACTCAACGCCTGTGTCGACCTGGACGCCGCGAACGCCTTCGCCGAGATCAACCACAAGTCCTACGAGGGCAAGTGGAAGATCGTCTTCTTCTGGCCGATGGACTTCACCTTCGTCTGCCCGACCGAGATCGCCGCGTTCGGCAAGCTGAACGAGGAGTTCGCCGACCGCGACGCCCAGATCCTCGGCATCTCCGGCGACTCCGAGTTCGTCCACCACGCCTGGCGCAAGGACCACAAGGACCTGCGCGACCTGCCGTTCCCGATGCTGGCCGACGTCAAGCACGACGTGATGCGCGCCTGTGGCGTCGAGGCCGCCGACGGCACCGCCCAGCGCGCGGTGTTCATCGTCGACCCGAACAACGAGATCCAGTTCGTCATGGTGACCGCCGGCTCCGTCGGCCGTAACCCCAAGGAGGTCCTGCGGGTGCTGGACGCCCTGCAGACCGACGAGCTGTGCCCGTGCAACTGGACCAAGGGCGAGGACACCCTCGACGCCCAGGCCCTGCTGGCGGGCTGACCCATGGCCCTCGACGACCTGAAGTCCGCCCTCCCGGACTACGCCAAGGACCTCAAGCTCAACCTGAGCGCGGTCATCGGCAACTCCGACCTCCCCGCCCAGCAGCTCTGGGGCACCGTGCTCTCCTGCGCGATGGCCACCCGCAGCCCCGCGGTGCTGCGTGCGCTGGAGCCCGAGGCCAAGGCCAACCTCTCCCCGGAGGCGTACAACGCCGCCAAGGGCGCGGCCGCGATCATGGGGATGAACAACGTCTACTACCGGACGCTGCACCTGCTCTCCGACAAGGAGTACAGCAGCATGCGGGCCGGTCTGCGGATGAACATCATCGGCACTCCGGGCGTCGAGAAGGTCGACTTCGAGCTCTGGTGCTTCGCGGTCTCCGCCATCAACGGCTGCGGCCAGTGCCTCGACTCGCACGAGGCCGTGCTCCGCAAGGCGGGCGTCGAGCGCGAGGTCGTCCAGGCCTCGATGAAGATCGCCGCCGTGCTCCAGGCCGTCGCGGGAGTCCTCGACTCCGAGGCCGCGCTGGCCGACGTCGACGCCTGACACCTGGCGCCGCACCACGCGGGCCCCGCCGGACCTTCCGTCCGGCGGGGCCCGCGCGCGTTCGCACCGGAACCGCTACGGCGGCGCGGGCGTCCGGGACAGAGAAGATCAACCCTGGGGGAGAGCGCCATGACCGACGCCGGCCGGCCGGAGGCGGAGTCGCTGTGGCCGACCCTCGCGTTCATCAGCTGGGGACTGGTGGCGATCGCCGTCGCGGGCTGGGCGGCGATCGGCGGGGTGATGGCGACGGCCTGGGCCGACGACACCGACGGGCTCCGGCGGGCCGCCACCGTGTTCCTGCCCCCGCTGCTCGGCCCGGCCATCGGCGCCGCCCTGGCGTGGACGGCGATGGCGCTCACCGCCCCGGCCCGGCAGTGGGCCGGAGCGATGAGGACGGCCCTGACCGGCGGCGCCGCCCTGCTCGGCGGCATGGCCTCGGCCTTCGGCTGGGCCCTGATGCCGCTCTGACACCCGCTCCGGCCCCGGCCGGGAATCCGCGGCCCCCTCAGGGCGCCGGGGTCTGCGGCGCCGTCGCGGCGGTGCGCCCGGCGGCCTCGCGGGCGGCCTCCAGCGCGGTGAAGACGGCCTGACCGGCCTCGTTGCGGCGGCGCAGATGGGTGACCACGGTGTTGGTGACCGCGATCAGCGGCACCGCGACGATCGCACCGCCGATACCGCCGATGATGCTGCCCGCGGCGACGCCCAGCACCACGCCCAGCGGGTGGACCCGGACGGCCCGGCCGAGGATCAGCGGCTGGAGCACATGCCCCTCGATCTGCTGGACGGCGACCAGCACCACCAGCACCATCAGGGCGGTGAACGGCCCCTCGGTGACCAGCGCGATCAGGACCGCGACGGTGCCGGTGACCAGCGCGCCGACCAGCGGGACGAAGGCACCCAGGAAGATGATCACGGCCAGCGGCAGCGCCATCGGCACCCCCAGCAGCTCGATGCCGATCCCGATGCAGACGGCGTCGATGAAGGCCACGCAGACGGTGCCGCGCACATACGCGGTGAGCGTCGCCCAGGCCTTCGGCCCGGCCCCGGCCATCGCGTAGCGGGAGTGCCGGGGCAGCCCGCGCAGCGCCCAGTTCCAGATCCGCTCGCCGTCGTAGAGGAAGAAGAAGGTGGTGAAGAACGCCAGCAGCACGGCGGTCAGCACCTCGACGGCGATCTGCGCGCCGGTCAGGCTGGCCGAGGTGATCTGCTCGGTGTTGGTGCTGATCGCCTTGGTGATCTGGTTGGCGAAGTCGGTGATCTGCTGCTGGGTCAGGTGCAGCGGGCCGGTGATCAGCCAGTCCCGCAGCTGGTCGACACCGGCCTGGACCTTGGTGGTGACCGTCGACAGGTTGGTGGTCACCTGCCAGACCACGAACCAGCCGACCAGCCCTATCCCGGCCAGACCGCTCATGAACACCCCGCCGGCGGCCAGCGAGCGCGGTACGCCGTGCCGGCGCAGCCAGGAGACGGTGGGCTCCAGCAGCGCGGAGATCAGCAGCGAGGCCAGCACCGCGAAGGCGACCAGCCGCAGCATGTCGACGACCATGAAGACGACGTAGAGCGCGGCGCCGAGCAGCAGCAGCCGCCAGGTCGACTCGGCGGCCACCCGCAGACCCCACGGCACGGCCTCGGCGGGGGTGGCGGGCCGCCCGAGGTGCGGCTCCCGTCCGAACGCCGCGTGCGGGGCCGGCCCCGGAACCGGTGCGGGCCCGGGCTCCCCGGCCGTCCCGGGCAGGGCCGGCGGCACGGGGGCGGTCTCCGCCCGCGGCGCCGGAAGCGGTCCCGCCACCGCGGCGATCGCCGCGGCCTCGACCCCGGCCCCGGACTCGATCTCGGTCCCGGTGACCGGTGCCCCGGCGAATTCGGCCGCCATCGCGGCCCGTCGGCGCCGCTCGATCACGGCGGCCGCACTGGCCACCACGGCCACGCCCTTGGCCACGACCTTGAAGGCCTTCCCGCCCCGCGCCATCCCTGCTACCACCACTCCCCGCCGGGCCGCCGTACCCGGCGGTACGCCGTGGGTCCTGCCACGGCCGTCGGGGATGACGCTACCCGCCCGGCGGGCCGTGAGTCCGGCGGGCCGGGCGGTTCCCCGCCCCCGGCGGCGATCGGCCGGCCCGGTCCGGTCCCGGACCGCCCCCGAGCCGGCGCCCGAATCAGGGCGAACCATCGGAAACAGGTGGTTTCAGGCAGGGGGCAGCGGGGAGGAGCCCGAACGGGGCCCGGAGCCATCTGTCGGCGGACCGGCCGGTGCGGGGAGCAACCAGGACCCCTTCCCGCGCCCCGCGTCCGCACCCAGGGCCGCACCGCCCGCGAGCGCACTGGTCAGCGCGGCCCGGGCGGCGCGGCCCGCTCGTCCCAAGCGGAACGGCCCCCGACCGGAGAGCGGTCGGGGGCCGTTCGGCGGCTCCGGTGGTGGCCGGTGCCGGTGGTTCCTAGTACCAGTGGTGCGACTGCCAGAACGACCAGGCGCCACAGGGGCTGCCGTAGCGGCTGTTCATGTAGCTCAGGCCCCACTGGATCTGCGTCGCCGGGTTGGTGCGCCAGTCGGCGCCCGCCGAGGCCATCTTGGAGCCGGGCAGCGCCTGGACCAGGCCGTAGGCGCCGGAGCTCTTGTTGGTGGCGGTGTAGTTCCAGCCGCTCTCGCGCTTCACGATCTGGCTGAAGCACTGGAACTGCGCGTCGTTGCCGACGATCTGCTGGGCGAGCGCCTGCACCGAGCCGGGGCTGGCCGAGACCGGCGGAGCCGAGGTGTCGGTGGCGGACATCGACGAGCGGGCCTTGGAGCGGTTGGCGGCGGCCTCGTCGGCCTTGCGCTTCTCCTCGGCCGCCTTGGCGGCCTTCTCCGCTTCGGCCTTCTCCGCGTCGGCCTTGGCCTGCGCGTCGGCCTTCGCCTGGGCATCGGCGGCGGCCTGCTGACGCGCGGCCTCCTCGGCCGCCTTCTTCTCGGCGGCCTCCTTGGCGGCGGCGTCGGCCGAGGCCTGCTGGGCGGTCGCCTGCTGGCCGATGTTGTCACTGATGGTCTGCGCCTGGGCGCCAGAGGGGACTTCGGCAAGCAGGGTCGCGCCGGCGACATCGACCGTCTGCGTCGTCTTGCCCTCGCTGCCCGAGGCCACACCCACGACGGCACCGACAGCGGTGACGGCGGTGGCGGAGGCCACAGCAACTCCCCGGACCGAGATCCGAGTCACATGGTTTCCTTCCAGCATCGCCCACGCGTGACCGTGCGGGCGCAACCTGCCCCTTGGCGCTGCCCTCCGTACGGTGCTGGTCACGGGAGGTACTGACCCGGCGTCCGGCCGAGGTGAGGCGACCGGGCGTTGCGATCGGGCGGCGTACGGCTAGTCGGTGTTCAATTGTGCGTCCACTCAACAGAGTTGGCGGACTGTCCGGGTCGGACTCCCGAGACTCCGGAAGCCCTGTCACGCCGTACGCGGGGCCTGACAGAACCCTCACCATGCCGCACCGGGCCGCGTCGACGCAATTCCCTGTTGCGTGGCGCATCTCACATTCACCACACCGGAGTTCTTCGGACAGAAAGCACTCGATGTGATGAAAAGGGCGGGGGCCCGCCCCGTCAGGAGCGGGCCCCACGCCCAGAATTGACCATATTGTCCGACTATGACCGAATGGGGCGGTCAGGCCGGAACAGCCCCCCGGCTCACGGGTTGATGTCCTCCAGCATCTCCGTGACCAGCGCCGCGATCGGCGAACGCTCCGAGCGCGTCAGCGTGATGTGCGCGAACAGCGGATGCCCCTTCAGCTTCTCCACCACCGCCACCACCCCGTCGTACCGGCCCACCCTGAGGTTGTCCCGCTGCGCCACGTCGTGGGTGAGCACCACCCGCGAGCCCTGGCCGATCCGGGACAGCACCGTCAGCAGGACGTTGCGCTCCAGCGACTGCGCCTCGTCCACGATCACGAAGGCGTCGTGCAGCGAGCGCCCCCGGATGTGCGTCAGCGGCAGGACCTCCAGCATCCCCCGGGAGATGACCTCCTCGATCACGTCCGGGGTGGTGACGGCGGAGAGGGTGTCGAAGACCGCCTGCGCCCAGGGGCTCATCTTCTCCGTCTCGGAGCCCGGCAGATAGCCGAGCTCCTGGCCGCCGACCGCGTACAGCGGCCGGAAGACCATCACCTTGCGGTGCTGCCGCCGCTCCAGCACCGCCTCCAGACCTGCGCACAGCGCCAGCGCGGACTTCCCGGTGCCGGCCCGGCCGCCCATCGAGACGATGCCGACCTCCGGGTCGAGCAGCAGGTCCAGCGCGACCCGCTGCTCGGCGCTGCGCCCGCGCAGTCCGAAGGCCTCACGCTCTCCGCGCACCAGCCGGACCCGGCCGTCACCGGTCACCCGGCCCAGCGCCCGGCCGCGCTCGGAGCTGAGCACCAGTCCGGTGTGGACGGGCAGTTCGGCGGCGCCCTCGATGTCCACCGCGGCGTCGTGGCCGGCCGCGAACAGCGCGTCCACCTCGTCCGCCGCGACATGCAGTTCGGACATGCCCGTCCAGCCGGAGGTGATCGCCAGCTCGGCCCGGTACTCCTCGGCGAGCAGGCCCACCGAGCTGGCCTTGATCCGCAGCGGCAGGTCCTTGGAGACGACCGTGACGTCGTACCCCTCGGCCTGGAGGTTGCGGGCCACCGCCAGGATCCGGGTGTCCGCCTCGCCGCCGCCGGCGCGGTAGCCGACCGGCAGTATCGACAGGTCGGAGTGGTTGAGCTCGACCCGGATGGTGCCGCCCAGCTCGCCGACCGGGATCGGCTCGTCCAGCCGGCCGAAGCGGATCCGGTAGTCGTCGAGCAGCCGCAGCGCCTGACGGGCGAAGTAGCCCAGCTCCGGATGGTGCCGCTTGGCCTCCAGCTCGGTGACCACGACCACCGGCAGGACGACCTCGTGCTCCTCGAAGCGGGTCATCGCGAGAGGGTCCGCGAGGAGCACGCTGGTGTCGAGAACGTACGTGCGCCGGTCTGGCGTCCGGCGGCTCTTGGAACTGACCACTAGGCCTCCAGAGCGGATGACCCTGCGTCATCCGCGGCAAGCCGGCCCCCGCTGCCCCGGTGGCCTCGGGGCCGGTCTGACTGGAGTATTCCCAGGCGAGGGACGGTGCATTCGCGCCCCCGGCGAACTGACGGATCATTGCCGGTGAACGTTTGGCCTCGCGCGGACTCCGGGTAGGCCAGGCCTACGGGCCCGAGGTCAGAGCCCCATTCGCCGGTTGCGCTGTTCGAAGGCGCGCAGCGCCCGCAGGAAGTCCACCTTGCGGAAGGCCGGCCAGTACGCCTCGCAGAAGTAGAACTCGCTGTGCGCGCTCTGCCAGAGCAGGAAGCCGGACAGCCGCTGCTCGCCCGAGGTGCGGATGACCAGGTCCGGATCGGGCTGGCCCTTGGTGTACAGGTGCTCGGCGATGTGCTCGACGTCGAGGATTTCGGCCAGTTCCTCGATCGAGGTGCCGCGCCCGGCGTGCTCCTGGAGCAGCGAGCGGACGGCGTCGGCGATCTCGTGCCGGCCGCCGTACCCGACGGCGACGTTGACGGTGATGCCCTCGATCCCGGCGGTCTCCTCGGCGGCGCGCTTGAGCACGTCCGCGGTGTGCTGCGGGAGCAGGTCCAGCGCACCGACCGGGTTGACCCGCCAGCGGCGGGCGCCGGCCAGGCCGGTGACGGCGTCCTCGATGATCCCGAGCAGCGGGACGAGCTCGTCGGCGGGCCGGGAGAGGTTGTCGGTGGAGAGCATCCACAGCGTGACGACCTTGACGTGGGTCTCGTCGCACCAGCCGAGGAACTCGCTGATCTTGTCGGCGCCGCGCTGGTGGCCGTAGGCGGTGGAGCCACCGGTGGCCTTCGCCCAGCGGCGGTTGCCGTCGAGGATCACCCCGATGTGGTGGGGGGTGCGGGCGAGGTGGACCTCGACCCGGCGGCCGTAGAGGCCGTACATACCGTCCAACAGGGTGCGCAGCCCCGGCGTACGTTCGACGACATCGCGCAGACCCATGATTTTCGGCCCCTCCGTACTCATTCCCGGGGGTCCGTCACAACCCCTGGCGCAGCCTACTCCCGCCCGGAGTCGGGCGGGAAAGCCGCAGGTAGCGGTCGGGTCACGGTCCTGTACGAAGTCTGTCGCGACAGGTGTGGCGGCTGTGGCCGGAAGGCGCGCCCGGACACTCCGGGGCCTCCGCGCTGCTCCGGATACGGAACGGTCTCCGGTTCCTTAAGGAATCCGTAAGCCGACGGTTCAATGCTTGACGACCCCCAATGGTCTAGTCCAGCTTTTGACCCAGGGCGGAACGAACTGCTGAACCCCGCCCTACCAGAAGCAGTACTGCGGACCTCCCCTCCCCCACACGCGGCCGCCGCGCCCCCCACCGCGGCGGCCGCCCCTCCTCTCCCAGGAGCGTCACCCCCATGGCCCGTACGCTGAACCAGCCTGCGCACAAGCGCCGCAGCACGCTCCCGGCCCTCGCGGCCGGAGCCACCGCCCTCGCCCTCGCCGGCAGCGGCCTCGCCCTCTTCGCCGGCGGCGCCAACGCGGCCGTCGGCAACCTGGTCACCAACGGCGGCTTCGAATCCGGCAGCCTGGCCGGCTGGAGCTGTACCGGCAACGCGGGCGTCGTCACCACCCCGGTCCACTCCGGCACCGGAGCGCTGCAGGCCACCCCCGGCGCCGGCGACACGGCCGAGTGCACGCAGACCATCAGCGTGCTGCCCAACACCAGCTACACCCTGAGCGGCTGGGTCCAGGGCCCGTACGTCTACCTCGGCGCGCGCGGCACCGGCGGCACCGACCCGAGCGTCTGGTCCAACCAGAACAGCTGGAACCAGCTCTCCACCACCTTCACCACCGGCGCGAGCGCCAGCAGCATCACGCTCTACGTGCACGGCTGGTACGGCCAGAGCGCCTACTTCGCGGACGACATCACCCTGAGCGGCCCGGGCGGCACCTCCTCGCCGAGCCCGACCGCGACGGCCACCCCCACCCAGACGCCGACCGCCACCGCCTCGCCGACCCAGACCGCGACGCCGACGGCCACCGCCACCCCGACCCAGACCGCGACGCCGACCCCCACGGCGACCGCGACCAGCACCAACCCGCCGGTCACCGGCCTGCCCAAGCACGCCGTCACCGGCTACTGGCAGAACTTCGACAACAACTCGACCGTCCAGAAGCTCGCCGACGTCCAGAGCGCGTACGACATCATCGCGGTCTCCTTCGCCAACGCCGTGCCGACCAGGGCCGGCGCGATCAGCTTCAGCCTGGACCCGGGCCTGTCCAAGGCCCTCGGCGGCTACACCGACGCCCAGTTCCGGGCCGACCTCAAGGCCAAGCAGGCGGCCGGCAAGAAGGTCATCCTCTCGATCGGCGGCCAGGACGGCACGATCGTCGTCAACGACCCGACCGCCGCCGCCGCGTTCGTCGACAGCGCGTACGCCGTCATCAAGGACTACGGCTTCGACGGCATCGACGTCGACCTCGAGAACGCCATCAACCCGACCCAGCTCGGCAACGCGCTGCACAGCCTGCAGGCCAAGGTCGGCCCGAACTTCGTCCTGACGATGGCCCCCGAGACCATCGGGATGTACAGCACCGCCGGCGCCTACTTCCAGCTGGCGCTGAACACCAAGGACATCCTGACCGTCGTCAACACCCAGTACTACAACTCGGGCGGCATGAACGGCTGCGACGGCAAGGTCTACAACCAGGGCACCATCGACTTCATCACCTCGCAGGTCTGCACCCAGATCCAGGGCGGCCTGCGGCCCGACCAGGTCGGCATCGGCGTCCCCGCCTCCACCAAGGCGGCCGGCGGCGGCTACGTCTCGCCGACCGTGGTGAACAACGCGCTGGACTGCCTGGCCACCGGCAACAACTGCGGCAGCTTCGTCCCGCCGGCCAAGTGGCCGACCATCCGGGGCGCGATGACCTGGTCCACCAACTGGGACGCCAACAACGGGAACGCCTTCTCCAACACGGTCGGCCCGTTCGTCCACAAGATGCCGTAACTCCCCCCGGCGCGCCGCTCCTTGAGGGTGGGGCCTGCGCGCCGACGGCGGGGCCCGTCGTACCTGACCGGTACGGCGGGCCCCGTTCGCCGTTGCCGCGGGCCGTTACCGCAGGGAGACCGCGACCACCGTACCGAGCAGCAGGAACGGGCCCATCGGCAGTTCGATCCCGCGGACCGGCCGACGGCGCGCCAGCGCGGCGGCGGCCCGGCCGAGGCCCCAGAGCCCGGCCGACAGCACGGCCGCGAACAGCGCGGTGAAGGCCGCGCCCCAGCCGTACCAGCCGAGCAGGGCACCGAGCGCGAACGCCAGCGGGGAGTCGCCGCCGCCCATCAGGCCGAACCAGACCGGGAGTTCGAACAGCGCGGCGGCGGCCAGCGCCACCAGCAGACAGCGGAGCAGCACCCCCGGACGGCCGTCCGTCAGCGCGGCCGCCACCAGCAGCCCGGCGACCCCGGCGGCCAGCGCCAGCGTCAGCGGGTACGGCAGCCGGCGCACCCGGGCGTCGACGAAGGCGAGCACCACGCCGAGCCCGGCCGCCCAGACCAGCGCCACTCCCTGCGGCCCGTCCGTGGCGACCGCCACCGCGGCGGCGACCGCCACCGCGACCAGTTCCACCCGCCAGGCACCGGGCCCGAGCCGCTCCCGGCAGCCCGGACACCGCCCGGTCGGCGGCAGCCCGCGCAGCGTCCGCCCGCACAACGGGCAGGCGGTGCACCACGGTTCGCCCTCGGGCACGGCGTACCGCACCACCAGGCCCCGCAGCGCCGGTGCCACCAGCAGGCCGGCCAGCACCGCCCCGACCACGGCTGGGATCACGGCGCGCCCCCTCTCGCTCACCGCCGGTCGGACACCCCGGGCCCGGGGTGTCCGACCGGCGTCCGTCCACGTCCGGTCGGCGCGGCGAACGCCGACTCAGGGCGCCGCACCGACCACATCATCCACGGGGAGGCCACCGCGGCGCCGGGGCCCGGCCGGGAAAGTCCGCCCCGCCCGCGCGGCCGGGGGCGCCCGAAGCGGTGTGCCCTCCGTCTCGTCCCGCACGGCTTTCCGCCCGGCTTCCTCGCCTACGGCACTCTCCCGGGCGGCCCGGCCCCGGTTTGGAAGGCCCGTCGGCCACCCCGGCCTGCCGATCGAAGGAGGGCTCCCGGGGTCCTTCGATCGCGTCCCGGGACACGGCCCGACCAGCGCCGTTCTGCCCCTAAAGTAAGCAGGCATGCAGGTCATCCAGTCCAGCAAGCTCGCCAACGTCTGCTACGACATCCGCGGCCCGGTGCTCGACGAGGCGATGCGGTTGGAGGAGCAGGGCCACCGCATCCTGAAGCTCAACACCGGCAACCCCGCCGTGTTCGGCTTCGAGGCGCCCCCCGAGATCCTCCAGGACATCCTGCGCAACCTGGCGTCCGCGCACGGGTACGGCGACTCCAAGGGTCTGCTGTCCGCCCGCCGCGCCGTGGTGATGCACTACGAGGAGCGCGGCCTGCACGGGCTCGGCGTCGAGGACGTCTTCCTCGGCAACGGCGTCTCCGAGCTGATCCAGCTGGCCATGACCGCGCTGCTGGACGACGGCGACGAGGTGCTCGTCCCGGCCCCGGACTACCCGCTCTGGACGGCCTCCGTCTCGCTGGCCGGCGGCACCGCCGTGCACTACCGCTGCGACGAGCAGTCCGAGTGGTACCCGGACCTCGCCGACATCGAGGCCAGGGTCACCGACCGGACCAGGGCGATCGTGGTGATCAACCCGAACAACCCGACCGGCGCGGTCTACCCGCGCGAGGTGCTGGAGGGCATCGTCGAGATCGCCCGCCGGCACCAGCTGGTGGTCTACGCGGACGAGATCTACGACAAGATCCTCTACGACGACGCCGAGCACATCCCGCTGGCCACCCTGGCGCCGGACCTCTTCTGCGTCACCTTCAACGGCCTGTCCAAGGCGTACCGGGTGGCGGGTTTCCGCTCCGGTTGGATGGTGCTCTCCGGCGAACGCCAGCGTGCCCACAGCTATATCGAGGGCCTGACGGTGCTCGCCTCGATGCGGCTCTGCGCCAACATGCCCGCCCAGCACGCGGTGGCCGCGGCGCTCGGCGGCCGGCAGTCGGTCAAGGACCTCGTCCTGCCCGGCGGGCGGCTGCTGGAGTCCCGGGACGCCGCCTACCGGCTGCTGAACGACATCCCGGGCGTCAGCTGCGTCAAGCCGAAGGGCGCGCTGTACGCCTTCCCCCGGCTCGACCCGAAGGTCTACAAGATCAAGGACGACGCCCAGATGGTGCTGGACCTGCTGCGCGCCCAGCGGATCCTGCTGGTCCAGGGCACCGGCTTCAACTGGCCCGAGCCCGACCACTTCCGGCTGGTCACCCTCCCCCGCGCCGAGGAGATCACCGACGCCGTCACCCGGATCGGCGACTTCCTCAGCGGCTACACCCAGCCGTGACCGGCCCTTGATCGACACGTACCCCGGACGGCCGCGGGCTCCGGGCGCTCCGCCGCCCGGTGACCCGGTGTCTCCGCCCCGCACTCGCGCCGGAGCCCCGGCCGGACGGCCTCCGCTCGTGCGGGAGGGCCGTCCGGCCGGGGCTCCGGCCGTACTGTCCGATCGGTTCGGCGCCCGGCTCAGCCGAGGCGCTTCACCAGGGCGCGGTACTCGTCCCACAGCTCGGTGGGCGTGTGGTCGCCGAAGAGCTCCAGGTGGGCCGGGACGAGCGCGGCCTCCTGGCGCCAGATGTCGGCGTCCACGGTGAAGAGCAGCTCGCGGTCGGCCTCGGAGAGGTCCAGGCCGGACAGGTCGAAGCCGTCCACGGTCGGCAGCACGCCGATCGGGGTCTCGACGCCCTCGCCGGTGCCCTCCAGGCGCTCGACGATCCACTTCAGCACGCGGCTGTTCTCGCCGTAACCCGGCCAGACGAACTTGCCCGCGGAGTTCTTGCGGAACCAGTTCACGTAGTAGATCTTCGGCAGCTTGGCGGCGTCCGCCCGGGCGCCGACCTTCAGCCAGTGGGCGAAGTAGTCGCCCATGTTGTAGCCGCAGAACGGCAGCATCGCGAACGGGTCGCGGCGCAGCTCGCCGACGGTGCCCTCGGCGGCGGCGGTCTTCTCGGAGGCGATGTTGGCGCCCAGGAAGACGCCGTGCTGCCAGTCGAAGGACTCCGTCACCAGCGGGACGGCGGTGGCGCGGCGGCCACCGAACAGGATGGCCGAGATCGGCACACCCGCCGGGTCCTCCCACTCGGGGGCGATGGTCGGGCACTGCGCGGCCGGGACGGCGAAGCGCGCGTTCGGGTGGGCGGCCGGGGTGCCGGACTCCGGCGTCCAGTCGTTGCCGCGCCAGTCGGTGAGGTGCGCCGGGGGCTCCTCGGTGAGGCCCTCCCACCACACGTCGCCGTCGTCGGTGAGGGCGACGTTGGTGTAGACGGTGTTGCCCCAGAGCGTCTCGATGGCGTTGGCGTTGGTGTCCACGCCGGTGCCGGGGGCGACGCCGAAGAAGCCGGCCTCGGGGTTGATGGCGTACAGCCGCCCGTCGGCGCCGAAGCGCATCCAGGCGATGTCGTCGCCGATCGTCTCGACCTTCCAGCCCGGGATGGTCGGCTGGAGCATGGCGAGGTTGGTCTTGCCGCAGGCGGACGGGAAGGCGGCCGCGACGTACTTGGGCTCGGCGGTGCCCGCGGGGCCGGCCGGCGGGGTGAGCTTGAGGACGAGCATGTGCTCGGCCAGCCAGCCCTCGTCGCGGGCCATCGTCGAGGCGATGCGCAGCGCGTAGCACTTCTTGCCGAGCAGGGCGTTGCCGCCGTAGCCGGAGCCGAAGGACCAGATCTCCTTGGTCTCCGGGAAGTGCGAGATGTACTTGGTGCTGTTGCACGGCCACGGCACGTCCGCCTGGCCCTCGGCCAGCGGGGCGCCGACGGTGTGCACGGCCCGGACGAAGTCGCCGTCCTCGCCCAGCTGGTCGAGCACCGCCTGGCCCATGCGGGTCATCACCCGCATCGACACGGCGACGTAGGCGGAGTCGGTGATCTCGACGCCGTACGCGGCCAGCGGGGAGCCGACCGGGCCCATCGAGAAGGGCACGACGTACATCGTGCGGCCCTTCATCGCGCCGCGGAACAGCCCGTCGGTGCCCTGGAAGACCTCCCGCATCTCGGCGGGGGCCTTCCAGTTGTTGGTCGGACCGGCGTCCTTCTCCTGCTCGGAGCAGATGTAGGTGCGGTCCTCGACGCGCGCCACGTCCGTGGGGTCCGAGGCGGCGTAGTAGGAGTTGGGGCGCTTCTCCTCGTTGAGCTTCCGGAAGGTGCCCTGAGCCACCAGCAGGTCCGCGAGGCGCTGGTTCTCCTCTTCGGAACCGTCGCACCACTCGATGCGGTCAGGCTGGGTGAGCTCCGCGATCTCGCTCACCCAGGCCAGCAGACGCGTGTGGCTGGTGGGCGCGGATGCGCTGAGAGCAGAGTTCTCGTACGACACGATCGCTCCGTTTCACGCCATCTCGGCAGAGAGACGGCGTAGCGGGGGTTTGAGGGTGCTTGCAGCGTAGCTCCGGCCCCAAGCCCCGACTGCGGCGCAGCGGTGAAATTGACTCACCTTTTACTCCATTAAGTATGATTACTTATGGGTAACCACGCGCTTCCGTCCCAGCCCCGGCGCGCGACCCGTCGCTCCGAACACTCCAAAACGTCCAAGAGTGACGATCGCCACTACCTACGCGCGAGTAACCTACGGATCCGTAGGTAACGGGTAGCATGCTGCCCATGACTGCTGAGCTCCACGAGAGCAAGCCGAAGTGGCGCGGCTGGCTGCACGCCGGGATGTTCCCCGCCACGGTCGCCGCCGGGATCGTGCTGATCTGCCTGGCCGACTCCACCCCCGCCAAGATCGCCTGCGCGATCTACTCGGTCAGCGCCTGGCTGCTGTTCGGGGTGAGCGCCGTCTACCACCGGTTCACCTGGGGTCCGCGCGGTGACGCCGTCCTGCGCCGGCTCGACCACGCGAACATCTTCCTGATCATCGCGGGCACCTACACCCCGTTCACCATCCTGCTGCTGCACGGCGCCGCGCAGCAGGTGCTGCTCTGGGTGGCCTGGGGCGGCGCGCTGGCGGGCATCGCGTTCCGGGTGTTCTGGGTCGGCGCACCGCGCTGGCTGTACACACCGGTGTACATCGCGCTGGGCTGGGCCGCCGCGTTCTTCCTGCCGGACTTCCTGCGCACCGGCGGCGTCGCCGTCATGGTGCTGATGATCGTCGGCGGGGTGCTCTACAGCATCGGCGGTGTGGTGTACGGGCTCAAGCGACCCAACCCGTCACCGCGCTGGTTCGGCTTCCACGAGGTGTTCCACGCCTTCACCCTCGGGGCCTTCATCGTGCAGTACGTCGGCGTCTCACTGGTGGCGTACAGCGCGGCCGGCTGAACCCGGCACCCCGTCACGGGCGGTCGACCGGTCCAGCGACCGGGCGGCCGCCCGTTCCGCCGTCCAGTCCGGGGCGGGGCGCTCCCGACCGAAGCGCTCCGGGGCCGGGCGGTCGCGGAACGGGCGCTCGGGCACAGGGCGCCCGGGCACGGAGCGCTGGGGGGCGGAGCGCTCACGGGAGCGCGCCTGCCGGGCGTCCAGCGCCTCGCGGGCCCGGCGGCAGCGCTCGCAGTGCGCGGCGTCCGGGGTGCCCCCGGCCGGGCGGTGTCCGCGCGGCACGGCCGGCCGGCGCAACGCCTGCCAGCGCCGGGCGACGTACACCATCAGCAGCAGCACCTCGACCCCCGCGACCATCAGTACCAGCGCGGCGCCGTTGATCAGATAGGCCGCGACCACGGCCAGCGCTGACATCACGACCACCGCCGCGCCCAGGACCTGGACGCTCGACTCCTTGCCGGCCATTCGCCTTCCCCTTCCTGCGCCGGGCTCGTGGTCGGCTCCTGCCGCCCCACCCCTTCTCCGCTCTCGGCACGCGTCGGTCCGCACTGACCGATTGCCACATCCTATCTACCGACAGTCACCCGCCACCGCCCCGAAGCGGCGAACGACAGATCAACGTTGCGTCAATTCCGTGTGCGGAACCCGCACTTCCAGGACACATGACAGAGCGTGTCCGGGCGGCCACCTGCCGGACATATTGACTGTCGGCATCTTTTAGGAGTTACTGTCATTTGACAGGGACTTCCCCACAGCCTCCCGGAGGTTGCCGTGCCCGCCGCACCCGACTCCCCCGTACCCGAGCCCCCCGAGCCCCCCGGGGCCGCGACGGCACCCGACCCCCGGCGCTGGCTCGCGCTGGTCGCCGTCGCGCTGAGCGTCCTGGTGATCAGCTTCGACATGACGATCCTCAACGTCGCCCTGCCCACCCTGGCCTCCCAGCTACAGGCCACCACCGGGCAGCAGCAGTGGATCGTCGACTCCTACACCGTGGTCTTCGCCGCCGTGATGCTCCCGGCCGGGCTGGTCGGCGACCGGTTCGGCCGCCGCCGTACCCTCACCGTCGGCCTCGCCCTCTTCGGCCTCGCCTCCGCCGTCGGCATGCTCGCCGACAGCCCCGGCACCCTGGTCGCCGCCCGCGCCGCGATGGGCCTGGCCGGCGCCCTGGTCATGCCGATGTCCATGGCCGTGATCCCCGGACTGTTCCCGGCGGGCGAGCAGCGCCGCGCCACCGCGATCCTGGCCGCCGCGCTCGCCCTGGGTACCCCGCTCGGCCCACTGCTCGGCGGCTTCCTGCTCCAGCACTTCTGGTGGGGTGCGATCTTCGTGATCAACATCCCGCTGACCGTGATCGGCATCGTCGCCTGCCTGCTCCTGCTCCCGGAGACCCGCAACCCCACCGCGCCCAGGATCGACCTGCTCGCCACCCTGCTCGGCGCGGGCGGCCTCTCCGCACTCACCTACGGCATCATCGAGGGCCCCGACCGCGGCTGGGCCGACCCACTGGTGCTCGGCGTGATCGGCGGCGCCGTGGCCGCCCTCACCCTGCTGGTGCTGCGCAGCCGCCACCAGCGCGACCCGATGCTCGACCTCTCGCTGCTCGCCGACCCGACCTTCCGCTGGTCGGCGGTGGGCGCCACGCTG
This sequence comes from Kitasatospora sp. NPDC087315, assembly GCF_044744345.1. Classification (NCBI taxonomy): domain Bacteria; kingdom Bacillati; phylum Actinomycetota; class Actinomycetes; order Kitasatosporales; family Streptomycetaceae; genus Kitasatospora; species Kitasatospora sp. NPDC087315. The sequence continues at coordinate 65,973 of NZ_JBIUYD010000008.1, read as the reverse complement.
GTCTCGGTCGTCCTGTTCGGCGCCTTCTTCGTCCTGCCGCTCTACTTCCAGAGCGTGCTCGGCGCCGACGCCTTCGGCACCGGCCTGCGGCTGATGCCGATGATGCTCGGCCTGATGGTGGCCGCCAAGGCCGGCGACCGGCTGGTCACCCGGATCGGCCCCCGCGCGGTCATCACCTTCGGACTGGCCGCGCTGGCGGCCGCCCTGCTGCTCGGCAGCCGCACCCGGGTCTCCGACGGCTACGGCCTGGCGGCGGTCTGGCTCACCCTGCTCGGCCTCGGCATGGGGCTGTCACTCATCACCGCGCAGGCCTCCGCCCTGCTCACGCTGCCTCCCGGCCGGGCCGGCGTCGGCTCCGGGCTGCTGCAGACGCTCCGCCAGGTGGGCGGCGCGATCGGGGTGGCGGTCTTCGGCAGCCTGCTGGCCGACTCCTACCGGGGCGCGCTGGACACCGCCGGCCTCCCCGCCGAGGCGGCGGACCGGGCCGGGCAGTCGGTGATCGCCGCCGACGGCATCGCCGGAGCCACCGGGAACCCCGCGCTGGCCGCCTCCGCGCACGCCGCCTACGTCCACGGCATGGCGCTGGTGCTGCTGGTCGCCGGGGCGGTCGCGGTGCTGTCGGCGGTGCTCGTCGGGCTGCGGATGCCCACCGCCGAACCGCGCGGAGCCACCGGGCCGGGACCGGAGCAGGAGCCGACGACGGTGCCTGCCGGCGATCACGGATAATCGAAGGTATGAGCGCACCCCGGTCGACAACGGCGCATCCGGCAGGCCCGGCCAACCCGGTCCAGGCGATGCTGGAAGCGCCGCTGTCGCTGCGCGAACGCAAGAAGCTGAAGACCCGCCAGGCGATCCGCCGGGAGGCCTACCGGCTGATCGCCGAGCAGGGGTACGAGAACACGACCGTCGACCAGATCGCGGCCGCGGCCGAGGTCTCGCCGTCCACCTTCTTCCGGTACTTCGCCACCAAGGAGGACCTCGTCCTCTCCGACGAGTACGACCCTGCGATGATCACCGCGCTGCTGGCCCGGCCCGCCGACGAACCGTTCCTCCGCTCCTGCCGGGAGGCCGTCATCGGCCTGCTCCGCGAACTGCTCCAGCACGAACGCGAGGAGCTGCTCACCCGGATGCGGCTGGTCGGCGAAGTCCCCGCGCTGCGCGCCCGGATGATCGACACCGCCAACGACCCGCAGCGGCTCTACCTCGACGTGCTGACCCGGCGGGCCGGCGTCGACCAGCCGACCCTGGACATGCGGATCACCGCCGCCGCCCTCGGCGCCGCCACCACCGAGGCGGTGCTGCACTGGGCCGAGGGCCGCGGCGAGCAGGACATCGTCGACCTGGTCGACCACACCTTCGCCGTACTGGAACGGGGCTTCGCCGGCCTGTAGCGGGGAACGGACCCGCACCCGCGGCGGCGGGACCCGGCCGCATCCCGGGCCCCGCCGTCCTCCGCGCGGCCGCCCTACCCTCGCCGGGCGCCCGCCCGCCGCCGCAGGACGACACCCGCGCCCGCGAGCGCGGTGACGCCCAGGGCCGCGGCCGCCGTGACGGCGGGCAGCGCGGTGCCGCCACCCTCCACCTCCGTGGCGGTGGCACCGGGCTGGTAGCCACCGCCCTTCCCGGCCCGGTCGTACGCCGAGCCGGGCAGCTTGTCCCCGTACCGCTGCTGGACCAGCTTCTGGTAGGCCGCCAGGCCCACCCCCGCCGTGCCCACCGAGCGCCGCGCCTCGTCGTCCAGCGGCAGTACCCGGCCGTCGCGCAGCACGTACCAGGCGTTCAGCTGCGGCTCCCGGAAGGCCGTACCGCCACCGCCGGCCGCCGCCTTCGCCGCGTAGTCGCCCTCGTCGCCGCCGGAGGCGATGTTGACCACCCGCCAGCCGTCGCCCTGCTTGACCGTCCAGACCGAGGCGACCTGGCCGTCCGCCGAGACGGCCCGGCTGGCGGTGAACTCGGCCTTCGCCACCGGTGCGCCCGGGGTACCGGACACGAAGGCCGCGTCCAGCGTGTACACCGGCACGGTCTCACCCGACAGCCGTGGGGCGGCCGCGCTCGCCGCCCGTGCCTCCTCGGCCGCGCCGATGGTCAGCTGCTGGGTCGGCGGCACGCCCTTGCGGGCGAAGAAGTGGCCCAACTGGTCGAGGACGGCCGGGCTCTGGGCCGCGCCACGGGCCTGCGCCAGCTCGGCGGCGGTGACCGGGACGGGGGCGCCCGCCGGACCGTCCGCGTGCGCGGCCGGGGTGACGGCCAGGCCGAGGCCGGCGGCGAGCAGGACGGTGACGGCGGCCCGGCGGGCCTTGCTGAGGTCAGTCATGATCGCCCCTCACGCGCCGATCCGGTACAGGGAGTGGGTCCAGGAGAACGTGCCGTTGGACACGTAGTAGTTGTAGTCCGCCCAGTTGTAGCGGTTGTTGGACGGCCAAGGGTCGCCCCAGTAGACCCAGTTGTTGCCGGCGTCGTAGCCGTACAGCACGTGCATGTGGCCGCCGCCGGAGCTCCACTGGATCCGGGTCTCCACCGGACGGTCGGCGTTCACCTCGGTCTGCACCGTGCTGTAGCGCAGATAACCGGTGACGTACGAACCGGGGTTGATGCCGGCCCAGCTCAGGCCGTTCTGCACATCGCCCAGCGTGGCCTGGCTGTTGGGACAGCTGGAGTTGGCCGAGCGGCCGAACGCGGCGTTGCAGAACTGGTTCTGGCTGTAGGTGTGGCCGAACCAGGTGGCGATGGTGTTGCCGCTCGCCGCCCAGCACCAGTTGGTCTGCTGTTGCTGCTGCATGGTGATGTTGAGCTTCTTGTACGTGCCGGCCGCGTCGAGCGTGCTGCCCGGCGCCGCGGCCGGACGGACCTGGGCGGGCGCGGCGGGCGCCGCCTGGGCGGGGGTGGTCACCGCGACGCCGAGCGCCGGGCCGATCATTCCGAGCGCGAGCACCGAGACCGCGCGGCGCAGCCGTATCCGTGGAACTGGCATGGGGGGATGCCTCCTTGCACAGGCAGAGGAGTCGAGGGGGTGGGTGTGCGGTCCGGATCGCGCCCCGAGCATCGCGCCGTTGACAGAGCCAGGTCAACGGCCGTCCCGCCGGCCGGGCCCGGGTGTGAACGGCCCCGCGCGGATGTGAACACCGCCCCGAAAACCCCCGTGCGGCAGGCCCCGACCGGTGACAAACCGCCCTTCACATGTGAATATTCACGACCAACCGGGCCGGCCCGCACCCGCCCACGAGGAGGCAGTCATGCAGCGCGGCGACCAGTCCGACCTCACCACCGCCCTGCGCACCGGCCCGTTCCACCTCGCCCTGCGCACCGCCATCACCGCCCGCGGCCTCACCCTGCACCGGGTCCGCCGGCACCTCGCACTGCGCGGCGTGCACGTCGGGGTCACCAGCCTCAGCTACTGGCAGCAGGGCCGCCGCCGCCCCGAACGTGCCGAGTCGCTGCGGGCCGTGGCCGCGCTGGAGGAGGTCCTGGAACTCCCCGAGCACTCGCTCACCCGGCTGCTCGGCCCCCGCCGGGCCACCCCCGCCGGCCCCACGGGCCCGCCCGTCCTCCCCTACCGGGACCTCATCACCCCGGCCACCGCCGTCGACGACCTGCTCGCCACCATCGCGAGCCCGCGCGACACCGGCCTGCACACCATCACCCACATCGAACGCGTCCGGATCGGCGCCGACCGCCGGATGCTCCGCCGCGACTCCCAGCACGCGCTGCGCGCCCACCGCGACGGCATCGACCGCTATCTCGCCATCTACCAGGGCGATCCGGGCGGCGACATCACCCGGGTCGACGTCCGGGCCGAGGAGAACTGCCGCCCCGGCCGGGTCCGCCGCGACCAGGCCCACGACCTGCTGGTCGCCGAGCTCCTCCTCGACCACCGGCTGCGCGCCGGCGACACCCGGCTGCTCGGCTACGGCTTCGACGACGCGCCGTCACCGGCCCCCAGCCGCGAATACGTCCGCGGCTTCAACTCCGGCGCCGGCCAGTACGTCCTCCAGGTCACCTTCCACCCCGCCGCCCTGCCGGTCCGCTGCCACCGCTTCGCCCTCCACTCCCCCGGCGAAAAGCCCTACGAGAACGAGGAGTTGACCCTGGACGGCCACCGCTGCGTCCATCTGGTGGCCTCCGCGGTCCGGCCGTGCCTGCTGGGGATCGGCTGGGACTGGGAGTAGGGCTTGTCCGGCACTTCGCGCCGCATCGGCGCGCGGCCGTCAGCGCCGGAAGTCCAGCGCCAGGCAGTCCTCCACCGGCCGGTAACCGATCTTCTGGTAGATCGAGTTGCTGGTCGGGTTGGCCAGGTCGGTGTAGAGCAGCACCTCCGACGCGCCCCGCGCCCGCGCGTACGCCGACGCCACCGCCGTGATGCCGCTGGCGTAGCCGTGGCCGCGGCGCTCGGGCGGGGTGTAGACCGGGCCGATCCGGGACATCCCGACGATCACCGGGCTGTTGCCGGCCATCGCGACCGGGTGGCCGCCGTCCTCCCAGAGGTGCAGGAGGCCCGCGGCCACCCGCTCGTCCACGCTGCGCGGAACGCCGGGCAGCTGCACCCCGACCTCGAGCAGGAACGCCTCGTACCAGGCGATCAGCAGCTCCCGGTCGGCCGGCGCCGCCACCCGGTGGCGGCCTGCGGGCGGGCGCGGCGGTTCGGTCAACTCGCCGAGCCGGTAGAGGCGTTCGCTGGACCGGACGGATTCGGCGGCCCCGGTGGCGGCCTGCCAGGCGGCGGCGAACGCCCGCACCGCCGACTCGCCGCCGGCCACCCCGTCGACCTCGGTGAAGCCGGCCCCGGCCGCGGCCAGTTCGGCCGCGAGCCCGGCCGCCGCCTCGTCTGGCATCACCCCGAGGCGCGGGCTGAACGGGGGCGTCCGCAGAAAGGCGCCCTCGACCGGGCCGCCCGGCTCACGGCTCCACCACCCGAAGACCGGCGGACGCTCCCCGAAGACGTCCAGCCCGTGCTCGGCCAGCCGGTGCACGACCGTGAGCAGCACGGTGTTCTCCACCGGACGGGCATCGAGGAAGCCGCCGGCCCCGGCGCGGAAGTCGTCCAGCGAGGTGGTCAAGGTCCAGGTCATGGCAGAGTCTCCCACCCCGGTCACGTCGGACACCAACCGTTTTACCGACCCGGCGGCCGCACCGCGTCACGCCCCGGGCGTTCCCCCCAGCCGCTCCGCCAGCACCGCCGGGTCGGTGGTCGGCGCCTCGCAGCTGAAGTGCCGGCAGACGTACGCGGCGGGCGCGCCGCCCACCAGCGGCCGGTCCGCCAGCAGCGGCACCCCGCCCGACCCGGGCTCGCCGACCGCGACCACCACGCCGGGCGCGGTACCCCGCAGGGCGGCCCGGTGCAGCGCGGCGGTCGCCGGGTCACCGGCCGGGCCGACCACGGCGACTTCGCGCGGACCGTCCGCCAGCGCCTCGGCGACGGCCAGGCCCCAGCCGACGAAGCGCGGGGCCCGCGAGGCGAGCGCCCCGACGATGCCGAGCGCCCGCTCGGCGGCGGTGCGGTGGCGCGCCGAACCGGTGTACGCGGCATAGCCGAGCAGCGCGCCCGCGGCGGCCGTCCAGCCGGACGGGGTGGCGTTGTCGGTCGGGTCCTGCGGGCGCCGGATCAGCTCCTCCGCGTCGTCGGCGGTGTCGTACAGCGCACCGGACGCCTCGTCGGCGAAGTGCTTCAGCACGGTGTCCAGCAGCCCGCCGGCCAGATCCAGCCACTCGGCCCCGCCGGTGACGGCGTACAGCGCGAGGAAGCCCTCGGCGGTGTCCGCGTAGTCCTCCAGCACCCCCGCGTTGGCACCGGGCCGGCCGTCCCTGGAGGTGCGCAGCAGCCGGCCGTCGGGCGTGAGGTGGACGGCGAGCAGCAGGTCGGCGGCGCGCTCGGCGGCCTCGACCAGGTCGGGCCGGTCCAGCAGGGCGCCGGTCTCGGCGAGCGCCGCGATGGCCAGCCCGTTCCAGGCGGCGACCACCTTGTCGTCCCGCGCGGGCGCCGGCCGCCCGGCCCGCGCCTCGAACAGCCGCGCCCGGACGCGCTCGTACGCCTCGGCGTCCTGCGGGTCGGACAGCAGCTGGAGCACCGAGGCCCCGTGCTCGAACGTCCCCGCCTCCGTCACCTCGAACAGCCCGGCGGCGAGGGCGCCGTCCGCCTCCCCCAGCACCTCGGCCAACTGGCCCGGCGTCCAGGCGTAGTACGCCCCCTCCGCCGACTCGCCGCTCACCGGGTCGAGGCTGTCCGCGTCCAGCGCCGACGCGAACGCCCCCTCGGGGGTGCGCAGTTCACGCAGCAGGAAGTCGGCCGTGGAGAGCGCGGTCCGGCGCGCCAGGCCGTCGCCGGTGGCCCGCCACAGGTGCAGGTAGGCGCGCAGCAGCAGCGCGTTGTCATAGAGCATCTTCTCGAAGTGCGGCACCACCCACCCGGCGTCCACCGAGTACCGGGCGAAGCCGCCGCCGAGCTGGTCGTGGATCCCGCCGCGGGCCATCGCCTCGCCGGTGCGGACGGCCATCTCCAGCGCCGCCTCCGAGCCGGTCCTGGCGTGGTGGCGCAGCAGGAACTCGACCACCATGGCCGGCGGGAACTTGGGCGCGCCCCCGAAGCCGCCGCGCCGGGCGTCGAACTCCCGGCTGAGCACGACCAGCGCCTGGTGCAGATCGGCCGCCCCGGGCGGGTGGAGGGCGCCGCCGCCCACCGTGTACACCGAGGCCCGCTCGGCCAGGTCGGCCCGGATCCGGGCGGCGACCTCACCGACCTCCTCCCGGCGGTCGCGCCAGGCCGCGTCCACCCCCTCCAGCACCTGCCGGAACGACGGCATCCCGTGCCGGGGCTCGGGCGGGAAGTACGTCCCGAAGTAGAACGGGTCCTTGTCGGGCGTCAGGAAGACCGTCATCGGCCACCCGCCGTGCCCGGTGGCCGCCTGCACCGCCTCCATGTAGACGGCGTCGACGTCCGGCCGCTCCTCACGGTCGACCTTCACCGCGACGAACCGCTCATTGGCGTAGGCGGCGAGCGCCTCGTCCTCGAACGACTCGTGCGCCATCACATGACACCAGTGAATTCTTAGAAGCATAAGTGGCAGGACGCATAGCCCACACTCAAGAGGATGGGCACGTCCCGCCGCTTAGCTTCGTTGATCGCCTCCTCTCCCCATGGCCACCAATCCACCGGATTGGAGGCGTGCTGGAGCAGGTACGGCGACGTCGCGTTCGCGAGTCGGTTCATGTTGGCATCGTCGCACGATCACGACCGCCCAACCTAGCTTTCGATGGGGTGGGTCTACGCATGCCACCATGCACCCAAGGGCCAGCAGACCCCACTCCCCGAGGGGACCGGCCTGAACGATCTCGGACTGTGCGGTGAGCCCGCCAGTCTCGCTCCCCGGGGGGCTTGCCTGCTTGCCATCCGCTTCGGCACTTCCTGGTGCCAGCTGGCGGCTCACCAACCGGGTCGCCGTAGGATCGGTGCGCCAGCACGAGGCAGGCAAGAGAGCAGGAGCACGCTGTGCATTTCATGGTCTTGGACGGGCCGGGGCACGTCCCCGCGAGAGGTCCACGCCCCTGGGTGCTCCTGCGTAAGGAAGCATGGGACGACTTCGGATACCGCACCCTGTTCGGGCTGTCGATCGCCGACTCCGACGGCACCGTGCACCAGATCGGCCAGGTCAAAATCGGCCGGCTCGGCATGGACGGTCACGAGAACGGCGACCCGGACGTGCCACGGAACTTCGACTCGCTCGACGACACGCTCTTCTCCGTAGGACAGGACGACACGTACTACGAGCGGCTGCGCCAGCTCGGTGACGACATACGTCGGGGCGTCCTGATCGGCCTGCGTGACATGGCCTTCGACAACAGCATCTTCGAAACCGCCCGCGACCAAGAGGTGACACGGACCTCGCTGTGGCGGTTCGTGAAGCCGTTCATGATCGAAGAGCAGTTCCGGCGCATTGCACGCGACGGCGACCGCATCACGCCCTTTCACGTTTTCTACGAGGGCCCCGCGCCCGCCACCGCAGGCACAGGCGGCCTTGAGCTGTCCTTCCAGGTCACACCACACAGCCAGCCCTCCAGCAACATCCACGTGCTTACCGGCCGCAACGGGGCCGGCAAGTCCGTCTCGCTCAACCGCCTGGCCAGAGCGGTCGCCGACCCAGAAGCAGACCCCACAGAGGTGGGCCGCGTCATCGAGGACAGCCGAGGCCAGCGCCGGTCGTTCGGTAACCTCGTCAGCGTCTCCTTCAGCGCCTTCGACGACCTGCCCCTCCTCCCGCCCGACGAGTCGTTCCCCACGACCTACGTCGGCCTACGCATGCCTTCAGGCGGCGCGCGGGCGCCACGCGTCAAGTCCCAGTGGCAGCTGAAACGAGACTTTGCCGAGAGCGTCGAGGCATGTCTGACCGGCGAGCAGGCGCACCGCTGGATCAGCGCGTTGCGGACACTGACGTACGCCGGCAGTGGTCTGCTGGCCGAGGATTGGCTGGAAGACTTCCAGACAACACGCAGCCCCAATAGCCGCCGGGCCAAGGCCCGCAAGCTGTTCGCTTCCCTCAGCTCCGGCCACAAGGTCGTCCTGCTGACAGTGACCCGGCTGGTCGAGCACGTCGGCGAGCGCACCCTCGTCATCATCGATGAGCCGGAGACCCACCTTCATCCGCCCCTGCTGTCGGCCTTCGTCCGGGTACTGTCCAGCTTGATCTCGAACCGCAACGGGCTGGCACTCATCGCCACCCACTCCCCCGTGGTCTTGCAGGAAGTCCCCGCCCACTGCGTCTGGAAGCTGCGCCGCTACGGCGACCACGTCATTGCCGACCGCCCCGAAATCGAGACGTTCGGGGAAAACGTCGGTGTCCTCACCCGCGAAGTCTTCGGCCTAGAGGTCACCGCCTCCGGCTTCCACGGGGAACTCAACCGCCTCGTCGACAACGGGGAATCCTTCGGCAGCATCCTGGAACGGTTCGGCGGCCAACTCGGCGGCGAAGCACGCATCATCGTCCGGTCCCTGATCGCTCTCCGCGACCTCGGCGACGATGCCTGGGCACCAGAGGAAACGTCCTGATGTGGCCGATCCCGCAACCCGACCTCGACGCCCGCAGCGTCTACGCCACCTGCGTCTCCAAGACCCGCCCCGCGAAGGTCAAAGCCCGTCTGCAGCTGCTGGAAGACGCCGTCGCCGCCGCGGCCGACGAGTACGAGAAGGCTGCCGCCACCGGGTCCCTGCACGCACTGAAGCACTTGAAGGACCAGCCCGACGGCAACGACACGGCCAAGGGCGACAACAAGAAGCTCACCGGCTGCTACACCAGCCGCATGGCCCGCAAAGGCAGCGCCGGCCGGGAGGTCTACAACCAGCTGATCAAGAGCGCCCGCCGAGGACGCTGCCCGCTGTGCGGACACGGGTTCGCCGACACCATCGACCACCAGCTCCCCAAGATCGCCTACCCGCTGCTCGCGGTCACCCCGGCCAACCTCGTCCCCGCGTGCCTGCCCTGCAACAAGGCCAAAGGCGAAGCCATACCGGCCGTGGCCGAGGAGCAGACGCTCCACCCCTATTTCGACGATGTCAGCGGCCAGGTATGGCTGGCAGCCCGCCTCACCCCGTCACCAGAGCCGGGCGTCGTCTTCTTCGTCGCCCCGCACCCCGACTGGTCGGCAACCTTGACCGCTCGTGTCCAGCGGCACTTCGCCACCTACAAGCTCGCTAGACTCTACGCGGCACAGGTGGGTACCGAGCTGGCCGCACTCAGCGACTATCTGCGCGGCAAGCCGTACCGGGCCGCCATCGACGAAATCCATGACCGGGCCGCAAGCTACGGAAACCGAAACTCCTGGCAAGCTGCCCTCTATCGAGCCCTGGCCGCCAATCCCTGGTTCATCAAATCCGGGTGCCTCAGTGAATGGGACGACTGACCACCCTCCAGGGACTGCTCAGTGAGCCAGACGACCGCCAGTCGCGAGGCCACCGTCTTCAAGGTCGTGCACGCCTATGGCCCCCGCAACAGCCAACCGCCAAGGCAGCCCGGCCAACCGCTTCCAGCAACTCTGTCGCTACCGGACGACGGGGCAGTCTCCCGATCCGCACCTGGGGTCCTGGCCTCCGGGCCCGGGGTGTTCATTCCCAGTGGGCGACTCCGTCGTCATGATCGGATCGCCTGCGGAAGGTCGGTCCGGGACTGGGTAAAGAGGTACGCCGCTGGCGTACCAGGGGGTACGCTGTCGGCATACCTTTGTGATCTCAGCGCCACACTTCCTGGAGTCGACGATGCGGGACAGCGCAGGCCCGTTCGAATACGACGGGCCAGTCGCTGGCGACCAGGTGGTCGACAGGTGCCGAGAGGCCGAGATGATCAAGGCGTGGGCCCGCGAGGGCCAGCTGATGGCGCTGGTGGCACCGCGGCGCTTTGGCAAGACGAGCCTGATTCACAAGATTGCGGCCGAGGGGCAGCGGGATGGCCTGACTGTGGTCACTGCCGATCTGTTCGGGGTCGCCAGCTTCTCTGACCTGGTGCTTCGTCTTGAGCGGGCGTGGGCGTCGTATGCACCCGAGGTGGTGCGTCCGGCAGTGAGCAAGATCTTGGCTGCCTCGCAGGCTGGAGTGTCGATCACGGGGTCCGGATTCGCTTCGGCCATGGACAGTCGGCCCGCAGCGGACCCGCTGGCGGCGTTGAATGCTCTGCTGGAGCTTCCCTCCCTGTTGGCTCAGCGTGAGGGCGGGCGGACTCTGATAGTGCTCGACGAGTTCCAGTCTGCTTCTGGCGTGCCGGGGGCAGAGGCGTTGATCCGGCAGCATGCTTGCCGAAAGCGGGCGGCCGTCTCCTACCTGTTCTCCGGGAGCAGGCCGGACATGCTGTCCACGGGGTCTGCCGAAGGGGAGCCAGTGTCCGTGCTCCGCCTTGGTCGGCTGCCCAGAGCGAAACTCGGCAAATCGATCCAACAGCGGTTCGCGACCACAGGGGATCGCGACGTGACTGGTGTGCTGGACGAGCTGCTGGCTGCGGGCGAGGGGCATCCCCAGCGGACCATGCTGTTGGCTCACCTGCTGTGGCAGGAGGTCCCCGTAGGAGAGCCGGCCACCAGTGATCATCTCGATGCAGCGATTGCTGCGGCTCTGCGGCAGGTCGACCCTGAAGCGCGAGCCACGATGAGCGGGCTCAGCGTAGGCCAGCGCAAGGTTCTTCGGGCGGTGGCCGAGTACGGCGCCCCGATGGCCGCGCGGGCGGTGCGGACGCTGGGCCTTCCCAAGACGACAGCTCAGAAGGCGGCACCGCATTTGGTGTCCGCCGGGCTCATCGAAGACACGAGTCGAGGGTGGCGTGTGATCGATCCATTGCTGGCCCGCTGGATCCAGACGAAGTACGGGACGCGCGCATGACTAATCAGCCGCAGGACGAGGTGTCGTTCGAGCGCGGGCAGCGAGTGAGGGTCCGGGCCAGCGGAGTGCCTGAATTCGCCACTGTCCGGTTTGCCCTGCCCGGCGATGCCCCGGGTTCGTGGGACCTCATCCTTGTTGACGACCAGGACCGACGGCACGAGGTGAACCTGGAAGCCGGAGACACCCAGACCGTGCGCCCTCTGGTCAGCGACGGTCGGGCCGACTCGGCTCGGGTGCTGGCAGCCATGTGGACCCAGTGGATGTACGCCGCCGCCACCAACGCCGAATCCAGCGCCATGGCGGCCACCCCGTTGAAGCCGTACGCGCACCAGACCACGGCCGTCTATGGCGCGATGCTGCCGCAGCCGCTGCTGCGGTTCCTACTCGCAGACGAGCCTGGCACGGGCAAGACGATCATGGCCGGCCTGTATCTCCGGGAGATGCAGCGGCTGGGCCTGGTCAAGCGTGCGATCATCGTCTGCCCGGCGAATCTGGCCACGAAGTGGGTCGACGACTTCGAGCGTCTGCTCGGCGGAGGACTGCGCCAGCTCACCTCGGCAACGGTGCGCGAGAACGCGCTGAACTCCAACGACCTATGGGTGGTCTCGCTTGAGCTGGCGTCCGTCAACCCGGCTGTGCAGGACGCCATTCGGCCGGACAAGGCCGGCTGGGACCTGGTCGTCTTCGATGAGGCGCACCGGCTGACCCCTACCGCCGCCGGGTTCCACCAAGTCGGCCGCCTCCTGGCCAAGAACACCCCGCGGGCGCTGTTGATGACCGCAACCCCACACCGAGGCAAGGAGTGGCTTTTCCGGCACCTGCTGCACCTCGTGGACCCGGCGATCTATCCGGACCCGGGCAGCGACCCCAATGTGGCGCTGCGTGCGCTTCGCCCGGGTCCGATCCATTTCCTGCGGCGGATGAAGGAGGACCTGGTCGACTACGACGGCAGGACACGTCTGTTCAAGGGCCGCGCCGCGCACAACCACAGCGTTCCGCTGTCGCAGGTCGAATACGGCTATTACCAGGCTGCCCTGGACATGGTCGACAGGTATTTCCCGCCCGCCGCGCAGCCGCTTGCCCGCATGGTGTACGCGAAGCGGGCCGCTTCCAGTCTGTACGCACTTGCCGAGACACTGCGCCGGCGCCACGACCACATGGGGGCGATGAGTGAGGCGGAGGCCGCTCTCATCGCCGAGGGCGACGGGCAAGGCGACGAGACGGAGGTCGATGAGGCGAAGGTCGTCCACACGAGCTCGACCGCCAGCAGGGCCGAGCGGGCAGCGATCAAGAGCCTCGCGGACCAGATCAACGCCACAATCCGTGATCAGGCTTGGAAGCCGTCGAAATGGAAGCGGCTCACTGAAGATTGCCTTGCCCCGCACGGGATCCTCCCCGGCAACGGCGAGCAAGCTGTGGTGTTCACCGAGTACGCCGACTCGGCCCAGTGGGTCGCACAACGCCTCGAAGCCGAAGGGTTCACTGCCAAGCTGTACTCGGGTCGGCAGAACAAGGCGGAGCGAGACGAGGTGCGCCGAGCCTTCATGCGAGGCGAGTTCCAGGTCATCGTCACCACCGACGCCGGCAACGAAGGCATCGACCTTCAGGCCGCGCACGTGTTGGTCAACTACGACATCCCTTGGTCCCTCGTGCGCCTTGAGCAGCGAATGGGACGTATCCACCGCGTCGGTCAGTTGCGTGATGTCCACCTGTACAACTTGGTCGCCACTGACACGCGAGAGGGTGAGACCCTGCTCCGGCTGCTGGACCACTTCGTCACCGCAGCGAACGAGCTGCGTGGCCAGATGTTCGACAGCCTGTCAGCGGTGGCCGAGATCACCGGTGTTGACTACGACAAGTGGCTCTCCGACCTGTACGGCAATGACGAGGGTAGGAAACAACAGGCGATCGACGCCGCCAAGGCCGTCCAGTCCCAGGAGCTCACCCGGGCGGCCAGGCAGGTGCGGGACAATGAACGACGTCTCGCCAGCCAGGTGGACGCCGTCGCCGCCCTGACCCTGCTTCAGCGTGATCTGTTCGCGCGGATCAACCCGGCGATCGTCGAGGCGTACCTCGACCGGCTCACCGCTGCCCGAGTACTGCGGTCCTCCCCGACGGCTGCTGGCGCCGGATTCCGCCGGCTGTCGCTGGAGGGTGCGGCAAAGTTCCCCGTCACCCTTGGCGGTACTGGCGAGGTCCACATCGCCACCAGCGGCGACGCGGTACGTGAGGCTGCGGAAAGCATCGACGTCGGCGATACCATCACGCTCGGTCCGGGCGAGCCTGGGTTCACCGATCTGATCGGCATGGCGGAACACTCCCTCGCCGAAGACCTGCACCAGTCCGGCGCCGCTGCCGACCCCACAAGTCTCACCCCGTACGACCTGTACGCGTACACAGCCACATTGACGGAAAGCGACGGGAAGCGCGCGAGCATCTGGGCGAGCCTGGTCAAGGTCGACGACAGCGGCAACGCCCGGCCGGTGCGGTGGGAGACACTGGCCAACCTCGTGCCCACTGGTCAGTTCGGCACCGCACCCCACCCCGCCCGGGAGGGGCTGGCGCTCTCGACAGCGCAGGTAGTGGCCGATGAGACTGTCGCCGAGCATCGACGCGTGCGCGCTGACTGGTTCGCCCAGGCCCGCAAGGATCTGACCAACCTGCCGCTGAGCCTGACCGAGAACATCGACGACCGCGCGGCCCGGGTTGAGCTGCGTCGCCGACTCCAGGCCCAAACCGCGCAACGACTCGACGAGCTTGAGCGTCTCGCTGACGTGCAGTTGACCGCGCCGAAGCTGATCGGCCGCATCCGTGTCCTGGCAGCTGCCGACATCACGGTCCAGGCGGAGATAGACGCCGAGCTGGTCTCCATGCGCCACGTCCAGCAGCTCCTCGCGGACGACGGGTGGGCTGTGGAGGACGTGCACACCGAGGGCCGTGGCTACGACCTGGAAGCACGTCGAAACAGCCAGGTCCGGCATGTTGAGGTCAAGGGTCTGCTGGGCAACGCGGCCAGCGACGGCATCCGGATGACCGGCAACGAGGTCCTGATCGCCACCCAACACCGCAAGGAGTATTGGCTCTACGTCGTCGACCAGTGCGCTGACGGCCGCGGCCGTTTCTTCGGGGCCTACCAGGACCCCGCTACCCTCTTCGCCAATGTCATGACCGGGAACGCGATCTTCCGCGTCCCCGGTAGCAGTCTCAAGAACGCCCCGGGGAGCAACACATGAGCCGGATGATCGAACGATGGTTTCCCAGCGCTGAGGTGTCGGCCAACAGCGACAAGGGCTGGGGATCAGGAAACAGCGAGATCTCCCTGTTCATGTGGTTCGCTAAGCGGCCCACCGCCCAGGCCAAGGCCGCCACGATCTGCTCCCTGCTGCCGTGGCCCGACGAGGTCGGCGAGCAGACCCGGTTGCAGAACCTCGTCCGGGAGGCCATGACGGGACGCTATGGGGCGTGGGGCGAACTGCAGGCCGAGATCGCCAAGGCCAACCCGCAGGGCGCAGCCACCCTTGATCCGTTCTCGGGGCGCGGCATGATCCCGCTGGAGTCGGCACGCCTGGGTGTCCAGGCGTCCGCCGTCGATTACAGCCCGGTCGCGGTGCTGGCCAGCCATCTGCTCACCTCGGCCCCGTTCGAGGACTGGAGCCAGGAGCCTGACCTTCCGTTCGGCGACCTCGGCCATCTGCTGACCTCCCGCACGGACCGGCTGCTCGGCGACCTAGAGACGCTGTTTGCCGAGATCCAGGCCCGGCACACCGCTGCGATGAACGACTTCTACCCTCGCAGCAACGGCGCGTTTCCATGGGGGTACCTGTGGGCCGTCGAGATCCCCTGCCAGGAGTGCGGGCACGCGTTCCCGCTTATCGGTTCCTACGAGTTGATGCCCGCTCGCGGCTCTCGCGAGGCGGTGGCGTTCTACATTGCCGCGGACCGGGCCTCCGGAACGTGGGAAGCGGTCGTGACGCCGGGCAAGCCCACCCGGGCCCCCACGCTGACCAATGCCGTGGAGAACGGCAAGAAGGTGCCGGGTAAGAGCGCGATCTGTGTGTTCTGCAGCCACGTCCACTCGCTGACTGTGCACCGGCGGCTCTTGCAGGAGCGTCAGGGCCGCGACGCTCTCGTCCTGGCAGCAGATATCGACGCGAAGAGCCAGAAGACCTTCCGCCAGCCCACCGACGAGGAGCGGAAGGCCGCCGCTGCGGCCACCACTGCGCTGGGCTTCGAGCCGGCTTTCAGCCCTTTCCTCCCGGCGGTCCCGGACGAGGGGATCGCGCCCGGCAACAACAACATCATCGGGCCGAGCATCTA
This sequence comes from Kitasatospora sp. NPDC087315, assembly GCF_044744345.1. Taxonomy (NCBI): domain Bacteria; kingdom Bacillati; phylum Actinomycetota; class Actinomycetes; order Kitasatosporales; family Streptomycetaceae; genus Kitasatospora; species Kitasatospora sp. NPDC087315. The sequence goes on along the minus strand of NZ_JBIUYD010000008.1, from coordinate 50,309 downwards.
CGGGGCGAAGACGTACGGCGACTTCATGGTCGACCGCCAGACGCTCTCGTACGTGCGCCTGGCACGCATCATCAACGAGCTCGGCGACGAGCTCACCTCAGCCGGGCTGTCGCGTGATTACGTGAGGGCCCTGTGCGGCTACGCAACCGCGGTCGTGGTGAAGAAGCTGCGGCGCTCCACCCGCGGTGCCCGGTTCCAAAGCAAGGGTGGCGCTCAGGTCGGGGACCTGTTCGTCAATGAAGGGTCCATCACGTTCTCCCACGACTTCTTCGAGTCCGGCATCGGCGACGGCCCCGGAACGTGGAAATCGATCTCGGACAACGTGCTGGCCGCCTGCCGGAACCTGTTCTCCGACCTGCGCGGGGTGCCCGCCTCGGTGCAGCGCGGAAGTGCGACCGCGTTGTCCTACCCGCCCAAGACGTTCAGTGCGGTGGTCACAGACCCGCCGTACGACCAGATGATCGCCTACGCGGACGCTTCGGATCTCTTCTACACCTGGGTCAAGCGGTGCCTGCACAACACCTGGCCGGAGCTTGCCGTCACCGCTGACCCGCACGGCTGCCAGGACAAGAGCCAGGAGATCATCGTCAAGCGGGTACGCGGTGAGGCCCCGGACGAGCACCGCACGCGCGAGCACTACGACAACCTCATCGCGGACGCCTTCGCGCAGATGCGCCTGGCCGTCCGCGACGACGGCGTCGTCACGATCGTCTTCGGCCATGGTGAGCCCGAGGTGTGGCAGCGGCTGCTGCACTCCATCGAGAAGGCGGGGCTGGTGATGACCGGCTCGTGGCCGGCCAACACCGAATCCGGCGGGCAGCAGGGCAAGGCGAATATCGAGACCACGCTGACCATGGCCTGCCGTCCCGCCCCGGCCGGACGGCCAGCTGGCCGCAAGGGTGCCGTCGAGGCGGAGATCAAGGCGGAGATCAAGCGCCGCTACCCCGACTGGGAGCGGTGGGGCCTGGCACCCGCCGACATGTTGATGGCGGCGGCCGGCCCCGCGATGGAGGTTGTGGGCCGCTACAGCGAGGTTCTCGACGCTAAGGGCGGACCAGTCGACATCCACACCTTCCTGCCGCTGGCACGCGCCGCGGTCCAGGAAGCCATGGCCGTCGAGGTCAACAACCAGCCGCTCTCGGCCTTCGACGCCCGCACCCGGTTCGCCCTCTGGTGGATTCGGCTCTACGGCCGACAGGTCCAGGCAAAGTCCGAGCTGCGCTGGCAGGCCCTCGCTTCTTCCCTCGACCTCGCCGCCGTACGCGATCTTGTGGGTGACGCCGACAAGGGGGTCCGCTTCATCACCTCGCGTGAGTACTCCGGCAAGGTCGACAGCGACTCCGCCGCGGTCGACGTCGCACTCGCGCTCGCCGCGGCGTCCGATGAGGGCTTGCAGGCCATGGGTGAGGTCCTGGCGGCATCGGAGCGCGGTGTCGACGACACCTACCTCTGGTCAGCCATCCAGTTCCTCGCGGACCGGCTTCCCGACAACGACCCCGACTCCATCGCGTTCACCCGAGTCCTGCGCACCCGGGCCGGGATCGGCAGCGCCGCCGAGGCGGTCACCGCCAGCGCCTTCGAACGCGCGCGCCGCCAGGGCGCCCAGCTGAAGCTGATGTGATGACGAGCACACCACGAGCACCCATGCTCACCAGCCCAGGAGATAAGCAGTGACGACGAGCGTGACCCCGTGGTGGAAGGCGCTGAAGATCCGTGAGGAGATCCTCAACGCCTCCGGCCAGATCGACGATGTGCAAATGTCGCTGTTCCGCGCCGTCCACGGCACCGCCACGGACCGGCCGCCATATGCGGACGCGGCCTATTACGGTGACATCACCCACCCCACAGAGCGGCTGATCGACCTCCTCACCGAGATCGCGGTCCGCGTCGGAGGCGGTGACGACTACCTCAAGGCCCGGGCCGTCACCCGGCTCGACCAGGGCATGGGTGGCGGTAAGTCGCACGCCTGCATCGGAGCCTTCCACCTGGCTGCCAATCCCGCGGCGTTGCTGTCCACCGAACTGGGCGAGAAGGTCGCCAAACGGGCGAAGGCCAAGATGGGCCGAGAGCTCGCCCGGGACCTCGGGGGGCCGCATGTGGTCGTCCTACCGTGCGACAACATGACCGCCGGTGCTGGCGTCCAGGAACTCGACGGGCCGGCGGTCAGCCTCTACGAGCGGTTCCTGTGGCGGCTGTTCTCCAAGGACTACTCGCTCTACGAGCGCTACCAGCCCTTCTGGAGCGACAAGCACAAGATCGCCGAGGCCATCCGCGCCGTGAACAGGCCTGTGTTGATCATCATCGACGAGGTCCTGGACTACATCGGCAACGGTCTCGACGGCACCAACAAGCCCGATCTTGCAGCCCAGGACATGGCATTCCTGCGCGCCCTTCTCGACGTCGTCAACGACGTCCCTCACGTGGCGATGCTCGTCGTGATGATCGCTTCCGACGCAGACAAGACCGCGCTCTCGCCGGCTGGGAAGGAACGCCGCGACGACCTCAACACCCTGCTCGAACGCAACGGCCTGCCGGCCACGGTCACCGAGGTCAGTGATTTCGCCGACATCCTGCGGCGGCGACTCTTCGACACCGAGCCAGCCGCCGAGGTGCTCGCCGCGACGGCCCGCCTCTACGAGCCGGTCCTGGGCGACAATGGCTGGTCCAAGCACGTCTGGGAGCAGATCGGCGCTGACTGGCGGCGCCACTGGTCGGACGAGGTCGCCGCCTGCTACCCCTTCCACCCCATGCTCGTGAGCCTGGCAAAGGACGAGTGGAGCAGAGTCACCGGATTCCAGCGTGTCCGATCCACGATCCGGATCTTCGCTGCCACGGTGTTCGCCCTGCAACAGCGGGGCAAGGCGGGAGAGTGGGTGCCGGCACTCATCGGGCCCGGAGACCTTCCCCTGTCGGAGAGCACCGTTCGCGAGGCGCTCCTGGGCAGTGGCCTGGTGGAGGATGACCGCACGATCGCAAACTACCGAAGCCTCGCCGAAATCGAGGTCGTCAACCACGAGGGTTCGTCAGGAACAGCACGCCGCCAGGATCTTGAACGCCCCGAGGTGCCGTGGCATGGGGATAATCCGCGAGCCGCTGAACGCGCTGCCACCTTCATCTTCCTGGTGAGCATCGTCGGCACCCTCCGCCCCGGTCGAGGGCGCGGCGCCAGCGCGCCCGAGGTCAAGGCGGCCACCAGTGTCCCGGACACCAGCTACACCATCACCGACGCCGACATCGTCGTCGAAGAGGTTGTCAACCAGGAACGGGGCATAAGCGCTCTCGACATCGCCCGAGGCCAGGGCAACAACAAGCCCGCTCGCTACTTCATGTCCACCCGCCTCACTCACCAGATGCTCGTCAAGGACATCCGGCGCACCATCACCGAAGCCGAGCGGGACCAGGTCATCGCCGACTTCGCTCAGAAGCTCGCCAACAGCGGCCCGTTCCGTGAACTCAAGTTCATTCCCGCCGATGCCCAACGCACCGCAGCCGATGTCATGGCCACCAGCGGCCTGGACATGGCTTACACAAACCGACTTGTTGTGCTCGACCCTGCGCAGTTCAGCCTCCGCAACGGCATGGAGAAGCCGACGATGGAGGCGCTGACCGTCGCGATGGGCCTCGGGCAAGGTGTCCAACAGCTCCCCGTCCAGTGGGCCAGCAGCGCGGTCTACGCCGTGGCGAACACCCAGCGCCGCAGCCTGGTGCGCGGCCTGGCAGTGGAGTACCTGGCGCGGCAACGAGCCCTGGCCGCACCCGAGGTGCAGAACGACAGCGAACTCAAGACGATCGGCACCAAGGAACTTGCCACGGCGAAAGAGCAGCTGGAGAAGGCCCTCAAGCGGGCCTACCAGCACGTCGTCTTCCTCGCGCAGCCTGACCCGGACGGAGAGCGCTACCTCGACGAACTCACCTACGACGACGACAACTTCACCGCTCTGAACGGTACTGCGGTCTGGAAGGCACTGGCCGCGCGGGACAAGGTCTTCGATGTCGGGGAGTTCACTCCCCGGGCCCTGCAACACAACCTCCGCGACCAGGACTACGGGAAGACCCTCTCCGACATCCGGGCTGCGTTCTACAGCGCTCCGAGACTGCCGCTGCTTTATGGCGGGGATCGCGATCTTCAGCAAGCGATTCACGACGCCGTGGACCAGGGTCTGGTGAGCATCGTCGACGGTAACGGAACCGAGGTTGCTGTCACCGGGCCTGGGCAAGTCAACCTGGCGAGTACGAGCCTGCGGCTCTCGAAGCCGAAGCCGCAGGTCTGCCCGACCTGTGGTGAGCCATCCCACGACGGCTCCTGCGCCGATACCAGCGAGCCCGCAGCCCCGAATGACACGACACAGAGCGGGGCAGCCAGCGCCGCTCAGACGAATGGGGTAGCCGGCCAGGACAGCGGAGCGGCTGGTTCAAGCGACGCCGTCCCTCAGCAGTCCGGTGGCAAGGACCAGAAGGCAGTGTTCTCGTTCACCTGCAACCTCCTGGCCGATGATGATACCGCTGATGGACTTGCCGCATTGTTCCGTTCGTTCTTCATGGCCCTGGACGAAAGGCAGATCAGCTACCTTCAGAGCACATTCCAAGTCGTACTGAGTGCCGAGGGAGCCGAGCAGATCCGGCAACGACTCGACGAGCTGGGGATCTCGGCGACGTTCAAGGAGATCTAGACACTTGTCACACCGGTCGAGTTATCGGCCATGAGGCATTGGAGCTGGGCGCCCTGGAGGCCACAACGCATGCGGGGCGCCCAACTCACCGCCACTGGCCCAATGGTGAAGTGCTTGGGCGGACCTGCCTGTCCGCCCGTCACCTCGCCGCGAGATGGTCGATGGCGGGAGTCCGGGATAGGGCGGCGAAGATGATGTGTGTCCCCCGCCGCAACTACCTCGGAGTCTGCGGCCCCGACAGACCCTCTGCCGGGGCGTGGCCCTCCTCGGTCTCAGGACACCCGAGAGGCTGCAGGACGATTGTGCTTTCGGGTAGAGGCGGGAGATGGGTACCCGAGTCACACGGTCGGTCCCTGTTCGGCGGTTGCCCGGGGCCACGCTCTTACCGTTACCTGGGCGCATGACCGAGACCCCGTTCTCTCCGTCCGCGCTGGCAAGGTACATCGAGCTGCGCGGCATGGGCTCGGCCGAGCTAGCGAGGGCCGTCGGCGTCTCCGAGCGGGCGGTGCAGTACTGGCTGGCAGGGCGGAGCGCTCCTGGCGATCGGTCGTTCGGGCGCTTGCTGGCCGTCCTGCGGTGCGACGCGCAGGACTTGTGCGGCAGGCTACGTGGAACCGAGACTCTCTCGGATCTTCGCCGGGACGCCGGACTGGATGCAGGTCAGGCCGCTACCGCAGTGGCTGAGAAGCCATGGGCTCGGGACTTGGGCTTCGATGCCGGAAGACTTCGGGCTTTGGAGCTCGGACGGAGCGTTCCGGGGTGGGATGGAGGGGCCCCGGAGGTGGCCGGGAGATTGGCGCGTGCCCTGGCTCGGGTGTACGGGGTCCCTGAGCGGGTGCTGTTGGATGCCTGGCGGCGGAGTCGGCCGGCGGACGAGAGTGTGCCGGTCCTCCCGAGGAAGGCGCGCGGCGGTGAAGAGACGCCCGGGCCGATGGCGGTGTGGAAAGGGCTCAACGAGCGCCAGCGCGTCTACTTGGTGTGTCTCTTCTGGCAGGACCAGGAGGAGGAACTGCTGCAGCAGCGCCGCCGCGCGGTGGGTGGTGTCCGCGGTGCTGCGCACGAGTGGCGCCGGATGCCCCTCGCGCTCCATGCGCCGAAGGAGCTTGTCGGGCTGAGCAGGCTTCAGGAGCGGCTCCGGCAGGAAGGCGTGCGTGATCCGGGAGTGGGCTCGTCGGTCGCCGCGTTGCGGCGTCGCGGCTTGGTCATCACGTACCGGGACCGCGTATACGTCGACGGCGTCGGCGAGGTTGACCGGACACTGGTTGAGGTGACGCGCCACGGGCGAAGCGTTGCACGAGCGGGTCTGAAGGTCCCCCGCAGCAATGGAGCGCCGGCACCGTTGCTGTCCCGCTGGTTGTGGAGTGTCCTGGTACGTGTTGCCCGCGCCGACGGGGTAGGCGTGGACGGTTCGTTGGCAGGGCGGGCTCCGCACGCCCTGGCTGTGGGGCGAAGCCCGGACGGCCGCAACCCCAGCCGAGGATTCATCGTTCTGCGCCACCCGGAGGGCGAGGAGAGTGGCCCGTACTTCTGGTTCCTGACCGACAGCGGGCGACAGCATATGAAGGACTACCTTGGCACCTATCAGGAACTGTATCCGGATGTTGAGACTTCCGACCTAAACCGCTCGATCGAGTGAACTCTGCTACGGAACAAGCGAGTTCGCTCGTCGGCGCCCGTAGCGTCCCGGTGTGGACAGCGAACAGGCGGACAACTCGGAGCAGTTCCGCCAGACGGAGGCGCTGCTCAGCGCGGCGATGGCCTTCGCGGTGTGCGGGGACGCTCTCACACGAGACGACTTGAGCGGCCCGGGCCGGCTGGAGCGCCTCATGGAGGCCCAAGGTGCGCTGATGGCCGCAGCCGGCCCAGGACACCGTGTCAGGTTCACCGGTCTGCTAGAAAGGCTGACCGGAGCAGAGACGGGTTCCATGGCGGGCCTGATGCCCGAGTGGGCGGATCCGGGCAGCCTGGACGGGCTTCGATTCCTCGACGTCGACGGAGTCACACCGGGAGAGGCATTCGATTTTCGGCTGGAGGCCGAGCGGGTCATCCGGGCCGCGAAGAAGGTAGGCCGGTTCGCCGGGCGGGTCACGTTCACGGCCCTCGAAGACGAGCACAGCCAGGAATCGGTGTTCAGTGCCATCAAGGGCCCCTACTACGAGCGGCATCGCACGAACCTGATCGAGCACCCCGTCGTGCTGGATCAGGAACCGGCCGACGGCATCACCGACCGGCCGGCCCTTGCAGACCTGGACCTGCCGACCCGGGCAATCGACTTCTACCGGCCGGTGCCTCAGCACGCGCGCTACCGCGGCTGGTGGTTCCCCTGCCCGGCGTGCAAGTGGCCGATGAAGGTCTCGGTGTACCACTCCGAGGGACGAGATCAGGGAAGCGCCTGGTGCCTTTACCCGTGGCATGAGCAGACCGGCGCGACCTACCGCTTCGAGCCGACCCAGGGTGAGCCGCCCGTTCTGAATCCCGTGTTCCCGTGTGGCGTTCCGCACGGGCGGCAGGGTGAGTTGTGGACAGGGTGCGTCCCCGAGGTGCCGCAGGCGCAGCCCGTCGACGGTCACAAGGCGCTGGTGAGGTCGGTATGGCGGAGCACCTGCGTACCCGGTCTGCCCGAGTTGAGACTGCACCGCGTCCTCAATCGCCATCTCCAGGGCACGGGTTGGCGTGCGGAGCTGTGGGTGGACGGCGACCGCATCGACCTGCACGTCGCTAACGACGACGACGGCCAGCAGCGAAAGGCCGCGTTCCCGGCGGATTTCAAGGACTACACCTTCGTCAGTCACCTGGTCGACAAGCTGCACATGGATTCCGGAGACAAGGGCGACGCGAAGTGGCTGGTGGTGCCCGACCACCGGGACGCGCAAGTGGCGACGCTCGACCCGGTGTGCCGCGGCTACGGGATGCGGGCGATCACCGCGAGCGGCTACGTGGACGAGGTGCTGGCGGCGATCCGGGAGGGGCGGGCGTGAACGGGGAGCTCACCGGTGCGGAGGCTGGCCTCGTCGGGGCCCTGGCCTTGGCCTCGCACTGCATGAGGCGCAAGGACAACGATGGCAACGTGGTGGCCTCCTTCAGGGACGCGGCGTACTTCGCCGCGCGCAAGCCGCAGGCATGGGACCAATGGCCGATGCTGACGCTCGCCGAGCGACGCGCGGCCCGCCAGGTGGCGCAGCTGATGCCGGCCGAGTGGTGGAACCCGAAGGCGTTCAGATCGGCCGTGCTGGCGTTCGTCGGCAAGCTCACCCCGGACGGTGACGGGCACGACAGGTCGGGCGGTACGGTCACCCTGGTCGGGGATGACCCGTTCACGGCGGAGGCGGCCCTGTTGAAGGTCGGGGGCGATTTCCTCGGCCACGCCGAACGCCTGACGGGGCGGTTCTTCACTCCGGGCAAGCGGCCCAAGGCCGGGGAGTTCGCCGGGCCGGGTACGTGGAAGACCAGGACGACCTACCTTGGCCCCGAGCACGGGGTCACCAGCCGCGAGATCGAGTTTCGCGCCACCCCGCTGTTCGAGAAGGCGGCCGGGCACGAGGCGCTTCCGCATCTGGTCACCGCGTCGGCCCGCGACCGGATCACGGCGCCCGTGGCGCAGCTGTTGGAAGTCTCGCGATGGCTGTCCGAGCGCGACAAGTCGGTGGCCTACCTGCACACGGTGCTCTCGAAGTTCATCAGGGACCTCAAGAGCAGTACCGGTGGTGAGCTGTCCGAGCTGGACCTAGTGTCCGGCCTTCTGCAGGTGCTCAACGCCCCGACCGGCAGTGGCAAGACGGTGCTCGTACGCGTCATGGCCTCCTGGGCGGTCCTCCATGGGTACCGGCTGGCCATCGCGCTCACCGACGTTCGTGCCACCCTCAGCATGGCCTGGGACATCAACAACGACCTCGGCTGGCTCTTCGAAACCGGAAAGATCGACAAGCAGGCCACCTGCGCCCCGCTGATGTCGGCCGCCAGCATGCACAAGCGGGCCATGGACTACGCTGCGCTGACCCCCTCGACCAAGATCACCGAGTGGGACCTGCGAGGGCAGCGGGACATCGCCCACCTCGCTTACGGGTGCGCGCAGCGCGTTCTCATGGACCCGCCCGGTCTCTATCCTCCCGGGCAGGAGAACTGCCTTACGCTCCTCGCGCCGACAGCGGACAGCTTTAAGGCGCACGCCTGCCCCTACATCCCGGTGTGCGACAAGTTCCGTCCCGTCTACGCGGCGGCCGAGGCGGACATCGTGGTCACCAACCACGCCAACCTTCTCGAAGGGGCCCTGCGAATCGGGGCCGTCATCGACGGGCGGGAATGGCGCGGGCAGGTGCGCGGCACCGCTGGCGTGAGCGCCTTGGAACTGGCGCTGCGCTCGTTCGACGCGCTGATCGTCGATGAGGTCGATGCCTTTCAGAAGACGGCGATCGGCCGCTGCACCTCGTCCGTCGTGCTGGCCTCCCGCAAGCGGGACAGTGCCCTGCGGGAGATCGACCAGGATGCCAAGCGGCTGCCGAGCGGGAACCAGGAACAGTTCCTCTCTCCGGTCAGCCACTCCCGTTTGATGGCGGAGTTCCTGCTGCTGTGGCTCTGCTCTCGCGCTCTGAAGCTCAATCCCGGCAATGAGACCGGGGGTTGGGGTGCCGCGGGGCGCGACAACGACGGGTGGCGCCTGACCCAGTCCCGTGACCGCGAGATCCTCCAGCTGCTCTTCCCCAACCTGGCGCCCAGTGCCGACGCCGTTCCCCCGGAGCTGTTCGGCTTCCTCGAACGGATCATGCCCGAGCGGTGGAACGGCCCCGAGTCCGCTGGCAGCGCCGACTACCCCGCGTCGGCGGACTGGGACGCCCTCCAACGGGCCTTGGCCGCCCTGACCGCGCCCCGCAGCGAGAACTTCCTTGCCCTCGTGCAGCAGGAACTCCATGGTCTGCTGGGCGATGCCGTCCCTGTCGCCAACGACCGGGCCGCGGTGGTGAACCTGCTCGCCACTCGCACCATCCTCGGCGATCTCGACATCAGCATGGCAAACCTCCGCCGGCAGGCCTCCGCCCTGAGCCACCTCGACCTGGCCTCCGTCCGCAAGATCCTCGACGGGCTGCACAAGAGCACGGTGACCGTCCTGTATCCGCTCTCCACGCTCGGGCGTTCCATCAGCGGATACCAGATCCGCGGCTTGGAGGCCAAGGAGACCGAGGCTGAGCTGCTCTCCCGCTGTTTCGAAGGCGACCCCCACACCTTCGTCTCCGAACTCGGCGGACTGACCGCGCTCATGGTCGCCGGTGTCCAACGCCCGGTGCTCGGGCTGTCTGCCACCGCCTACTTTCCCCAGGCCGTCCAGGAGCACGTCCATGCCCCGGTGAAGTGGTGGCTCCCCGATACCCGGCCGCGCTCCATCGTCACCCGCGCCACCCCCGTCATCGACCCGAGCTCCGGCGATGAGCGCGAGGCTCTGCGCGTAGGCGGCATCTGGGCGGACAAGAAGCCCGCCGTCCTGCGCGACCTGGGCCGGCTGCTGTACGAGCAGCACCTGGACAGGCGGCTGCGGCGGCTGGAGGGGCGAAAGGACGACCGGGCGCGGGTGATCCTTACCGCCAACTCCTACGAGCAGTGTGCTTACCTCGCCCACGGCCTCGCGCAGGCCGAGGGCCTGCGCCACCGCATCTGTCTGCTGGTCAAGGACTTCCACCAACGGGACTACGAGCAGCACCTGCCCTCTCACGTCCGCCGCATGGTCCGCGAGGAACTGGAAGACTTCCCCGACCACGGCGAGATCCTCATCGCCCCGCTGGCCGTGATCGCCCGAGGCCTGAACATCGTCGTCGGCACCCGCTCCGCCGTCAGCGAGATCTTCCTGTGCGTGCGACCGGTCCTGAGCATCGAGGACACCGAGTGGATCCACGGTTCGGTCAACGCGGCTGGCATCAACACCCTTCCGCCGGGCGGCTGCGCTGACCCGCTGCTGGCGATCGAAACAGCCCGTGACGCGTCGTGGCGCCAGCTGCAGCGCATCCTGCGCTCCCCGTCGCGGTTCTCCCAGATGGCCCACGAGCTGCAGGAGGAACTGATCGCGGGCATGCTCGTCCAACTCGTGCAACTCGCCGGTCGGGCACGCCGAGGGGAGACGGACATGACCCTCCACATCGTGGACCACTCCCTGCACGACACGAAGTTCAGCTCCGACCTGTCCAGCATCATCCGCCGTATCCACGGCAACTGGACGCGAGAGCAGAAACGGGTCATGAACGAGCTCTACGGCCAAGCCCTGCACGCGTTCCTGTCCTACTCAGGGGTGCCCGACGCCGGCCTGTAACACGTCCGGGCCCACGGCCCACCCAGGATGACGAGAGAGAAGGGGACCGCGCAATGGGGCGACGTGCCACCGAGCGGGATCTGACCGCGCACACCACGGCGATCCACTGCACCACCGACCTGCTCAAGGGTATGGAGGCGCTTGTCTGGGAGTTCGACGACGACACCCGCAACGAATGGCGCGGTCTGCAGAAGACAGCCCGCGCGAACGCCAAGGCGATCCGTGACCAGCGCGAGGAGGACGTCTTCCTCGTCCCCTACTCGATCGTCGTGACCGTACTGCAGCAACTCACCGACGGCTACGTCCACCTCGACAAGTACCTGCGGTACATGGTGAGCCTCACCGAGATCCCGCCCAAGACCCTGGCGAAGGTCTTCACTTTCCTGGAAGGAATCGTCCGGAAGATCCCGCTCGACGAGGTCCCCTTCCAGGTCGAGTCCCGGCTCGCCACGCTGATCGCCGCCACCACGGCACGCCGCCTCCCGCTGGCCGAGCACATCCTCGCCACCGGGGACGAAGGCGTGGTCAACCCACCCAGCTGGGCCTACGACGCGGTGAAATGGCACATCGCCAAGCGCCTTTCCGCCGTCCCCCTGATCGACCAGCAGATGGAAGGCGTCACGGAGAAGTACGTCGACAAGAAGGGGGAGACCAAGGAACGGATCATCGACTGGCAGGCCGCCAAGGACGAGGGCACCCGGGCCGAGGTGCACTACCGGCCGGCCAACGACGGAAGCCTCGTCGCCTGGGACCACCCCATCGGCCCGACCTTCGCCGGCCGCGGCCACCCCATCAAGGCCGAAGACATCACCCGGGACTGGCCCACGGACGAAAGCTCCAGCAGGCTCCAGTACGCCATGTCCAGGATGACCGTCAAGATGGCCACCTACACCGCGGTCGACCACCCGATCATCAACACCGACGCCCACGTACGGCGGGTCAACAACGCCCTGATCTTCTCCCGCACCGCCCTCGTCGACCAAGGAACCGGCCGACCACTGCTGAAGGTGACCCTGGACGGCCGAGGCCTGCGGCAGGCCAACTCCTACGCGATGGAAATCCTCGCCAAGCTGGACGCCGACCGGACCGCTCTCAACGCAGTGGAGAACCGCGTCGAGCGCGAGCGGACCCTGTGGAACACCCGCGACGAGAACGGAAAACGCCCCACGCTCCTCACCCCAGCCCCGGGCCCCGTCCGCCCCGTCGTACCCACCCCGCCGAAGTGGTTCGCCGTCGGCACCGGCGCCGGCCTGTACCACCTGGGGCTGCTCCGCGACCAGATCGAGAGGGCCTTCGACGGGACCGCCCGCCTGCTGGAGCTCAAGTCCAAGGGCAGTGTCTTCTCGCCGCGCCCCTTCGAGACCATCTCGGCCTCGGAGAAAGCCGCCCGTAAGAAGGACAACCGGTACATCGACCTCGTCGGCCTGCCTGATCCCGCCGGCATCCAGCGCTCGATCGAAGCAGCCGGGTACAAGACGCTGCGGATCCTGTGCCTGTACTACGAGGCGCCCACCCGCATGCGGATGCTCCACGGCTTGGCGCACTCCTACGGCCTCGACCCGTCCGACATCGACCGCAGTGTCGACGGCGACCGCATCGCGCTGGCGCCGGGGGTGGAAGTGGTCTTCCACTACGCCAAGGACCTTCTGGCCCACGGCCCCGTCACGACCCGGACCGCGGACACCCGCGCCGTGGTCGACGCGTACGGCGAACCGGGCGTCATGCTGGCCGCGTGGTGCGAGACCGAGAGGCCCGTCGCCGGCGAGGAACACAAGCAGCTGAAGTCCTCCGAGGTGGAGAGGGCCTTGGAGGACAGCGACGCCAAGTTCCAGACCAGGCGCGCCCTCGCCGCCACCCTCACCCCCAGCCAGTACCTCATCGGGCGCCAGAGTGACAGCGTCAAGGGCGACCAGGTCCTCACCGTCCCGAAGAAGCCGTACGACGACCATCGCGTCTACATGGGGCTCCTCGACCTCTACCGCTCCTGCGGCATCATCGACGCCCGGTTCGAGGAGGCGCTCTACGGCCCGGATGACCCCTATTCGATCCCCCGCATGGCCTGGTGCGGCGTCCACATCCGCAAGCAGGCCACCGACCGGAGGTTCCGCGGCGAGCCCAAGCGGATCGTCACGGCCAGCGTGATCATCCCGCCGGACACCCCTGAAGGTGCCTGGCGGATGCTCGGCTGGAGCAACCTCAGCCCGGTCTGGGAGCACTACCCCACCGCCCAGGCCCGCTTCCACGCTGCCAACTACCCACTCCACCGAGCCGACGGCGATAACGAGATCCAGCGCTGGACCCAGGCCGGCCACGACGTCAAGCTCGCCCTGCAGGACCTCGCCGACGAACTCGACGACCTCCCCTACGCCCTCATCATCGACGGCAGCGCCTGCCGCAGGATGTGGCCGGGGCTCAACAACAACAGGCAAGGCAAGCAACCCGACCCCACCGACTCGCGCCCGTGGCTCCCCAGCACGGGGCTTCCGGCCCACGCCGCACCGGTGAGCGTCATCCGCCTCAACTGCAACCAGGAGGAGATGCCTCGTCTCGCCTATGTCACGGAGAAGCTGAAGAGTGGCAAGGAGAAGACCCTCAAAACCTCCAGCGACCTCTACTTCCCGGCCGAACGCACCGAAGGTCACCCCTGGTTCCTGTACACCGAACCACGGAATTACGGAAAGAAGCGCCACGGCCAGTACAAGACCCGCTGGCGGGCCGAACCGGGCCACGCCTCCGAGAGTGCCGACGAGCGCAAGGAAAACGAACTCAATGCACCCTGGTATGCGATGAGCACCCGCGAAATCACGCCTATGTGCACCAACTCGGCTTACCAGCGCGAGCACCTCGCCGTCGCCGCCGCCAGGCTCAGTCATCAAGCCTTGGCCTGGTCCGACCGCACCCGGTACGCGGCCCCCCAGCACGCAGCACTCCAGATGGACCTCGACCACCCGCAGTACCGCCGCTCCGCACCCACGGACCCCGAATCGCTGAAGGTCATCGCAGACGCGATGACCGGCAACGACAGCACCGGCTCATGACCCTCGGTCCCGGGACCGCCGATATTTCACCTCGCGAATCCCGCCGCCCGCGGCACCCGGAAATGAAATATAGGCCCTCCTTCACGCCAACCCCGTGATGCGTGCTCCCGCGGTGTGCTGCTTGATTCAAGCATTAACACTGCGGGAGCATCCGAACCAGCGCAATATCATAGATTGATTGAACATGAGCGCAAACTGCGACGACGAGATCGACGCCTGGGTGGAAGAGCATCTGGCCCTGTCACCCGCCTGGTCCACGGAGAGGTGGAAACGCATCTCAGCCCTGCTGAACGCAGAGGGCAAGGATCAAGAGGATCCGGCGTAGGCAACTTCCAGGCCCTTGACCCTACCGACCGCTACGGAACCCGCCCCGGAGTTCCCCCTCTGTTCAGATCAGCCACCGGCTGGCACCGGGGCGCGCGTTGCCGTTGCGCGCCCCGTGTCCGCCACACGATGGTGCACGAGTCCGAGCCGACAGGCGCTACAGGTTCACGAAGCACGCCGCTACTGGGAGCGGCGCGCTTGTGCGACTGGGGCACGCGAAACTCTTGGGTGGCTGACCTCGGCCTGTCTGCCCGGCTCAGCCACTCCGCGTTCCACTGGCCCCGCCAAAGGAGTCACAACCTCTCGGGCGTTCCGATGCCGAGGAGGTCCACGCCCTGTCGGAGGGTCTGACCGGTGAGCTGGCAGAGCAGCAGGCGGGTCTCCATGACCTCGGGGCTGGGGGCCTTGAGGACGGGGCAGTGCTCGTAGAAGGTGGTGTACGCCGATGCCAGGCTGTGCAGGTAGGCGCAGAGCCGGTGGGGTTCGAACGTTCCGGTCACCTGAGTGATGGTGGCGCCGAACTCGTCGAGGAGGAGGCCGAGGGCGCGTTCGGCCGGCTCCAGGGCGAGGCCCTGGTGGGCGGTCGGGGTGACGCCTTCGGGGGCCTTGCGGAGGATGGACTGGATGCGGGCATAGGCGTACTGGAGGTAGGTGCCGGTGTCGCCGTTGAGGGAGACCATGCGGTCGGCGTCGAAGATGTAGTCGCGGGTGCGGGAGGTCGAGAGGTCGGCGTACTTGACCGCGCCGATGCCGACCTGCTTGGCCCGGTCTTCGAGTTCCTCGGTGGCGAGCTGCGGGCTCTTCTCGGAGACGACGGTGCGGGCCCGGTCGACGGCTTCGTCGAGGAGGTCCATGAGGCGAACGGTCTCGCCGGAGCGGGTCTTGAAGGGCTTGCCGTCCTTGCCTAGGACCGTGCCGAAGCCGAGGTGCAGGGCGCGGACGCTGTCGGGGAGCCAGCCTGCGCGGCGGGCGGTTTCGAAGACCATCTGGAAGTGGAGGGCCTGGCGGCTGTCGACGACGTAGAGGAGTTGGTTGGCGCCGAGCAGGCCGACGCGGTCGCGGATGGCGGCGAGGTCGGTGGTGGCGTAGCCGTAGCCGCCGTCGCTCTTCTGGACGATGAGCGGGGTCGGCTCGCCGTTGGGGCCCCTGATGTCGTCGAAGAAGACGCACAGGGCTCCGTCGGAGCGGACGGCGACGCCGGAGGTTTCGAGGTCTGCGCAGACGTCGGCGAGCATGGGGTTGTAGTAGCTCTCGCCGATGGCGTCGGCGTCTTCGAGGAGGACGCCGAGGCGGGCGTAGACGGCCTCGAAGTACACCTTCGACTCGTCGACCATGCTCTGCCAGGAGGCGACGGTCTCTGGGTTGCCGGCCTGGAGGTCGACGACGCGCCGCCGGGCCCGGTCGGCGAAGTCGGTGTCGCTGTCGAACTTGGCGCGCGACGCCTTGTAGAGGCGGTTGAGGCGGGACATGGACGGGCCGGAGTCGGCGGCCTCGGTGTCGTCGCCGAGTTCACCGGGGTGCTCGATCAGGTACTGGATGAGCATGCCGAACTGGGTGCCCCAGTCGCCGAGGTGGTTGCGCTTGATGACCTTCTCGCCGGTGAACTCAAGGGCGCGTACCAGCGCGTCGCCGATGATCGTTGAGCGCAGGTGGCCGACGTGCATCTCCTTGGCGATGTTCGGCTGGCTGTAGTCGATTACCGTGACGCCGGGGTCGGCGGTGCTGCCGACACCGAGCCGGGTGTCCGCCGTGCGGGCGGCCAGCCGCTGAAGGATCGCGGCATCGGTGACGGTGACGTTGACGAATCCGGGGCCGGAGACCTCCAGGCTCGCGATCACCTCGTCCGCGGCCAGGTGTTCCAGGACGCGCGTGGCCACCTCGCGGGGGTTGGTCCGCAGAGGCTTGGCGAGACTCATGATCCCGTTGGCCTGGAAGTCGGCGCGGTCGCTTCGTCGCAGCTGGGGGTCGCTGTCCGCTGCGTCGGGAAACGCGGTGGAGATCGCCTGAGCAATGCGCTGCTGCACCGCGTCGGCGATGGAGAGGACCGTAGCCATAGAACGAAGGACCACTTCTGTGAGAGGGCGGATCCGCGGACAGGCCGCAGGAGTGGCACAGCAACCGCACCAGGTGGACGGTCGGCGCCGCGCGCCGATTGTCCCATGCTCTCGCGGGCGAGAGGCCGATTATGCGCAGCCGCCCGGCACTGCATAGCTCCCCAACAGCATTGATGAGTGGCAGAACTGAATGATCATCAGCAATTGGGAGCTGTCATTCCGCTTCGTGCGGCTCCACGCAGACCGGAAGCCGGTGGCCGAATCCGCTAATTCGATCGAACACACGGTGACGGAGCGGCTACGGTGGCAGATCTGCGTGCGGCACTCGGGAGGGGAGTGAGGTGAGCAGAACAACAAGGGGTGCGCGTGATTCGGGGGACCTCGCAGTCTCAGTTCGGCAGGCGCTCGACAGGGCAAGCGGCGGGGATGCCTTCGATGACCCCGACTTCGTCGACATTGGCGGGCAGGTGCGCCGGTTTCGCCACCGTGGGCGTGACCTGGTGGCGAAGCTCCGGCCGCTGGGGGCTGCGCGCTCGGAGCGGGATCTGGCCGCCGAGTCCGCGCGTCGTCTGGGCGGGTTGACTGTCGACGGGTTCGGCGCCGTGGAGGTCTGTGTTCCCGAACTGGTCCCACTGCCCGGCCAGGGTGCCGCACTGGTTTCCCCGTATCTGGGCAAGCGTTTGTCGGCCGGGAACGGGGCGAACGGTCTGTCCGTTCCCGTTGTCGCCGGCCTGCTGGTGGCCTTGCTCGACCGAGGGGTCGAGGCGTCGGGGTGTGTGCCGCGGAACCTGTTCCGCCGGGTCGGGCGGACGGTCTTGATCGACTGGGAGGACGCACTCCTGGTGCCGGCCGGAGCCACCCCCAACGAGCTGACCCTAATGAAGTGGGACATCGCCTGGTCCGACCTGCTCGGACACGACCTCAAGCTGCGGGACCGCATCCCCGCCTCGCCGCCGGGCGAGCAGGCGGTGTTGGACGACTTCGAGACCGTCCTGGCGAGCTGGCTCGCCCGGGGCGCGCCCCACGGGGACGTCCGCCGCTACGGGATCGAGGCGACACTCGCGAGCGAACTCCCGCTGACAAGGGCCGGATCGGCAAGCGCCGCCACTCTGGGGCACCTCGCCGAGGACGTCCTTCCCGCAAGGCTCAGCGTCTTCCACACCGTGCTGACCGCGCACCTGCGCGAGCAACGCGGTGAGGACGCCTATGCGTCCCTGCTCGGACAGTTGGATGCCCTGACGACAGGCAGTCGACCGACCGCTTCTCCACCAGATCTGGCCGCATTACGGCGGGCGTGGGTCCTGGCACTGTTCTCGGCCGCCGAGTCGAAGCCTCCGGCCGAAGCCGTGCCGCTTGAGCAACTGGCCGAGCGAATCGGCCAATTGGCTCGCGCGAGCGGCTGGGACTCGGCGTGCGAGCGGGCTACGGTGGCCGAGGAGATCACCGGTCGACTCGCCGACGTCGTCCTCACCGTCCTGCGGATCGAGGAACTGGACCTGCTGTTGCGGGGCTCTTGCGCCCAGGGGGTGCTGGGCCTCGGCAGCGACATCGACTTCGAGTTGAGCTCGACAGCGTTCCCCGGAGGGCACCGGCCGGCGGAGGACCTGCTGACCGAGGCACTCACCTGCCTCGGGCTGGAGGCCGAGGGCTCCGCCGCGCGCCCGGTCGAGCACGACCTCGTCAACGCCGACGGCAACGCGAGCCGCGACCTTCACGAGTGGTTCGAGCTCCGTCGGCCAGGCTCCGCCGTTCACGACCCAGGTTGGGCGACGACAGTCCTGAGACCGCCATCGGCTGAGACCATCGGCCGCCCGAGCCAGTACGAAGAGCAGGGCCGCGAGTACACCGCCAAGTACCTGTGGTTCGAATCCCGGGCCGCGCTGGCGCGCTTGGCGTCCACCGCCTCGGCGCCTTCGCGGATGCCGGTGACCGTGGAGCGGCAACTCGCCCTCCTCCCACAGGTGATCGGCGCCGAGGATGCCGCGGAGCTGCGCGATCTCGTCCATGCCACGTTCGCCCTGCGGGAGACAGCCGACCCCGCCCACCCGGCCGGCGGGAAGGTCGGCGGTGAAGTCTCCCGGCTCGCCACTCGGCTGCACCTGTTCCGCCAGCGCCTGGGACTACCAGGCCCGCGAAACCCGTAATCCCCGTACCGCCCCGATCCGCACCATCTCAACCCGAGAGGTCCACCGTGATCAGCGACGCGATTGCACACTCCACCAGCGACCCCGCGCACGTCTCCTTCGCGGACGGGTACGTCTTCCACGTCCGCGGCGGCCAGATCACCGCCCCGGGCCTACCGTGCCCGTGCGGCGGACTGGAGTCGGTCCACCAGATCACGTCCTACCGCGAGGCGTACCCGCAGGCGCAGCTTTCCCTAACCGACTCCTGCAACATGGGCTGCACGTACTGCTCGTTCCGTGACCGGGTCCACGCCGACGGCAAGCCCGTGACGATTCCCCTGGAGACGGTGGTGCAGGGCCTGGCCACCCACCGCAAGCGGCTCGTCGAGGAGGACGCGCGGTACAGCCGGGTCGACTTCGGGCTCGCCGGCGAGACGATGCTGGTACGGCACATGCACGAGGAGGTCCAGGCCCTGGTGGAGGAGGGCCTGGCCGACTCGCCGGTCAGCGTGGTGTGGGCCGGGCCGATGGTCACCAACGCGACGCTGTCGATGACGCCGGAGCTCGCCGACCGGCTCGGCCCACCCCAGGACATCAGCCTCGACGGCCCGAAGGATGTCCACGACCGGGTCCGCTTCTACACCAATGGACGTGGCGGCACCTACGACCACGTGCGCCCGGTCCTGGACCGGGTGCTGGCCCGCTACCCCGACATGGGCGTCTCCGCGGTCCTCACCGCGTACTGCACCGACTTCACCATGATCTTCCGCCACCTCTTCGAGGACGTCGGCGCCCGCAACATCTACATGAAGCCGGTCAACGCCACCCACGACAAGGACTACGCCCTCAACGCCGCCACGCTGCCGGCCTTCCGCCAGGGCTACGCCGACCTCGTCGAGCACCTCCTCGCCCAGCCGCCGGAGGGCATCCTCGCCCGGCTCCTCGCCCTGAACTCCGAGGACTTCTTCATGCGGTTCTTCTACCGGGTGAAGGACCGCGCGGCGCAGGTCTACCGGTGCGGGGCCGGCAAGAGCGGCACCTACCTGGACACCAACGGCAACCTCTACCCCTGCGCGCACTTCATCGGGAAGTCCGGCTGGCACATCGGGCACGCCTCCACCGGCGTCGAGGACAGCGAACGCAGCCGCTACCTCGACCTGGTGGTCGACCAGCGCGACGGATGCTCTACCTGCCCATCCCGGTACGTGTGCGGTGGCGGCTGCTACTACCAGGCCGTGCTGGCGAACGGGGACATCACCAGCCCCGACGAGGTCAAGTGCGACCTGATCCGGTTCATCACCGACCTGGCCGTCCGCCTCGTCATCACCCTCCGCGAGGAGCACCCCGAGGTCCTCGACGCCCTCCCCGCCCCGTACGGACTCACCGACGAGGTGCTCACCGCACCCCCCGAGGCCGACTACCTGCCAGCCGCCCGCCTCCTGGCGGATCCGGGCCACGACGAGGACTCGGCCATCCCGCTGGGCGGCCCTGGACGGCTGCGGGGCGGCCTGGCGACTTCGGCTGGTCTGCGCGCCCGGCTCGCGCTCGACGACGACCAGCTGGCGGTCTGCCTCGACCTGGGCGACACTCCCGATGCCGTGCGCGCCGTGAGGGTTCGCCTGCAGCCGCTGGGGTCGGGTGCCTTTACCCTGCACGACCTCGCCGCCCAGCAGTGGCCGGGCGAGCACCACTGGCATGCCACGCGCGATGGCGCCAGGCGGCTCCAGGCGCCCACGGATCGCTTCCGCCGCGTCCCGCACCCCGATCCCGTCTGGGAGGACGCAGCCGACGTCGACCTCTCCTGGGAAGCGGAACAGGTGCGGCTCCATCTGCCCCTGCCCGCACACGGCGAGACCGGGGCCGGTCTCGGGGTGAACGTGTTCGTGGACTTCGAGGATGGCGGCTGGACCGCGATGGCCCTGCACGAGCCGTTCGCGGTCCTCGACCGCTCCCGCACCGGGGTTCTGCGACTGTCCGGACCGGAGACTCCCTCTGGCTCGGAGGCTGCCGGTGTGAACGGGCGGATGCCCGCCGGTCTCACCCCGATCGGCCGCTGGGCCGGTCTCCAGGGCAACACCTGCTGAGGGGCGGAGACTTGCGGATCCTTCTGACCACCCACCGATTCGCAGGCGACGACGCCGGCGGTACGGAGATCCTGGCCGACGACCTCGCCCGGGCGCTGACGGCCCGCGGCGTGCACGTCAGCTGGCTCGCGGCCGGCGAGCCACCGCCACCGCACCGTCGCACGGCCGATGAGTACCTGAGCCTGCCGGCTGCCTTCGGCGACGACTACCCTGCCGACTGGCGCACCCAGGAGGCGGGGCAGGCCCGCCAGGTCGAGCGACTGCTTGCCGCACGTCCTGCCGTGGACGTCGTGCATGTGCTGCACTTCAGCCGCATCGGCCTGGGCTTCCTCGACCTCCCGTCACTGGCCGGGGTGCCGGTGGTCGCGACGCTGACCGACTACACCGCGGTCTGCCCCGACCACCAGCTCGTCATCCGGTCCACCGGCACGCAGTGCACGGCGGCCGCACCCACCCAGGACTGCCTCGGATGCCTCAACGCCCCCGAGAACGCGCACGGCGACGTGGCCTCTTGGCGGGCGCGGAACCTCGCCTGGCTGAACGACCGGGCCCGGGCCCTGTGGACGCAGACGCCGCACCAGGCCGCCGAGTTGGCGAAGGCCGGCGTCGACGTGAGCAAGGTCGTCCGCGATCGGGCCTGCTACGGACTGCCAGACGCCTGGGCTCCGCTCGCCACCAGCGGAGGCGGCGGACGGTATCTGCTGTTCCTGGGCAGGTGCTCGCCCGAGAAGGGCCTGCACCTCCTGCTCGACGCCTACCGCCGTAGCTTCACCGACCTGCCGCTGGTGATCGCGACCGTGCCGGACGACACCGCCTACGAGGAGCGGATGCGCGCCGTCGCCGCAGCAGATCCCCGGGTGCGCTGGCTTCCCCCGCACTCCCGTGCCGAGGTCGGTCCGGTGCTTGCCGACGCCCGGGCGCTGCTGGTGCCCTCGCTGTGGTGGGAGAACCACCCGTTGGTGGCGCACGAGGCACGGGCCCTGGGCGTCCCGGTGTGGTCCTCGGCCGTCCCGTCCATGCACCACCTCACAGACGACCCTGATGTCCACCTCGTCAAGGAGTACCGCGATCCGGTCGCCTGGACCCGGGCGATCGACGTGGCATCCGAGCAACTGACCCCTCGGGTACCGTCGTTCGCCCGCCGAGTGGAGGAGTTCGCCCTGTTCGCCGACGAGAGCGTCTCCGTCTACCGGAAGACTGTGGCCGGGTGATACCCGAACGCGCGCCGCAGATCACGGTGCCCGAGCGGTTCCGGAAGTTCCTCGTCACCGACGACTTCGACCGCTACGGCCTCACCCCCGGACAGCCCACCGCCATGCCGCAGTACCTGCAGGTCGAACTCACCGACCTGTGCAACCTCGCCTGCGCCGGCTGCCTTCGGGCCGTACACGAGAGCAGTGGTGGGCACCTGCCCCTGGAGGCGTTCGTCGCGCTCCTCGACCAGCTCCCCGACCTCGGCCACGTCTCCTTCGTCGGCGGTGGGGAGGCACTGATCGTCCGCGACTTCGCCGCCTACGTCCAGGCGTGCACGGACCGCTCCGTGTTCACCTCGACGAACACCAACGGCCTGCTGGTGCGCCGCCGGCTCGAACCGGTCCTGGCTGCCGGGCTCGGACTGATCGCCATCAGCGTCGACGGCGCCGACGACGACACGCTCGGGCGGATGCGCTCCGGGCTGCGCCTGACCCAGTTGAGCACGGCACTGCGCGAAGCGGTCGCGCTGACCGAAGCACGGGAGACGGGACTGTCCGCGGCCGTGACGCTCTCGGCCGCGAACCTGGAACAGTTCCCGGCGATCGTCGACTTCGTCGCCGACCACGGCCTGGGGCGCGTCAGCGTGGAGAGCCTGCACCACTGGGGCGAGGACAAGAGCCTCAACACCGAGTCCCTGTTCGCCCTCCCCGCCGACGACGTCGTCCCGTGCCTGGAGGCCGGCCTCGCACGGGCAGACGAGCGCGACCTGCAGCTGTCGATCTTCGACTACTCCCGCCTCACCTCCCCGGCCGCCGCGAACGCCATTTGTCCGTGGCCGTGGGACGCGAGCTACCTCACTAAGGACGGCGACGTCACGCCGTGCTGTGTCCACATGGAGTCCAGCCCGGGCAACGTGCTCGGCAACATCCACCAGACGCCGATGGCCGAGATCTGGACGGCGCCGCCGTACCAGTCGCTGCGGGAGTCCTTCATCCAAGGCCCCGCCTGGTCCTCGTGCGAAGGCTGCGTGTATCGAATGGAGTTCGGACGTGCCTGACCCCCAACCGCCCGCCCTGCTGAGCAGCCGTCCCCGGGACGACAGTCGGCGGATGCTGCACCAGGCGGTCGACCTCGGACTCGACTTCACCTCCGGCGAGCTGCGCGACCACCGCGTCCTGCGGCACGCGACGGTCGGCCAACTCATCGACCGCCTCGCCGGGCCGATCCCCCACGCCGGAACCAGCGACGACCAGCTCATGGACTCCCTGGCCGAGATCGCCAGCTGGTCGATCTCCCAGGCCGACCCGCGCTACCTCGCCTTCCCTGACACCGGCGACAGCATCGCCGCCCTCACCGCGGACATCGTCGCCACCTTCCTCAACCAGAACCTGATCGCCTTCGACCGCAGCGCGCCCGCCGCCAGCGTGATCGAAGCCCAGCTGATCACCTGGCTGCGCGAACTCATCGGCTACAAGGTCGCACCGCTCACCGCCTACCAGGGGCTCGCCTCGCTCGGCGGGATGTGGACCTCCGGCGGCAACATGAGCAACCACATCGCCATCGCCGCCGCCCTCGCCCACACCTACCCCGAAGTCCGCCACAGCGGCCTGCGCGCCATCCCCGAGCAGCCTGTGATCCTCCTGGCCGGCGGCGTCGAGCACTTCTCCTACGTCGCCGCCGCCCAAGCCCTGGGCCTCGGCACAGACGGACTCCTGTGGGCGGACGCCACCCCCGACTTCACCAGCGACCCCGCCTCGATCGCCGACCTGCTGGCCTCACCGCCATCCGGCAAGCGGATCTTCATGGTCGTCGGCGTCGCCGGGAACTGCCGCACCACCGGCATCGACGACCTGCAAGCCCTCGCCGACCTCTGCGCCCAGCACGGCGTCTGGTTCCACGTCGACGCCTGCCACGGTGGCAGCCTGCTGTTCTCCGAGAAGCTCAAGGTCCAACTCGTCGGCATCGAACGCGCTGACTCCGTCGCCCTCGACCCCCACAAGGGCCTGTTCGTCTCCTACCCCTCCAGCTACGTCCTCTTCCGCGACCCGACCGTGCTCGGCCACTTCGCCCGCTACCCGGACCGCGCCGACGACCCCGGCTGCCTCGACCTCGGGCTGATCACCCCGTTCTACGGCTCCCGCGGCTTCGAATCACTCAAGCTGTGGGCCCTGATGAAGCACCAGGGCATTGACGGCATCGGCCGGCTCGTAGAAGCCCGCCAGGCCACCTACCAGCGGATGGTCGACCTGCTGGAGCGCACCGGAACCTTCCGTCTCCTCGGCACCTCTGATTTCTACCGGTGCGCCTTCGTCTTCCTCCCCGACCCAGTCGCCCACGCCCTCCAAGAGGCCTACAGCCGGACCGAACTCCACGGGGCGGTACGCGCACTCGTCTCCCGCTACACCGCGGCCTTCGCCGACCGCCTCTACCGCAGCGGCACCGTCGTCTTCGACCTCTTCGCCCTCCAGGACCTCGCCGACCGCATCGGACTCGGCACCACCGCCAAGTACCAGGTCATGGGCATGTGCGTCGGCCACCCCCACATCCCCGACGACATCGAGCGCGGCATCGAACAGGCCATCCACGACCACTCCCAGGAACTCACCGCCGCCATGCTGACCGACACCCGCGCACTGCTCACCACCGCAGCCCCGCCCGACTGCGGCGCCGCGGCGGACGTAACCGGACCGGCAGGGTGGTGACCCCGGTGGCCTACCCGCCCGCTTTCACCATCGCCTACCTCGTCCACAGCGACGTCGAACTCCTGCGCCGCACCATCCCCACCACCCTCGACGCCCTCTGCCGGGGCACCCGCCACCCCTACGACCTGGTCCTCGTCGTGGACGGCGCTGAGAGCGCCCCGATCGAAGAGATCACCGAACTCGCGCACTCCACCTGGGGATTCGACGAGGTACGGCTGCGCTGGCGCACCCGCCACCGGGCCTCCGGCGACCAGGCCAACAACATCCACACCCACTTCGTCACCGACAAGAGCCGTTTCCTGATCACCATCGAGGGCGACGTCGTCGCCTTCCGCGCCCCCGGTGCCACCGACGTCCTCGCCGAGATCGCCGACACCTTCGACCGCTGCCCTCAGCTCGCCCTCGCTCAGCGCATCGACGACCACGACTGCTGGCAGTGGAAGCTCGAAGACGCCGGCCCCGTCCTCAGCGCCCAAGCACGCTCGGTCAACCGGGTCTCCTCCCACTTCCTGATCTACGACACCCACCGCGCGCGGCCCGTCATGGCCGTAGCCGGCGGCATCCCCGGCGACCGGTTCCACGACGACGGCCAGAGCTGGCTGAACTACGAGGACTGGCTCTCCTACACCTTCGCCCACCCCGCCGGGCCCGGCATCGGCTACCTGCACCAGCTCCCGCTGCGGATCTTCCACTGCGACGAGAAGACCGCCCCCGGCTCAGCCCACTACCGCCGCGACCTCGAAACCCGACTGCGTGTCTTCGCCGAACGCGAGCACCAGGTGAAGGAGGAGTTCCGTGCCTGACCAGCGCCTCGTCCCCTCGCCCGTCTTTGTCCTCTCCCCGATCCGCTCCGGATCGACCCTGCTGCGCTGCCTGCTCGGCTCCCACCCCGACGTCCATGCCCCGCACGAACTCCACCTCGGCGGCCTCACCGTCACGGTCGACGACGAGTTCACCGACCTTGCCATGCGCACCCTCGGCCTCGGCCGCGAAGACCTCGAACACCTCCTATGGGACCGGCTACTGCACCGCCAACTCACCGAAGCGGGCAAGACCGTGCTCGTCGAGAAGTCCCCCGGCAACGTCTTCATCTGGCAGCGCCTCGTCGACTGCTGGCCCGACGCCCGCTACATCATCCTGCGCCGCCACCCGGTGGCCATCGCCGACTCCATCCGCCGCGCCGGCGACGCCACCGACCTCGCCGAAGCCGCCGTCACTGTCGACAAGTTCGCCACCGCCCTCGACGAAGCCGCCGCCTACGTCCCCACCTCCGTCAGCGTCACTTACGAGCAGTTGACCGCTGAACCGGAAACCACCTGCAAGGCCCTGTGCGAGTACATCGGCATCCCCTGGAGGCCGGCCATGCTCGACTACGGCCGCCACGACCACGGCCCGTTCGTCTACGGCATCGGCGACTGGTCGCCCCAAATCGCCTCCGGCCGGATCCAGGAAGCCACCCCGCCACCCGCACACGCAGACATCCCCCCGTTGCTCAAGCACTGGTGCGAGAGGTGGGGCCACTCCGCGTGACGCGCCCACCCGCCTCCGCGGTCTTCTGGCTCATGGGCCTGCCGGCTGCCGGGAAGACCACCCTCGCCCGCCGACTCCTCGCCCACCTTCAACCCGAGCACCGCGACTGTGTCCTGTACGACGCCGACGAACAGCGGGCCACCGGCGTCCTGCGAGACCTCGGCTGGTCCCCGGAAGACCGCACCGCCACCATCGAGGCGCTCGCCCACGCCGCCCTCCGGCACCCGATCGGCATCGTCACGCTCGTGACCTCCACGCCTGCGGAGCGGCGGCTCGCTGCCCACCTCCTCGGCGAACGACTCCACCTCATCCACGTCCGCGCACCCGAACAGCTCCGGCACGCCCGCGACGCCCTCCGGCCCTCGCCCGCCTACCGCGCCAACCCCGCACCCGACGCACCCGAGCTCTCCTGGACCGACCCCGAGCACCCAGTACTCACCCTGGACACCACAGCTCCGCTCGGCGTCTCTGAGAAGGCCATCTGCTCGTTCGCCGACAACGTGCTCCGAGGCCGCGCCGTGCCGTAGCCGTCCGTCACGCGGCGGCGGAATGCCCCGACACCCAGCAGTCCTCACGCCCGGGCAGGACGCCATCGCGAGCCGGCGGTGCGGTGCCGTCGGCCAGACGCCCGTCGCTTGGGCGCTCGGCGACCGCGATGAAGGCCAGCTCGGAGAAGAAAAACCCGCCCAGGCGATCCGCCTCCTGCACCGCCGTGTACCACTTCTCCACCTCAGCCGAACTGACCGTGCCGCGGCCATGCTTGTCCGCGGACAACAGCGCCTTTCGGATCTCTCCGATCCGGGCCTCCGCGTGTCCCGACAGCTCGGTCGACCACGTCAACAGCGGTTCGACGCTCACCAGCCTCAGTGCACTCCGTGCGAGGAGCAGCCCCAGCTTGCGGCCGATCCGCCCATCCGCGTGATCCATCCAGCTCTGCACATCGTCCGCGAAAGCGTGACAGACCCGTCGGTCAAGGTCCGCATCCGCGCCGGCGATCACCAGAGAATCGAAGTCGACGTGCGCAAGGACCGCCCGCCCACCTGGCCGGAGAACCCGAGCGACCTCTGCCAGCAGCTGCTCCGGGTCCGGCAGGCACTCGACGGTGTTGTACGAAAGAACGACGTCAGCACTCTCATCCCCGCACGGCAGCGGAGTCTGAAGATCTGCAGCGAGGGCCATCACCGAGCCGAGGTGACCATGAAGCTCCTCCTGAGCTTGCCGGAGGAACTCCACAGACCTGTCTATCCCGATCAACGTAGCCTCGGGAGCCACACGGCTCAGCGCCAGAAGCGTCGGTCCGGCACCGCATCCCAGGTCGATGACCCGGCTACTGGCCGTCGGAGCGGCGAGCTCGGCAAGCCGATTGTGGATCGCTTCGGCGCTGTCCGACACAGCACGACCCCTCTCCCCTGACCCGCGCTGGAGCCGAAGCAGCAGCACATCCGACGCATAGCTGCACAATATGTGACAAGTCGGATGGTGGCCTGTCGGACAACGAGACAGCCTTCAGAGCGCGAGAGGACTCGCTGACGGGCTGCCTCGGCGACATGGGCAGCCCCACTCGCGGTCGCGCAGGACAAGATGACACCCGCGGGGAGAACACAGCGGAGGGCCGGCAATGACCTGGACCCAAGCAGCGTTCGGACGGTCCGCGAGGGGCGAGGTGGGGCAGGTGGCGCTACGAGCGACCGGGCCGATGGCGCCTACAACGCTGTACCCAAGAACGCCACAATGGCAGAGCCGGACCAGCCGGGCCGCTACAGGGGCTATCGGCTCGAATCCCGGCCGATTCCCGTCCACCACGTGATGGCCCATGAGTGCAAATCAGCCAAGCAGGCCGAGCTGTGCGGGTCACACACCTGAGCTCGGGACTATGTGAGAGGCTGTCTGGCACGAACCAGCGGGCTGGTGTGACCTGGCCTTATCTGCTTCAGCACGCCGAGAATCCGGGCGCCTGGCGGCCTCGGGGTCCGCGGCGTTCGAGGGGGCGCAGAGGCGCAAAGTATTCGTTCCGCCATCAACCGATTACGCAGAGTGCCACTGGCACCAGTGGCACGCCGCGTACCCCACGGACAGCAGCACCGGGACCCCGCGGCGGCGGGCCTCCTCGAACGCCTCCACTCCCCACGGCCACCAGTCGACCGGGTTCTCGGCGTGCTGCAGCAAATACGGCGAGGTCGCATCGGCGAGGTGGTTCGGCATGCCCCCATCCTCGCGCATCGGCGCCGGTACGGGGGCGGTGTCTCACTCCTTCGGCGGCTCCGGCTCCTCGACGAAGTTGACGCGCTTGAACTGCCGGTTCATCGATTTGGCCAGGAACCAGGTGGCCACGCCGAGGGCGGCGAAGACGACGAAGCCCAGCAGGCCGGGGGTCACCTTGGCGTCGTCGACGGCGAGCGAGGCGGCGAGGTGGGTGAGGTTCACGGGGGTGCTCATCTCTCCATGGTGGCCCGGCTCACGACGAGCCGGGCCACCGGGGGTGGGTCAGTCGCGCGTGTCGGCGGCCTCGACCGCCATGGAGGGGGTGCGCAGGCCGGCGAACAGGTCGTCCTCCGGCAGGTCGGCGTCGATCAGGGTGCGGGCCAGCTCGTAGTCCTCGGTCGGCCAGACCTCCCGCTGGACGTCCAGCGGGACACGGAACCAGGGCCCGTCCGGGTCGATCTGGGTGGCGTGGGCGATCAGCGCGCGGTCCCGGGTGCCGAACCAGTCGCCGCAGTGGACCCGGGTGGTGATCTCGCGCTCCTTGCGGCCGCTCTTCTCCCAGCCCTCGATCCACTCGCCGTACGGCGACTCGTGGCCGTGCTCGGTGAGGTAGGCGTGCAGCGCGCGGATCCGGCCCATCGGGAAGCCGTGGTTGTAGTAGAGCTTCAGCGGCTGCCAGGGCTCGCCGGCCTCCGGGTAGGCGTCCGGGTCGCCGGCGGCGTCGAAGGCCAGCATGGTGATCTTGTGGGTCATGATGTGGTCGGGGTGCGGGTAGCCCCCGTTCTCGTCGTAGGTCGTGATGACCTGCGGCTTGAACTCGCGGATCAGCCGGACCAGCGGCTCGGCCGCCTCCTTCACGTCCTGCAGGGCGAAGCAGCCCTCGGGCAGCGGGGGCAGCGGATCCCCCTCGGGCAGGCCGGAGTCGACGAAGCCGAGCCAGGCCTGGGTGACCCCGAGGATCGCGCGGGCCTCGTCCATCTCCTTGCGCCGGACCTCGTGGATGTTCTCCTCGATCTCCGGGCGCCCCTGCAGCTTGGGGTTGAGGACCGACCCGCGCTCACCCCCGGTGCAGGTGGCCACGAGCACGTCCACCCCCTGGTCGACGTACATGGCCATGGTGGCCGCACCCTTGCTGGACTCGTCGTCCGGGTGAGCGTGCACCGCCATCAGTCGCAACTGCTCAGTCAACGCCAGCGTTCCTTCCACAATGTCTGGGCCTTCCGCGAAGTCCGGTCTGCCCATCGTCCGAGCCGCTCAGTTCGGGACCGCGTCACCGCGGGACCGGCCGGGCATGGCGCCGACACGGCCGAGCCCCGCCCCCGCCGGACCGGCCGCGGGCGTGCCCCTCCTATAGTGACGGACTGGAGGACCCTTCCATTCCCCCGCACCACCCCTGGCCCCTGGGGGTACCCTCCGGCCGCCGGGCCGGGGGACGCCCTCCCCAGGAGAGGACTGACCCCGATGAGCGCAGGCACCACCACCCCGCAGCTGCCCGAGGGGCGCTACGGCCGGCGCGGCGACCGCGAGGCGGACCGCCGTCTGAAGGTGGTGGGCGCGGCCTGCGGCGTGCTGCTGCTGGGCCTGGTGGCCTGGCTCGGCGGCTCCTACCTGATCCGCGAGACGAAGATCAACGGCACCGTCCCGTCCTTCGAGGCGGTCTCGGACTCCGAGATGCGGCTGCACCTGGCGGTGCGCAAGGGCGACGGCACGGCGGGCAGCTGTACCGTCCGCTCGCAGGGCGAGGACGGCGCCGTCGTCGGGGTGGCCGACTTCGCCGTACCGGCGGACGGCTCCAGCTACGACGCCGTGGTGAGCCTGCGGACCACCGCCCGCGGCACCACCGCCGAGCTGCTGGGATGCACCCCCGCCAAGTGACCCCCGGCGGTTGCGGCACGCCCGGGCGCATATTCGATCGCGGGAGCGGGAATCCGTAGAGGAGCCCCGCACCATTGCTGTACACCTTGGCGCAATGCTGTCGTCAATGGCGCGCCAACGACCCTCCCGCTTGTCGGCGGGAGTTGTTAGGCTCGTGATTTCGCCCCTTCCGCACCGGATGGTACGGGAGCGGGCGTTGCTTTGTAGTTAAGACCGAAATCACCACCACCCCGGCTGACGACTCACACCCTCAGCACAGCCCCAGCACCTACGAGGAGCACCTGTGACCCAGACCAGCGAACACGTGACCTGGCTCACTCAGTCCGGCTACGACCAGCTCAAGGCCGAGCTGGACCACCTGACCGGCCCCTGGCGCATCGAGATCGCCCAGAAGATCGAGGCGGCGCGCGAAGAGGGTGACCTCAAGGAGAACGCCGGTTACCACGCGGCCAAGGAGGAGCAGGGCAAGTACGAGCTGCGCATCCGACAGCTGACCCAGCTCCTGGAGCGCGCCAAGGTCGGCGAGGCCCCGGCGGACTCGGGTGTGGTGGCTCCGGGCATGGTCGTCACGGTCGCCTTCGACGGCGACGAGGACGACACCATGAAGTTCCTGCTCGGCTCGCGCGAGGTGGCCGGCGACGACGACCTGGACATCTACTCGCCGCAGTCGCCGCTGGGCCGCGCGATCGACGGCAAGACGATCGGTGACGACGCGACGTACGAGCTGCCGAACGGCAAGCAGGCCTCGGTCCGGATCATCGAGGTCAAGCCGTACGCCGGCTGATCACCCGCACCTGACGAGGGCGGCCGCGGAGAGTCTCCGCGGCCGCCCTCGCGGCTGCTCCGGCGGGGCTCAGGCGCTGGCCGAACGGTACTTGCGCACCGACAGCCAGGAGAACACCGCGGTGATCACCAGCGACCAGAGCACCGACACCAGCGTCGCGTGCTGCATCGGCCAGGCGCTGTCCACCGGGCCGACCTGGTTGCCGAACAGGTCGCGGCAGGCCTGCACGGTGGCGCTGAACGGGTTCCAGTAGGCGATCCCCTGCAGCCAGCCCGGCATGCTGCCGATCGGCACGAAGGCGTTGGAGATGAAGGTCAGCGGGAACAGCCAGATCAGCCCGGCCGAGGTGGCCGCCTCGGGGCTGCGCACCGAGAGGCCGATCAGCGCGCCGATCCAGGAGAAGGCGTAGCCGAGCAGGAGCAGCAGCCCGAACGCGCCCAGCGCCTTCAGTACGCCCTCGTCGGTCCGCCAGCCGACCAGCAGCGCCACCATCGCCAGGACGACCAGCGTGAACGCGGTCTGGCAGAGGTCCGCCAGGGTACGGCCGACCAGCACCGCCGAACGGGCCATCGGCAGCGAGCGGAACCGGTCCACCAGGCCCTTGGTCATGTCCTCGGCGATACCGGCGGAGGCTCCGGCCGTCGCGAAGGTCACGGTCTGGGCGAAGATGCCCGCCATCAGGAACTGGATGTACGTGGACGAGCTGGCCTGCGTCCCGGGGATCTGGATCGCCCCGCCCATGACGTACGAGAACAGCAGCACGAACATCACGGGCTGCATCAGCCCGAACACCACGATTTCGGGTATCCGGGTCATCCGGCGCAGGTTCCGCCGGGCGACCACCCAGGAATCGTGCAGGATCGCGGCCGCGCCCCGGCGCTGCCGGGGTACCGCTCCGCCGATGGCGTGCTCGGTGGCGGTCGTCATCTCACAGCTCCTTACCGGCCGCGACGGCCTGCTTGTCCGGGCCGGGGCCGGGGCCGGGGCCGTCCCCGCCGCCCGTCGTGCCCCTGCCGCGGCCGCCCCGGCCCCGGCTCCTTTCCCCGCCCTCGACGCCGTTCTCCTCGCCCTCGGCCGCGGCGGCGTGGCCGGTGAGCGAGAGGAAGACGTCGTCCAGGGTCGGACGACGCAGGCCGATGTCGTCGATCTCGATCGACCGGGCGTCCAGCTCGCGGATCGCGTCCGCGAGCACCCGGGCGCCGCCGCTGACCGGGACGGTGATCTTCCGGGTGTTCCTCTCCAGCACCGGCTCGCCCTTGGCGTACCCGGCCAGCGCGGCGACCGCGTCGCCGACCAGTTCGGCGCGGTGCACCACGACCTCGATCCGCTCGCCGCCGATCTGCGCCTTGAGCTGGTCGGCGCTGCCCCGGGCGATCACCCGGCCGTGGTCGACCACGGCGATGTCGTGGGCGAGGCGGTCCGCCTCCTCCAGGTACTGGGTGGTGAGCAGCAGCGTGGTGCCCTGCTCGACCAGGGTCTCGATGACCTCCCAGAGGGCGAGCCGGTTGCGCGGGTCGAGGCCGGTGGTCGGCTCGTCCAGGAACATCACCGGCGGCCGCACGACCAGGGCGGCGGCGAGGTCGAGCCGGCGGCGCATACCGCCGGAGTAGGTTTTGGCGGTGCGGTTCCTGGCCTCGGTGAGGTTGAACCACTCCAGCAGCTCCAGCGCCCGCGCCTTCGCGTCGCGGGCGCTCATCTGGTAGAGCTCGCCGACCATCTGGAGGTTCTCGAAGCCGGTGAGGTACTCGTCCACCGCCGCGTACTGGCCGGAGAGGCCGATCAGGCTGCGGACCTGGTTGGGGTGCTTGAGCACGTCGACGCCGGCCACCACCGCGCGGCCGGAGTCGGGGCGGAGCAGGGTGGTGAGGACGCGCACGGTGGTGGTCTTGCCGGCGCCGTTCGGGCCGAGCAGCCCGAGCACCGTGCCCTCGGGGACGTCGAGGCTGACGCCGTCCAGGGCTCGTACGTCACCGAAGGTCTTGACCAGATTCTCGGCTTGGATGGCTGGCGCCATGGGCCTGTCTCATCTCCTCGAACGACATTCGGACGATGGTGAGTGATCTGCCCCACTCTGCCCGTGTTCGGGCATGGGGGCGACTCGGTTTCGGCGCCCTCGGTCCGCCGGGCCCCAAAACACGATGTATCGCGAGTCTGGCAGCTCGCGATATATCGCGTCAAGGGAGACGGCTCCGCCCTGAGTTCCCTCCGGATCCCGCCCGGCCGGCCCTACTGCGAGACCACGTACCCGGCGTCCCGCAGCTCGCCGATCACCAGGGCGCAGTGCTCCGGCCCCTTGGTCTCCAGGTGCAGGTCCACCTCGACCTCGGTCAGCCCCAGCCGCGGGTCGATCCGCACATGTGCCACGTCCAGCACGTTCGCGTCCACCTCGGTCAGCACCGCCAGCAGGTTCGCCAGCGAGCCCGGCCGGTCCGCCAGCCGCACCCGGAGCGACAGATAGCGGCCGGCCGCCGCCAGGCCGTGCCGCAGCACCCGCTGCATCAGCTGCGGGTCGATGTTGCCGCCGGAGAGCACCGCCACCACCGGCCCCTCGAACGAGTCCGGCTGCTCCAGCAGCGCCGCGACCGGGCTGGCCCCGGCCGGCTCGACCACCAGCTTCAGCCGCTCCAGGCTCAGCAGCAGGGCCCGCGAGAGCGAGTCCTCGGAGACCGTCCGGACGCCGTCCGCCAGGGTGTTGACCACCTCGAACGGGATGTCCCCGGGCCGGCCGACCATGATCCCGTCCGCCATGGTGGCGATGTGCTCCAGCGACACCGGCCGCCCCGCCGCCAGCGAGGGCGGGTACGCGGCCGCGCCCGCCGCCTGCACCCCGATCACCCGCACGTCCGGGCGGAGCGGCTTGACCGCCGCCGCGATCCCGGCCAGCAGCCCGCCGCCGCCCACCCCGACCAGGATGGTGCGCACCTCGGGGCACTGTTCCAGGATCTCCAGCCCGACGGTGGCCTGGCCGGTGACCACGTCCCAGTGGTCGAAGGGGTGGATGAACACCGCGCCGGTCGCTTCCGCGTAGCGCTGCGCGGCCTGCAGCGCCTCGTCCACCGTGGCGCCGTGCAGCCGGACCTCGGCGCCGTACTCGCGGGTCGCCGCGACCTTGGGCAGCGGCGCGGCCACCGGCATGAAGACGGTCGACCGGACCCCGAGCAGCGAGGCCGCCAGCGCCACCCCCTGCGCGTGGTTCCCGGCGCTCGCCGCGACCACCCCTCCGGCCCGCTGCACCGGCGAGAGTCCCGCGATCCGCACATACGCCCCGCGCAGCTTGAACGAGCCGGTGCGCTGGAGGTTCTCGCACTTCAGGTGGACCGGCGAGCCGATCAGCGCCGAGAGGTGCCGGCTGCCCTCCATTGGCGTCACCCGGGCGACCCCGACGAGCATCTTCTGGGCACCGCGGACGTCGTCGAGGGTGATCGGCCAGCTCTGCATAACGCCAGCCTACGGCCGCCGCGGCGGCCGGCCGGGGACGCCGGGCCTGTTCCCGGGCCCGCCCGGCCCGCGTACGCTGCTGCCTCTGAGCCTCTCTCACCGCACGACGATCGTGAGCCGCGATGACGACGACCTCGCCCCAGGCCACCGACCGCACCGACCCCGTGCACGCCCAACTCCAGTACCATCTGGCGGTGTTCGCCCGCCGGATGGAACAGGTCCGGACCTCCGACGGCGTCGGCGCGCTGGACCGCGCCGCCTATCTCCTGCTCGACCGCCTGGAGCGGCACGGGCCCGCCAATGTGAAGGCGCTGGCCGACGCCCTGGGCGTCGACTCCTCCACGGTCACCCGGCAGGTCGCCCCGCTGGTGGCGGCCGGCCTGGTCGGCCGGGTCCAGGACCCGGCCGACCGCCGTGCCGTACGGCTCGCACTGACCCCGCTCGGCGCCCGCCGGCTGGCCGAAGTGCAGGACGGACGGGCCGAGTTGACCCGCCGCCTGGTGGCCGGCTGGCCACCCGAGGAACAACGCGCGTTCTGCGCCCTGCTGGCCCGCTTCAACCACGCGATGGAGTCGTACACCGCGGACCGGCCAGGGCGGCAGGACTAACCCAGCGCCTGCCGGAGGTCCGCCAGCAGGTCGTCGATCGACTCGATGCCGACCGAGACGCGGACCAGGTCGGCGGGCACCTCCAGGGCCGAACCGGCCACCGAGGCGTGCGTCATCCGGCCCGGGTGCTCGATCAGCGACTCGACGCCGCCCAGCGACTCACCGAGGGTGAACAGCTCCGCGCGGTTGCAGACCTCGACCGCCGCCTCCTCGCCGCCCTTGACGCGGAAGGAGACCATGCCGCCGAACGCCTTCATCTGCTTGGCGGCGATGTCGTGGCCGGGGTGCTCGGGCAGGCCCGGGTAGAGCACCTGGCTGACCTCGGGGTGGCCGGCCAGCAGCTCGGCGACCTTCTCCGCGTTCGAGCTGTGCCGGTCCATCCGCACGCCGAGGGTCTTGATGCCGCGCAGCACCAGCCACGCGTCGAACGGCCCGGAGACCGCGCCCATCGCGTTCTGGTGGTACGCGACCTCCTCGCCGAGGCCCGCGTCGGCCAGCACCAGCGCACCGCCGACCACGTCCGAGTGGCCGCCCATGTACTTGGTGGTGGAGTGCACGACCGCGTCCGCGCCGAGCGAGATCGGCTGCTGCAGGTACGGGCTGGCGAAGGTGTTGTCGACCACCAGCAGCGCGCCGGCGCCGTGCGCGATCTCGGCGAGCGCGGCCAGGTCGGTGATGCCCAGCAGCGGGTTGGACGGGGTCTCCACCCAGACCGCGCGGGTGTTGGGGCGCAGCGCCTCGCGGACGGTCGCCAGGTCCTGGGTGTTGGCGACGGAGAACTCGACGCCCCAGCGGGTCAGCACCTTGGCGAAGAGCCGGAAGGTGCCGCCGTAGGCGTCGTTGGGGATCACGATGTGGTCGCCCGGCTTGAGGACGGTGCGCAGCAGGGTGTCCTCGGCGGCCAGGCCGGAGGCGAAGGCGAGCCCGCGCGCGCCGCCCTCCAGCGCCGCGAGGCACTCCTCCAGCGCGGTACGGGTGGGGTTGGCGCTGCGGCTGTACTCGTAACCGCCCCGCAGGCCGCCCACCCCGTCCTGCTTGTAGGTGGACACCTGGTAGATCGGCGTGACGACGGCCCCGGTCTGGGGGTCTGCTTCCTGACCCGCGTGGATGGCGAGAGTCTCGAAGCCCTGGGGAAGCTGGTGCTCGGTCATAGCACTGAGGGTAGTGCGCAAATGCGTCGAAGCCCGGTCAGAGCGAAAGCCCGGTGCAGCTCGTCACACCCGGCCGCTACGATCTGCACGCACCGTACACATGTTCACCAGCGCCGCACCCTGCGGCACCCTCCGGGGGAGGACCACCGCATGGGCGCGCCCCAGCATCCCACCGGCATGAGCACGTCCACCAGAGCCCTGACCGCCGTGGTGATGCTCGCCGGCTTCTACCTGCTCGCCCTCGGCATCGTCGTGGGCCTGATCGTTCTCGATGTCGGTCTGTACCAGGCCGCCGGCCACGTGAACCCGGGCGTGCTCAAGATCTGGGCGCTCACCGCCCTCGTCGCCTACCCCGTGGTCCGGGCGGTCTTCCTGACCCGTAGTCGCGAGGACGGCGGAGAGCTGCCCGGGGTGCCCGCCGACCGCGAACAGCAGCCCGCGATCTGGGCCGTGGTGGACCGCGTCGCCGAGCGGACCGGCGTCCGCGGCCCGGCCGGGATCCGGCTCGTCCCTGACGTCAACGCGGGTGTGCTGGAGGAGACCAGGCTGCTCGGCCTGCTGCCCGGCAAGCGCCATCTGGTGATCGGCACCCCGCTGCTGATGGGCCTCACCGAGGGCGAGCTGGAGGCCGTCCTGGCCCACGAGTTCGGCCACTACAGCAACCAGGACGTCCGGCTGGCCGGTATCACCGTGGCCGGCCGTACCGCGATCCTGCGCGCCGTCGGAGACCTGCACCAGAGCGCCGACGCGCACAAGGCCGAGGAGGCCGCCAAGCTCCAGGCCAAGGCCGAGAAGCGGATCGCCAAGGGCCGCAAGCCGTCCGAGGAGAAGGCCACCGGCGGCGTCGACCGGGTGCTGGCCAAGCTCTTCACCCTGTACGCGAAGCTGTACTTCCGGGTCTCCGAGTCGGTCAGCCGCCGTCAGGAGTACGCCGCCGACCTGGTGGCCGCCCGGCTGGCCGGCCGCGAGGCCACCGCCTCCGCGCTGCGCAAGGTCCCGGTGCTGGACGCCGCCCAGGGCTTCTACCTCAACGGCTACGCCACCCTCGGCTGGGGCGCCGGCCTGCTCCCGCCGCCCGGCCAGTTCTACGGCGGCCTCGCCCACCTGCTGAGCGACCCGAAGCGTCGCCAGGAGCTGGCCGATCTCGCCCTCGGCCTGCCCGAGCACGAGCCCGACCCGTACGACTCGCACCCGCCGATCGACCGCCGGGTCGCCGCCGTCGAGGCACTGCCCGACGACGGCCGCGGCGCCGGTGCGACCGGACCCGCCTTCGCCCTGCTGCACGACGCCGAGCGCGTCCTCGTCGAGCTGGAGGTCGTCAGCCTGGTCCCGGAGGCCGCCGGCAAGCAGCGGGTGGAATGGCCGGAGCTGGTACGGACGGCCATGCTGGCGCACGCCCGTGAGGCGGCCGGTCCGGCCTGCCGGGCGCTGACCGGGCTGGGCCTGCCGCCCACGGTCCACGGCCTGCTCGACGCCGTCGACGGCGGCCGGGCGTGGGAGTTCACCGACCTGCTGCCGAAGAGCGAGCAGGCGGCCGCCGCCACCGGCCGGGCCGTCCGCGAGTTCGCCCGCCCCGTGCTGCGCGAGGAGCTCGGCCACGCCTTCGTGGTGGCCCTCGTCGAAAGCGGCCTGGCCTCCTGGGAGTTCTCCTGGTCGCGCTCGGCCGAGCTGCGCCTGCCCGAGGGCATGGCCGACGCCCTCGACCGGGCCCTCGACTCCGCCTGCGCCGACCGGCCGGACACCGCGCCGCTGCGTGCCCTGCTCGCCGGCGCGACCGAGCCCGTCTCGGCCTGACCGTTCCGCCGTCCTTTCCCCGCTATCCGGAAGAACATCTGTGATCGGCATCATCGTCCTGACCTTCGTCGGACTGGCCCTGCTGTTCCCCGTGGTCATGACCCGGCTCGCCAAGCGCAAGCTGGCCCAGCTGGAGCGGGCCAGGGCCGCCATCGCCCGCCACGAGGGGCGGCTCGCCGAGGAGGAGCGCGCCGGCAACACCATCACCCCGGCCGAGCACGGCCTGCTGCTGGGCAGCGAGCTGGTCGTGGAGGGCGAGCCGGGCCCCGAGGAGCTGGCCGCGCTCCGGGCCGCCGAGTCGGGCGACTGGCGGCCGGCCGCCGCGTACCTGGCCGGCGGCGCGAACGCCGACGCCCGGGTGCGGCGGATGCGCCCGCTGTCGCAGCTGGCCGCCGAGGACGACACCTGGCTGCGGGCCTGGCGCGAGGAACGGCCCGAGGACCCGACCGCCGCACTGCTGCACGCCGACGCGCTGGTCCTGCTGGCCTGGAACATCCGCACCGGCTCGGCCGCCCGGCAGGTGTCCGCCGAGCAGTTCGCGGGATTCCACCGGGTGCTGCGGGAGGCCGAGGAGGCTTCCGCCGAGGCGGCCGCGCTGGCCCCCGACGACCCGAACCCCTGGGCGACCCAGCTCTCCATCGCGATGGGCCTCGGCTGGGACCACGACCGGTTCGGGGCGCTGTGGTCCGAGATCGTCAAGCGCGACCCGTACCACTGGGCGGCCCACAACCGGGCCCTGCAGTACTGGTGCGCCAAGTGGCGGGGCAGCCACGAGCTGATGCACGGGTTCATCGACGAGGCCGTCGCCGCGGCGCCGGCCGGCAGCCTGCTGGCACCGATGAAGCTGGAGGCGTACTACGAGCAGTTCGCCCGGGACGACGAGAAGCGCACCGCCTGGCAGCGGCCCGAGGTGGGCGCCGCGCTCGACGCCGCGCTCGCCGACCTGGCCGCCGCCGACCCCGGCCACCACCGGATCCTGTACGCCCGGGGCTGGCTCGCCTTCGCGCTGACCCGCGCCGGCCGGGCCACCGAGGCGATGGAGCAGTACCGCGCGCTGGGCCGGTTCATCCCCCAGCCGTGGGCCGCCTGGTACGACGACCCCAGGCAGCACTTCGTCGACACGCGGATCGACGCCGTCAAGGCCTCGACGAAGGCCGCCGGGACCTCCGCCTGACCCCCTGCCCCACCCGCTCGCGGCCGCCTCCGGAATCCGGTGGCGGCCGTCGGCGTTGGACTGTCTGCCATCCTTGCCGACCAGTTGGAGCAGGCCGTGCTGTTCAACCGTCACAAGACCTCGCTCGTCCCTCCCGACCAGGCGCTGCCCGGCCGGCCGGAGCCGTCCTTCGCCCTGCGCGAGCCGCACACCGTGCTCGGGCACCCGCTCACCGGGCCGTACCCGGACGGGCTGGAGGTGGCCGACTTCGGGCTCGGCTGCTTCTGGGGCGCCGAGCGGACGTTCTGGCGCCTGCCCGGCGTCTGGACAACGCTGGTCGGCTACCAGGGCGGGTACACCCCCAACCCGACGTACGAGGAGGTGTGCAGCGGGCTGACCGGGCACACCGAGGCGGTCCGGGTGGTCTACGACCCGGCGGTGATCTCGTACGAGCGCCTGCTGAAGACCTTCTGGGAGTCGCACGACCCGACGCAGGGCAACCGCCAGGGCAACGACGTGGGCACCCAGTACCGGTCCGCCGTCTACACCCACTCCCCGGCCCAGCAGAAAGCCGCGACCGCCACCCGGGACGCCTTCCAGCCGGCGCTGACCGCGATCGGCCTCGGCACCGTCACCACCGAGATCGCTCCGGCCGGCCCGTTCTACCCGGCCGAGCCGT
Organism: Kitasatospora sp. NPDC087315; assembly: GCF_044744345.1. NCBI lineage: Bacteria > Bacillati > Actinomycetota > Actinomycetes > Kitasatosporales > Streptomycetaceae > Kitasatospora > Kitasatospora sp. NPDC087315. The sequence goes on along the minus strand of NZ_JBIUYD010000008.1, from coordinate 10,614 downwards.
ACCACCAGCAGTACCTGTCCGACGCCAAGAACCCGAACGGCTACTGCGGCCTCGGCGGCACCGGCGCGAGCTGCCCGATCGGCGTCGCCCGCACCGGGGGCTGACCGGGCGGCCCGGGTGGTCGGCGACGAGCCCTGCGTCTTCGTCGACCGGCAGGGCTTCGCCGACTACGCCGAGCGCTGATCCACCGGCCGGTTCAGGCCCGCCGGACCTCGTGCAGGAAGCAGCCGAAGTGCAGTGCCCGGACGTGCACCACGGCCACCTCCGGGTCGGCCAGCAGCTCGGTGGCGGCGGCCTCGGCGGTGTCCGGGGTGACCGGCACACCGCGCAGGATGTGCCCACGCCGGTCGTAGGCGCGCAGCACCCGCTCGCCGCCGTGGAAGCCCGCCGGCCAGGCGTCCCCGGCCCCGGGGCACGGTCCGGCGTGCACGAAGACCGGACCGGTCTCGTCGTACGGGCCCGGGTCGGCACCGGTCTCGGCGGCCCAGCGGCGCAGCGGCGCATAGCCGGTCAGCAGGATCGCCTCGCCGGGCCTGGCCCGGGTCAGGCAGCAGCGCAGCGGGGCGCCGCCGTCCTCGTTCCCGGCCGGCACCGGCGGGCGGCCCGCGTCGTCGCGCTCCCGCAGCGCCGCGAGGACGGCCGGGTCGATCGGGCGGACGGCCAGGGCGGGTGTGGTGGTTGTGGTCATGCCTCCACCCTGGCGCCCCGGCCGCCCGGAGTCCGGCGGGTTTCGGCCGTCGCGTTCGCCGTCCGCCCGGAGCGCGGTCAGATCGCGCTGCCGGCCTTCCAGGCGGCCCAGCCCAGGTTCCAGCCGTTGAGGCCGTTGGACGGCTCGACGGTCTTGTCGCCGGAGTTCACGACCTCGACCACGTCACCGATCATCGAGCTCTTGTAGAACTTGTAGCCGTCCTTGGCGGCGTCCTGGCCGCCCTGGGCGTCCCGCAGGCCGACGCAGCCGTGGCTGGTGTTCTGGCCGCCGAAGATCGTCGACGGGGACCAGTAGTTGCCGTGGATGAAGGTGCCCGAGGTGGTCAGCCGCTGGGCGTGCGGCACGTCGGCGATGTCGTACTCGCTGCCGAGGCCGACGGTCTGCGAGTTCATCCGGGTCTGCTGGAACTGCTCGGAGATGACCATCTTGCCACCCCAGGTGCGGAACTCGGGCGCGCCGCCGGAGATCGCGTAGACGGCGCTGACCTGGCCGTCGGTGGTGACGGTGAGCTTCTTGGTGGCGAGGTCGGCGACGCTGGTCTGCGCCCGGCCGATGGTGAAGCGGACGTCCTTGGACTGGGTGCCGTAGACGCCCTTGGCGCCCTGGACGTCCTTGAGCCGGAGCTTGACGGTGACCTTGGTGCCCTTGGCCCAGTAGTCCTGCGGCCGGAAGTCGAGGCGGGTGCTGGAGAACCAGTGCCCGACGATCTCGACGCCCGGCTCGGCTATGACGGTGATCGCCTGCTGGACGGTCTTGCGGTCGGTGACCGGCTTGCTGAAGTTGATCGACACCGGCATGCCGACGCCGACGACGGAGCCGTCCTCGGGGGTGAAGTAGCCGACGAAGGTGTTGGCCGGGGTCGCCGTGGTGAAGGCGGCGTTGGCGTTCGCCTCGCGCTTGTCCTTGTCGGTGGCGGTGGCGGCGACGGTGTACTTGGTGCCGCTGGCCGGGGCCGCGGCGGAGGTCCAGCTGGTGCCGTCGGAGGAGAGCTGGCCGGCCAGCGCCTTGCCGGTGGAGTCGGTGACCGTGACCGAGCCGAGGGTGCCGTCGGCGACGGTGACCTTGACCGGCTCGCTGAAGCTGGCCCCGGTGGCGCCGTCGGCGGGGGTGACGGTGATGACGGCCGCCGAGGTCTTCGGCGGGGTGCTGGCGCTCGCGCTGGTGGCCGGGCTTTCGGTGGTGCCGGTGCCGCCGGTGCCGTCCGCGGCCGGGGTGCTCCCGCCTGCGGCGTTCCCGCCGGTGGTGGCGTTCCCGGTGCTCTTGCTGTCGTTGCAGGCCGCCAGCAGCAGGACCGGCGCTCCGATCAGGCCCGCCAGCACGCCGCGCCGACTCCAGTTTCCGCCGCCTGCCCGGCCCTGCGCGTCCCGTGCCGTCACGTCGTCTTCTCCCTGCTGATCATCCCGGGCATTACGGATACAGAAACGCAATCCGCCCCTTCACGGTTCCACCACCGACGGGTAGCGATCGTATGAGACGACTCAATTTCCCGCCAAATATGGGCAAAACGCCCGGTCTGCGGTGAGCAGACCGGGCGGTCACACGTCGTGACGACTACTCGGCGGACTCGCCGGACTCGTCCACCGTGTACTCGTCCCAGCCGTCCCCCTCGGGGTCGAACTCGGTCTGCGCGGACTCCCAGGTCGCCGAGGCGAGCTCCACGCCCGGGACGTCGCCGAGGAGGGCGACCGGGTCGATGAAGTGGGCGAGCGAACCCGACGGGTCCACGTCGATGGCCTCGACGGACTGGGCGCGCTCCTCGTCGTCGAGGTACTCGTCGTCCGCCACCTGCTTCAGGGCGGCGTTCTTGAGCGCCTGCTCGTCGGTGATCTCGGCGATGAGCTCGATGCTGAGCCGGACGTAGCGCGGTGCGTCCTGGCCGGTCGTTTCAGTGCTGGTCATGCGTGCGAGGGTACGGGAAGGGCCGGCCCCTCCGGAGAGGGACCGGCCCTGCCGCCTCCGTCTGGGCTCCCCCACCCGGGAGCCGCGGAGACGCGCCGGACGGCGCGGTGGATGCCGCGGGAGCCGCCGCACCCTGTCCACCGGCCGAAGCCGGACAGGGGCGGGACGACGGCGTCTCCCACGGTGGCCCCTCCTTGCCCGATGCCGGGCAAGGAGTGGGCCCCTCCTGCCCGATGCCGGGCAAGGAGGGCCAAGGACACAGCCGGCCGGGTCAGGGCCGACCGACGTGTCCGGAGCCGACCGCGGTCGCCGGGGAGCCGCTCCCGGACGGTTGCCGTCGCCTCGTGCGGCGTCTTGCCGTTGACACCACCATGCCCGACCCTTGTTAACCACGTGCTGCGGGCAGGTGACGCCGGTGTACCACGTGGGCCGTGGACGAATCTTCAGCCGACCGGCCCAGTCCCCGGGGTGACCGCGCGTCAGTGCGCGGCGCGGCCGGTGAGGAAGCCCAGCAGGTCCTGGCGGGTGACGATGCCCTGCGGCTTGCCCTCCACCAGCACCACCGCCGCGTCGGCCTTCTCCAGCACCGTCATCAGGTTGGTGACGGTCTCGCCCGAGCCGACCACCGGCAGCGGCTTGGACATCACCTTGTCCAGGGTGTCGGTCAGCGTGATCTCGTTCGCGAAGATGCCCTCCAGCAGCAGCTTCTCCACCACCGAGCCGATCACCTCGCCGGCCATGATGTCGGGGTGCCCGGCGCCCGGGGAGACCACCGGCATCTGCGAGACGCCGTACTCGCGCAGCACCCGCACCGCCTCGGCGACCGTCTCGTTGGGGTGCATGTGGACGAACTGCGGGATGCCCTCGTGCTCGATGGCGTTCTTGCGGGCCAGCACCTCGCTGATGTGCGCCTCGTCGGTGGACGACGGCAGGAAGCCGTAGTCGGCCATCCAGTCGTCGTTGAAGATCTTGGACAGGTAGCCGCGGCCGCCGTCCGGCAGCAGCACCACGACGACGTCGTCCGGGCCGAGCTCCTTGGCCACCTCCAGCGCGGCGACCACGGCCATCCCGCAGGAGCCGCCGACCAGCAGGCCCTCCTCCTTGGCCAGGCGGCGGGTCATCTGGAAGGAGTCCTTGTCGGAGACGGCGACGATCCCGTCCGCGACGCTGCGGTCGTAGGCGGTCGGCCAGAAGTCCTCACCGACGCCCTCGACCAGGTACGGCCGGCCGGTGCCGCCCGAGTAGACCGAGCCCTCCGGGTCGGCGCCGATCACCTTGACCTTGCCGCCGGAGACCTCCTTCAGGTAGTTGCCGGTGCCGGAGATGGTGCCGCCGGTGCCGACGCCCGCCACGAAGTGGGTGATCCGCCCCTCGGTCTGCTCCCACAGCTCCGGACCGGTGGAGTGGTAGTGCGAGGCCGGGTTGTCCGGGTTGGAGTACTGGTCCGGCTTCCAGGCGTTGGGCGTCTCACGGACCAGCCGGTCGGAGACGTTGTAGTAGGAGTCCGGATGCTCGGGCGCGACGGCGGTCGGACAGACCACTACCTCGGCACCGTACGCGCGCAGCGTGTTGATCTTGTCGGTGGACACCTTGTCCGGGCAGACGAAGATGCACTTGTAGCCCTTCTGCTGGGCCACGATCGCCAGCCCGACGCCCGTGTTGCCGGAGGTCGGCTCCACGATCGTGCCACCCGGCTTCAGCGCGCCCGAGGCCTCGGCGGCCTCGATCATGCGCATCGCGATGCGGTCCTTCACCGAGCCGCCGGGGTTGAAGTACTCGACCTTCGCCAGCACTGTCGCGCTGATGCCCTCGGTGACCTTGTTCAGCTTGACCAGTGGCGTGTTGCCGACCAGGTCGATGATCGAGTTGTGGTACCGCACGGGGGTCCTCCCGGTCTGTGGGCATGCGAGTGCATTCGGTACCCAAAGCGTAGGGCCCCGGAATCACCACGTCCGCCCGCAGCGCGTGGCCGCCGGCCGGCCCCCGGATGGACGCCGCCGGCCGATAGCGTGCGGCCGGCGGCGGGTAGAAGAGGTGTACAGGCGCTGGAGTGGCCCCGTCGGGGGCGGCACGAGGACGCGAAGGGGGCACCGGATGCCAGGGGCACAGGAGTCGCGGGCCCGGGTGGCCCGACGGATCGCCACCGCGGCGGCGTACGGCGGAGGCGGGCTCGGCCTGCTGGGCGTGGGGCTGGTGGGGGTGCTGCTGACCGAGAGCAAGCTGGCCGTCCAGGCCATCGGCGTCCTGGACACGAACCCGCCCAAGGCCGACGGCGTGTACGGCGAGGCCTTCGCGGACGCCGCCGCCGGGCCGCGGCCACCGCTGGTGCTCGCCTTCCTCGGTGACTCCACCGCCGCCGGGCTCGGTGTGCTGCGCGCCCGCGAGACCCCGGGGGCGCTGCTCGCGGCGGGCCTCGCCTCGGTGGCGGAGCGGCCGGTCCGGCTGGTCAACGTGGCCCGCCCGGGCGGGCGCTCGGCCGATCTCTCCGGCCAGCTGGAGCAGGCCCTGCCGCACCGCCCCGACATCGCGGTGATCATGGTCGGCGCCAATGACGTCACCCGGCACAGCCCGGCCCAGGCCGCGGTGCGCCAGCTCGGCGAGGCGGTCGCGGCACTGCGGGCCAACGGGTGCGAGGTGGTCGTCGGCACCTGCCCCGACCTCGGCACGATCAAGCCGGTCCGCCCGCCGCTGCGCTGGGTGGCCCGCCGGCTCAGCCGGCAGCTGGCCGCCGCGCAGACCATCGCGGTGGTGGGGGCGGGCGGCCGGACGGTCTCGCTGGGCTCGCTGCTCGGGCCGGAGTTCGCGGCCCGGCCGGAGATGTTCGCCGCCGACCGCTACCACCCGTCGGCCCAGGGCTACGCGACGGCCTCGATGGCCGTGCTGCCCTCGGTCTGCGCCGCGCTCGGCCTCTGGCCCGAGGAGGAGCGGCCGGCCGGGACGCTCCCGGACGCGACGGTGCTGCCGGTGGCGGTGGCCGCGGCGGCCGCGGCGGGCCGGGCCGGTTCCGAGGTGGCGGCCGTCGGCGCCGAGGGCGCGGCCCGGCGCTGGGCGCTGCTGCGGCAGCGGCTGCGGGTCGGCCTGCCCGGCCCGTGGGCCGCCGAGGAGCCGCGGGGCGGGCCCGGGCCGGACACCGGGAACACGTCGGCCAGCTCACACGCCGGGGCTGGTGACGCCTGAACTACCAGACGGTAACTTTCCTCCCGGACGTCCACCCGGACCGTCCCGGCCACCCGCCGGGCCACCGCCCGGGCGGCCGCAGCCCGAAGGTCACTCAGCGAGGAGCCCGCCATGCCCGAAGCCGTCATCGTCAGCGCCGCCCGTTCGCCGATCGGCCGGGCCTTCAAGGGCTCGCTCAAGGACGTCCGCCCGGACGACCTGACCGCGCACGTCATCGGCGCCGCACTGGCCAAGGTCCCCCAGCTCGACCCGCGCGAGATCGACGACCTGATGCTCGGCTGCGGCCTGCCCGGCGGCGAGCAGGGCCACAACCTGGCCCGGATCGTGGCCGTGCAGATGGGCATGGACTACCTGCCCGGCACGACCGTCACCCGCTACTGCTCGTCCTCGCTGCAGACCACCAGGATGGCGCTGCACGCGATCAGGGCCGGCGAGGGCGACATCTTCGTCTCGGCCGGCGTGGAGACCGTCTCGCGCAGCGTCCACGGCACCTCGGACGGCATGCCGGGCACCATGAACCCGCTCTTCGACGAGGCCCGGGCCCGCACCGCCAGGCGCGCCGAGGAGGGCGGCGGCGAGTGGCACGACCCGCGCGCGGACGGCCTGCTGCCGGACGCCTACATCGCGATGGGCCAGACCGCCGAGAACCTGGCCGCGCTCAAGGGCATCACCCGGGCCGAGCAGGACGAGTTCGGCGTCCGCTCGCAGAACCTCGCCGAGGCCGCCGTCAAGGCCGGCTTCTGGGAGCGCGAGATCACCCCGGTCACGCTGCCGGACGGCACCGTGGTCAGCGCGGACGACGGCCCCCGCGCGGGCGTCACGCTGGAGGGCGTCTCGGGCCTGAAGCCGGTCTTCCGGCCGGACGGCACCGTGACCGCCGGTAACTGCTGCCCGCTGAACGACGGCGCCGCCGCGCTGGTCGTCATGTCCGACACCAAGGCCCGCGAACTGGGCATCACCCCGCTCGCCCGGGTGGTCTCCACCGGCGTCAGCGCCCTCTCCCCGGAGATCATGGGCTACGGCCCGGTCGAGGCGTCCCGACAGGCGCTCAGGCGCGCCGGGCTGACCATCGGTGACATCGACCTGGTCGAGATCAACGAGGCCTTCGCGGCCCAGGTCATCCCGTCCTACCGGGATCTGGGCATCGACCTGGACCGACTGAACGTCAACGGCGGCGCGATCGCGGTGGGCCACCCCTTCGGCATGACCGGCGCCCGGATCACCACGACGCTGATCAACTCCCTGCAGTGGCACGACAAGCAGTTCGGCCTGGAGACCATGTGCGTGGGCGGCGGCCAGGGCATGGCGATGGTCGTCGAGCGGCTCGGCTGACCCTCCGCCGTCAACCCCCAAGGGTCCAGACCACCCATTTGGAGTGACGCAGAGTAATTGAGGGCCGGATCACATTCAGAGGTCGATCCGGCCCTCGATTCTGTCGTTTTGGGCCCGGAAATCGACAGTGCGGAGCGGATCAACTCCGCAGCGTAGAACGGTGTTACCTAACAATTTGAGGACAAAGGCGAAGGTCGTGGACAAATTGGACATTCGCCCCTGCGGTAACGGCCCCGCATGCGGCAGTGTGGAGAGGTAACCCCGTTCCGCTCCTCGCTAGGAGTACGTTCCGTGAGCGCCGTCTACACCATCCTGCTGCTGATCCTGATCGCCGTGTCGACCGCCGTGCTGCTCCGTCTCCGAGGGCTCTCCCGCCGGTTGGACGCGCAGGCCACGGCCGTACCCGCGCCGGTCGACGAGGCCGCGATACGCCGGGCCGTCGCCGAGGCGCTCGCCGCCGACCGCGAGCGGGAGATCACCGAGGCCCGGGCGTTCTGGGCCGAGCAGGAGGCCCGCGCGGCCGAGGACGCGCCACTGTTCGACTCCCCCTTCGCCGGTGTGCTCGGCGGCACCGACGAGTGGCCGCTCTTCTTTCCCCGCCCCACCGGCCCGCAGGACGCCGCCGACCACTCGGGCACCATGGACCCGGAGTTCGGCGAGGCGTTGCGCTCCGCGCTGGAGGACCTGATCAACGAGGGCGTCGTCGGACCGGTCGCCGCCGGCCCCGACACCGAGGGCGGTGCTCCGCTGCGCCCGGGCCACCCAGCCGGTGCGCCGTCCGGCGAGGCCGGCGGCGACGCCCGGGCCCGCCGGGAGGCCGACCTGCTGGCCACCGGTCTGGAGGCCGGGCTGCTGGACGCCGAACCCGCCGTCGAGGACGCGCCGGTGACCATGCCCGACCCCCGCCGCCACCCCTCGCACCCCGACTTCGTCCCCAGCCAGGCGCCGTCCCGCGAGTGGACCGACACCCGGCTGACCACGCTCGCCGAGGAGGGCGTCGCACTGGTGGACGTCCGCCCCGGCCCGCTCGGCACGCTGGACGTGTACGCCTTCGCCGACGGCACCACGCTCTGCGTCGCCCCCGGCGACCGGGAGGCGGCCTACCGGCTGATCGACGCGGTCCGGGCGGGCGAGGACGTCCGGCTGCTCGGCGGTTCGCGGTTCTCCGGCTCGTACTCGCTGACCTTCTCCACCGACGAGGACGCCGTGTACGTGCTCGCCGACCGGGTGGTCGCGAGCATCTGACCGCATACCAGAAGGCCGGCCGGGTCATGGGGTTACCGACCCGGCCGGCCTTCGGCCTGTCCGGGTCCGCCCGGGTCCGGTACCGCCCGGGCCGTACGCCTCAGGCGCAGAGCGCCGCCGTCGCCGCCACCGCGGCCAGGGTCTCGGCCAGCACCACCGGGACGGGGGCAGGCCCGGCCGCCGGTGCCGGGAGCGGCACCCCGGCGCCCTCGGGCAGGGCGGCCAGCGCGGCCGCCAGATCGTGCCCGGCCACCGCCAGCTGGTCCCCGACGGCGAACGCCCCGGCGTCCGGGAACTCCCGCGCCGGCCCGCCCTCCGCCGCCAGCGCCACCGCCGCCAGCCGCCGGGCCAGCGCCAGTCCGGCGGCCGCCCGCGAGTCGTGGCCGGGCACCGCGCCCAGCAGCCGGCTCTGCGGCATCGAGCGGAAACGATCCGCCAGGGAGTCGACGACTTCGGTGAGAGAGGCTGCTTCGGGCATACCGCGAGCCTAACGAAAGCCGCCGGGCCCGGAGCGGGAGGCTCCGGGCCCGGCGGCAGTGCGCGGGTGCGGCGGGGATCAGTCGTCGCCGCGCAGGATCGCGATCAGCCGCAGCATCTCGACGTAGATCCAGACCAGCGAGAGGGTGAGCCCGAAGGCGGCCCGCCAGGACTCCTTCTGCGGAGCGCCCTGGGCGATGGCCTCCTCGATGGCGGCGAAGTCCAGCGAGAGGAAGAAGGCGCCCAGGCCGATGCCGACCAGGCCGACCACGATGCCCAGCGGGCCGGAGCGCAGACCCATCTCCGCGCCGAACATCGACGCGACCATGTTGATCACCATCAGCAGCACGAAGCCCATGGCGATCGCGATGCCGATCCGCGTGTAGCGGGGCGTGACCCGGATCCGGCCGGTCTTGTAGGCGATCAGCATCGCCGCGAAGACCGCCGCGGTGCCCAGCACCGCCTGGATCGCGATGCCCGGCCAGAGGGTGTTGAACACCTTGGTCACGGCACCGAGGGCAAAGCCCTCCAGACCCGCGTAGAGCAGGATCAGCGGCGGGCTGACGCTCCGCTTGAAGGAGACGACCATGCCGACCACGAAGGCCACCAGGCCGGCGCCCACCGCGTAGCCGTAGTTCTCGCCCGGCAGCGCGAACCAGGCCACCGCACCGGCGGCGACCAGGGTGAGCAGCGTCATGGCGGTACGCGCGACCACGTCGTCGAGCGTCATCCGACCCGTCGCCAGCGGACCGGCCGACGGCGCCCGGTACATCTCGACCAGCTGCTCGTCGGTCAGCGGCCCCTGCCCCTGCGACTGCTGGGCGTACGGGTTGTTGCCGTACGGATTGCTCTGGTTGTGGGGGTCTGCGGCGTACGGGCTCCCGGCCGGCGGGGCCTGCGTGGTGGTGCCGAAACCCGCGTAGCCGGGCTCGCGGGTGAAGGACCCCTCCCGCGAGAAGACCGGGTTGCTGCTTCTCATTGCTCATTCCCTCCGTGGCGGCACAGCGCCGCCCGACCACCAGGGTAATGGCTTGGCAAAGAAATCGGGATACGCCGCGAGGATGATCCGCCGGAGGACGCCCGGCGGGGGCGCCGGAAGGCGCCCCCGCGACGTCGAGTGGTGCCCGGAGCCGGACTCGAACCGGCACGGCCTCGCGGCCAAGCAGTTTTAAGCTGCCCGTGTCTGCGTTCCACCATCCGGGCCTGCGGACCTGCCCGAGCCCGGCCGGAGGTGGTGCTCCACCCCCGTGCAGGCCACCCCTGAGCCTAGTCTCCCGCCTCCCTCTTTCGCATGTTCCCAGCCAGGGAAGTTGTCATGTTTCCTTGCCATCTGACGAACAGTTCGCGATTTGGCCACCCAGGGCGTGCGATCCGGCCACCGGTCCCCGGTCAGGGTCCGTGTCATACCGAAGGATGAGGGCCTTACCAGGGAGTACGCCCAGCGGTGGTCAGGCCAACCGTCCGGCGGAGCGACGAGAAACCATGATCACGCAGCGGAGCATGGAGGTACGGCCGGAACCCCCCGGGGCCCGGCCGGCCGGCTGCCTCCCGGCGCCCCGGCACCTCCCCCCGCATCCCGCGACCCCAAGGAGCACCCCCGTGACCACGTCGACCGCAACCGCCGTCCGTACCGGCCGGGCGGCCGCCCGCGCCACCGGTCTGAACAAGGTCTACGGGGAAGGGGAGACCCGCGTCGTCGCCCTCGACAACGTCAGCGTCACCTTCCCGCAGGGCGAGTTCACCGCCATCATGGGCCCCTCCGGCTCCGGCAAGTC